>NZ_JBEYWX010000002.1:0-330422 GCF_040644655.1 Streptomyces sp. NPDC046931
TTCGGTGTTTCCGACTCTATCAGATCTTTTCTCGACCCGATTTCCTCGGTGCTTTCCGGCCTTTCGGCCTTCCGGCGGTGTCGACTTTATCAGATTCCTTGGGGCCTTCCGGCCCGTTCGGTTCCTGATCCCCAGTCAACCGGGGTTGTCCTCCCGGCCCTTCGGCCGTTCCGACGCCTCCAACCCTAGCGGATCTCTCCGGCGATTCCCAATCGCGGTGGATCGGACTCGCCGTACCCAAATCGAATTGAATTCCGGCACGCCGAATTCGACCCCATTGGGTGATCTTGCTGAGTGGGTTGCTGCCGCTGCTGCGGCGGAGGTGCTGCCGCAGAACCGTTACGGCTCCGTGGCAACCCGAAGAACTTTACGGATCGCGGTGTGGACTGTCAAGCCTCCCCAGGGAGGCGCGCCGGCAAACCTTCAGCCGCGTCAGTCCAGATCGCTCAGGCGGCCGCCCGCATCGGGCTGGGCGTGTTCCACGCGGCGCAGCAGTCGGGTCAGCACCTCACCGAGGAGGTTGCGTTCCTCGGACGAGAGGTCCTGGAGGAGGTCCTCCTCGAACCCGGAGGCCTGGCGCATCGCCTCCAGCCACTTCTCTCGGCCCTCGGCGGTCAGCTCCACGATCACACGGACCCGGTTGGCCTCGTCCCGCTCCCGGGTGACCAGGCCCTCGCTCACCATGCGGTCGATGCGGTGGGTCATCGCGGCCGGCGTCAGGCCGAGCCGCTTGGCCAGGTCGCTCGGGCCCATCCGATAGGGGGCGCCGGAGAGGACGAGGGCCTTGAGGACCTCCCACTCCGCGTTGCTGATGCCCAGCGCGGCGGTCTGGCGACCGTAGGCCACGTTCATGCGGCGGTTGAGGCGGGACAGCGCCGAGACGATCTTCTCGACCTGGGGGTCCAGGTCCCGGAATTCGCGCTGGTAGGCGGCGATCTGTTCGTCGAGGGTCGGCTCACTGACGCCGGGGTTGTCGCCCATGACCGCAGTATCGCACGCCATCGCTTGGCGTTGAAGTCCTTCGGAGTGTACTGTTTAGGTCGAAACTTTAGGTTCTAAGTGTTCAGGGCTAACCGCTTCAAGCGCAAGACCTCCGGGTCACGCCCAGGGGTGCCCTCCTCGGAAGGAAGAAGGTGAACGTGACCAGGGCGATGGGCGCAGCGATGCGCCGGATCCACGTGGGCAACGCACTCAGCGCATTCGGACTCGGCTTCACCGTCCCGTATCTGTACGTCTATGTGGCGCAGGTGCGGGATCTCGGTGCAGCGACGGCGGGTGTCGTACTCGCCGTCTTCGCCGTGGCCGCGCTCGTGGTGCTGCCGATCGCCGGACGGGCCATCGTCCGGCGCGGCCCCCTTCCGGTTCTGCTCGCCGCCCTCGCCACCGCCGCCCTCGGATCGCTCACCCTGGGACTGTCCGGGACCGCGGTGAGCGTGCTGCTGTCGGCCGCGGTGCTCGGTGCCGGGCAGGCCGTGATGCAGCCGGCGCTTGCCACCATGATCGTGGACTGCTCCACCTCGGAGACCCGGTCGCGCGCCTTCGCCCTCCAGTTCTTCCTCCAGAACCTGGGCCTCGGCGTCGGCGGTCTGATCGGGGGCCACCTCATCGACACCTCCCGCGCGGCGTCCTTCACCCTGCTGTTCGCGATCGAGGCCGCGATCTTCCTGCTGCTCGTCGTCCTCATGTCGACGGTCCGGATCCCGCACGCGCCCGGCATCGAGGACGGGGCCCCGCAGAGCGGCCGGGCGAGCTGGAAGCAGCTGCTGGGCAATCGGGCCATGGTGCAGTTGTGCGTGCTGGGCTTCGTGCTGTTCTTCGCTTGCTACGGCCAGTTCGAGTCCGGTCTGAGCGCGTACGGCGTGGAGGCGGCCGGCATCTCGACGTCCGCTCTGGGTACGGCGCTTGCCGCGAACACGGCCGTGATCGTGGTCGCGCAGTTCGCGGTGCTGAAGTTCGTGGAGCGGCGCAAGCGGTCCCGGGTCATCGCGGCGGTGGGATTCGTCTGGGCCGTCGCGTGGGCCCTGGCCGGGTGGGCCGGCCTCGGGCACGGCAGCCAGGCCATGGCGACCGCCGCGTTCGTCTCGACGTACGCGCTGTTCGGTCTCGGTGAGGCGATGCTGTCGCCGACGCTCGCGCCGCTTGTGGCGGATCTCGCGCCCACGGGGATGGCCGGTCAGTACAACTCGGCCTTCGCTCTGGTGAAACAGCTGGCCCTCGCGGTCGGCCCGGCGGTGGGCGGTCCGCTGGCCGCGTCGCTGCCCGCGCCGTACGTCGTCACATTCCTGCTGTTCTCCCTGGGCATCACGGTTCTGGCCCTCCGGCTCGGGCGGCGGCTCACCTCCGCGCAGAACCAGCCGTGGTCCGGGCGGACCCTGGTGGTGGCGCAAGGCGGCCCGGCGGCGGAACCCGCGTCGGCGCGCGCCTGAGCCGGACCCCCGCCACTCAGCCCGCGCCCCGCGGCAGGGCGAACTCGCACCACACCGCCTTCCCGCCCCCGGGTGTGCGGCGCGAGCCCCAGCTCGACGCGATCGTCGCCACGATCGCGATGCCCCGCCCCGCCTCGTCCGCCGGTTCCGCCCGGCGGCGGCGGGGCAGATGGTCGTCCCCGTCGGTCACCTCGACGATCAGCCGGCGGTCCGTGCGTCTGAGGCGCAGCTTCATCGGCGGCATGCCGTGCTGGAGCGAGTTCGCCACCAGTTCGCTCGCCGCCAGCACCCCCAGATCGTGCAGATCCGCCGGGAACCGCCAGCTCGTCAGGACCCCGGAGGCGAAGGCACGCGCGCGTGGCGCCGCCTCCACCCCGCCGAGCAGCTCCAGGGCGGCGTTGCGGAAGAGGTCGCCGTCCGGGCCCGTACGCGCGGGGTGCTCGAGCACGAGGACCGCGACGTCGTCGTCGTGACCCGCGGTGACGCCCGCCGAGCGCAGCAGGCGGTCGCAGATCACCTGCGGCGTGCCCGTCGCGCCGGAGAGGGCGCTCTCCAGGGCCGCGATGCCCTCGTCCAGGTCGGCGTCCCGGCGCTCGACGAGACCGTCCGTGTAGAGGACGGCGGTGGAACCGGGCCCCAGCGGAACCGAGCCCGACGCATACATCCAGCCACCCGTGCCGAGGGGCGGGCCGGTGGGCTCGTCGGCCCGCAGCACACTGCCGTTCTCGTCGCGGACCAGGATCGGGAGGTGGCCGGCCGATGCGTAGACCAGGCGGCCCTCGTTCGGGTCATGGACGGCGTAGACGCAGGTGGCGATCTGGTTGGCGTCGATCTCCGTGGCGAGACCGTCGAGGAGCTGTAGGACCTCGTGCGGGGGCAGGTCGAGGCGGGCGTAGGCGCGGACGGCCGTGCGGAGCTGGCCCATCACCGCGGCGGCTCTGACGCCTCTGCCCATCACATCGCCGATGACGAGGGCCGTGCGGCCGCCGCCGAGGGTGATGACGTCGTACCAGTCGCCGCCGACCGCGGCCTCGGTGCCGCCGGGCTGGTAGGTGGCGGCGATGCGCAGATCGTCGGGCTGTTCCAGCTCCTGGGGCAGCAGGGAGCGCTGAAGGGTCACCGCCGTGCGGCGCTGCTCGCGCTCGCTGGCGCGCAGCCGCTCCGCCGCCTCGGCGTGGTCGGTGACGTCGGCGGCGAACACGAGCACGCCCCGGGAGGTGTCGCCGGGTACGTCGACCGGCGTACATGTGAACGTGTAGGAGCGGCCACCGGGCGCTTTGCGGGACTTGACCGTGCGCGGCCTGGAGCTGCGCAGCACCTGGTCCAGAAGCGGAAGGAGCCCGAGTTCCTCCAGCTCGGGAAGTGCCTCGCACGCGGGTTCGCCCAGTGGCCGGGGGCCGAAGGCCGCGGCGTAGGCGTCGTTGACGTACGCGACGCGGTGGTCCGGGCCGTGCACCAGGGCGACGAGGGCCGGGATGCGGTCGAGGACCTCGCGCACCGGCAGTTCGTCGACGGCTGGCACGCCCGGCGGGTCTTCGGTGAGCCGCTCGGCGCGGGCCGCGGGCACGGAGCCTTCTCCCCGCCGGTCCGGGGGGACCGCGTGCTCGGTCCGCGCTGCGGCGCGGCGCTGCGTTCCGGGGAGCCGGGCGCTCCAGCGCGTGAAGTTCACCGATTCCTTGCCTTGTCGTTGTCGTAGCCGGCCGGCTCCGGATCCGGTCTGGAGTCCGGGGGCCTGCCCCCGGGGTGGCGGCACAGTGGGGAAAGCCTGGTGGGTTCGTCAGGGCGGGGGTCGGCCCGCCCGGGGTCGGGGACCAGTCTGTCGGACCGGGCCGACATCCGTCAGACGTCGGCCCTTACGGGGTAGTTCCTGGATCCGGTCAGGACGACCCCTTCGGGTCCCCTGAAGGCTTTCCACCGGCCGCGAGTTCGAACTCCGCACGGGGATGTTCGAGTGAACCGAGGGAGACGATCTCCCTCTTGAAGAGTCCGGCCAGGGTCCACTCGGCCAGTACCCGGGCCTTGCGGTTGAAGGTGGGCACCCTGCTCAGGTGGTACGTGCGGTGCATGAACCAGGCGGGGTAGCCCTTCAGCTTGCGCCCGTAGACGTGTGCCACGCCCTTGTGCAGCCCCAGGGAGGCGACCGAGCCGACGTATTTGTGGGCGTACGTCTCCAGGGGCTGGTCGCGCAGCGAGCGCACGATGTTGTCGCCGAGGACCCTGGCCTGGCGCACCGCGTGCTGGGCGTTGGGTGCGGTCGTCGCGCCCGGGTCCTCCGCGGTGACGTCCGGGACGGCGGCCGCGTCCCCCGCGGCCCACGCGTGCGTGACGCCCTCCACGGTCAGCTCGGGGGTGCACTTCAGACGCCCGCGGCCGTTCAGCGGCAGGTCCGTGGCCGCGAGCACCGGGTGGGGCTTCACCCCGGCGGTCCACACGACCGTACGGGTCGGGAAGCGTGCGCCGTCGGACAGGACGGCCACCCGGTCGACGCACGACTCGAGGCGGGTTTCGAGGCGTACGTCGATGTTGCGACGGCGCAGCTCGGTGACCGTGTACCGGCCCATCTCCTCTCCGACCTCCGGGAGGATGCGGCCGGTTGCCTCCACGAGGATCCACTTCATGTCCTCGGGCTTCACGTTGTGGTAGTAGCGCGCGGCGTAGCGCGCCATGTCCTCCAGCTCGCCGAGCGCCTCCACTCCGGCGAATCCGCCTCCGACGAAGACGAACGTGAGGGCCGCGTCACGGATCGCCGGGTCGCGGGTGGAGGAGGCGATGTCCATCTGTTCGATGACGTGGTTGCGCAGGCCGATGGCCTCTTCGAGGGTCTTGAAGCCGATGCCGTGATCGGCGAGGCCGGGGATCGGAAGGGTGCGCGAGATCGAGCCTGGGGCGAGGACGAGTTCGTCGTACGAGAACTGTTCCGTCCGCCCGCTCTCCCCGGTGGCGAGGGTGGCGACCGTGGCGGTGTGCTTGGCGTGGTCGACGGCGGTGACCTCGCCGATGACCACATGGCAGCCGTCCAGGACCCGGCGCAGCGGGACGACCACGTGGCGCGGCGAGATGGCTCCGGCGGCCGCCTCGGGCAGGAACGGCTGATACGTCATGTAGGGATTGGGCGAGACCACCACGATCTCCGCCTCGCCCCGGCCGAGTTCCGCCTTCAGCTTCCGTTGCAACCGCAGGGCCGTGTACAGGCCGACGTAGCCGCCGCCCACGATGAGGATGCGCACACACTTCGGGGGTTCGGTGGGCGTCGCCCGATGAAATGCAGCCGTCACCATCCCATGACGCACCGGGCGCGCGAGTTTGTCCACAGGTCTGGCACATTGTGTGACCGGACGGCGGTACCCCGCAGGGTTGGCCGGATTACCGGAGTACACGGAAAATCCGCAGGTCAGTGGGTGTGAGCCGGGTGGAACTCGGGGGCGCAATCGGGACGTAACCGGCCCGTACTCCGATCGGGGGGCGCTCCGTGCGGAACCTGCCCCTTCTGAATTGACCCCCTCTCAACTATGTTCGTGTGTCGACGGGGTGTAGGGGGACGCGCTCGACGGGCTCGCGACGGGCGGGCCCGGACACGTACGACGCTCGTTCCGTACGCTCCGGCTTCCGATGGCGGGGAGAGTCTCCGGGGGGAGACGTCATTACCGGGGGAACACTTATGCACATTCAGGACTCTCATTGGTCATCCGCGTCCGCTGTGGCAGCGGCGGGCACGGTGGGCGCTGCGGCGGGCAACGGACGCGAGGACGTTTCGCGGACGACGCCGCTGCGGGTGGACGCACAGCGCAACCTGGAACATGTACTGCGCGCGGCGCGCGAGGTCTTCGGCGAACTGGGGTACGGCGCACCGATGGAGGACGTGGCACGGCGCGCGCGGGTCGGCGTCGGCACGGTCTACCGGCGCTTCCCGAGCAAGGACGTCCTGGTGCGGCGGATAGCCGAGGAGGAGACGTCCCGGCTGACCGACCAGGCCAGGGCGGCACTCGGCCAGGAGGACGATCCGTGGTCGGCGCTGTCGCGCTTCCTGCGGACGTCGGTGGCGTCGGGCGCGGGGCGGCTGCTGCCGCCGCAGGTGCTCCGGGTCGGGGTCGTCGAGGAAGGGACCGAGGGTCCCGGCGCGGCGCCCGTGGACGAGGCGCGGCTGCCGCAGCAGCGGATGCCCTCGGCCACCGAGCTGCGGCTCGTGGCCCAGCCCGCGCCGGAGCCGGACGACGTGGGCACGGCGACGCTGCTGGAGGTCGTCGGACAGCTCGTGGAGCGGGCGCGCGCGGCGGGTGAGCTGCGGGCGGACGTCACCGTCTCGGACGTGCTGCTGGTGATCGCCACGGCGGCGCCCTCGCTGCCGGACGCGGCACAGCAGGCGGCGGCCTCGACCCGGCTGCTCGACATCCTGTTGGAGGGACTGCGGTCCCGCCCGGCGTGAGTCGGCCGGGCCCCGGGCACCGGGGGCCCACCACCCGACGGAACCTCCCGTACGCGGGCACCGCGTCGCCCGCGTACGGGGGTCGGGGACGCTCACGCAGGGGAGGATGCGCCGTCGGGCCTGCGGTGCTTACGTCCCGGCCCCGAGCGCTCGCCCGCGTGCCGATATGCCCGCCGGTACCGCGCGCGCCCGGGCGGGGGTGCCCGACCAGCATGTGCCCCGGCGGGCGAGCAGGCGGCGCAGCCACAGCTCCAGGGAGACCAGGTCCGCGAGGCCGTCCAGCGGGAGGGGCTCGCCGTCCGCCGCGGCGCGCACCGCCTTGCGGACGACCCGGGCCTCCACCAGACCCGCCTCCGCCAGCAGAGGCGTGTCGAACAGGGCCATCAGGGAGTGAACGGCCACCCGGAGACCGGCTCGGGCCGCGGCCGCCGACGACGCATGCGAGGGGGCGCCCCAGCCGGGCGGCAGTCCCCCGACACCCGCGCCCTCCAGGACCGTGCGAAGGATCGCCGCCCGCGCCCCCGGCTGCACCCGCAGCGCCTCCGGCAGCACACGGCAGGCACGGACGACCTGATTGTCCAGGAACGGCGAGTGCAGCCGCTGGGAACGGATCTCGGCGGCCTGTTCCAGCACCCGTACGTCCGCCGCGTGTCTCGCCAGCGCGGCACGCGCGCGGTGGTCTCCGGGGCGCTGCCCGGGACCGGCTCCCGCCTGGCCGGCGGCTCCTTGCAGGCGAGCCGATACCTCCGCGAGGGCCTCGCCCGTCAGCCAGCGCGCCGCCGGCCCCGGTCTGGCCCAGGTGAGGGCGGCGAGCGACGCACCCACCGCTCCCCCGGGCTCCTCGAAGCGTTGCTGCATCAGACGGTCGGCGAGCGAGGCGACACCGGCCCGGTACGACGTGCGGGCCAGCTTGCGCGCCGCGGCGTACACGCGCGCCGAGACCATCACCGAGCCGTCGGCCCTCGCCAGCGCGGCGACCGGACGCACGAGATGGCGTCGCCTGCGGTCCATCAGCAGGTCCGCGAGACGGGCCGGATGCGCGTCGAGGACCTGGCGCGCGCCGTAGCCCGTGAAGTGGTCCGCGCTGCCCGAAGCCAGTCGCGCGCGGTGCCTGGCCGCCGTCACCAGGGAGGGGCCCGGCTCGTCGGTCAGCGGGGCCTCGAGCTCGGCGTAGGGGAGCGCTTCCTCTCCTCCGGTCACCACCACATGGTGCAGACGGGGATTGGCGGCGAGGGTGCCGGCCCGCTCCAGCTCGGCGTCGCGGCCCCGCACGGCGAGGTCGTTGAAGGTGACGGCCAGCAGGCGTTCGCCGGCACCGGTGCCGTGCCCGAGGATCGTGCCGGGCATCCCGGGAAGGCCGGCCGCGAGAAGAGCCAGCGTGCCGGAGGCCGGCCCTCCGGAGAGGTCCGCGCCGATCCCGGGAACGGGCATGCCGCGCGCCGCGCGGCGTTCCGCCGGTCCCATTCCGGGGACGGGTCCGGGGTCGATCTCGACGCCCGGCACATGCCGAGGTGCCGCCAGCCGAGCGCGTACGGCGTCGACCAGGGCGTCGCGCACCGCGTCCACGGCGTCGGCCGGGTCCGCCGGAGGCGCGGCGACCGCCAGGGAGGCGACCGGTTCATAGCCGGCGATCTCCCGGGCCCCCGCGCGCAGGATGAGCGCGTGACCCGGCGGAATGCGCCGTACGCCGTCGTAGGGGGTCGAGTCGTGGAGCGCGGCCGGTACGTCGGGGGCGGCGAGGAGGGCCGCCAGGTGCCCGAAGTCCAGATTGGCCTCGATGAGGTCGGCGAGGGGGAGCGCGGCGGTCGCGTACGCGGTGCCGCCGGCCCAGGGGGTGTGGAAGACGGGCCGCGCGCCGGCGAGATCACCGCACACCGTGATCCTGCGCCCGACCTGGACGACGGCGGTGTAGCTGCCGGACCAGGCGGTCAGATGGCGAAGTGCTCCTCCACGGGCGGCGAACAGGCCGACGCGCAGTTCCTCGTCGGAGGCCCCGCAGATGCCGAGGACCGCGATACGGGTCTGCGCGTCCGCCTTCACTACGCGCACTTCGTCGGGGCGCCAGTCACCGACGGCCCACAGGGGATCGGGGTCGCCCCACAGGAGCTGGGCGCCAACCGGGTGCACGGTCTCACCGTCGTATCCGGTGGCTCCGGCCGATCCCGGCCCGGCGGCTCCAGCGGCGGTGCTGCTCCATCCCACCAACCACCGCATCGACGCCTCCACAGGCTGTGGACAACCAGTGCACCGTACGAACGGCTCCCATGCTGCCACGAAGAACGCGCGCCGGAGGGCTTGCGCCACGCCTTACACGCCCCGCAACGCGCCCTTGGACCTCCGGCCACCAGCCGGTGAACTCCCTTTTCGGGCAGGGAGAACGGAGAAAGACAGCGACGCGAATGCGCCCCCGATTCGCTCCCCGAAAACGCTGTTCGCGCCCTCAAGAGTCATGGTGGGGGGCTTGATCACCCCCGAAAACCACCGTCGATTTTCAGCCAAAGCGGTGGAGGGCAGGCAGGCGTGCGCACGCTCCGTACAGGGGCTGCGCAACGCACAGTCCGGGAGGCGGAGTTCGCCTCCCGGACCGGTCCGCCGCCCGCGGGGATGGAGGCGGCGGTGTCCCCCAGCCCACTGGATCCAGTGCAGCGGGCCGACCCACGCACGGCCCATGGAACCGTTCCCCCGGTGGCCGGAGAAGAGCGCACGGGCGGGCGCACGGCCACACACCAGGAGCACACCGCAACACTCCGTACTGAGGTACGGACCACAATCCCGCCATCCGGATTTAAGCCCCTTAACGCATGGGATGCGGCGAACTACGCTGGGTTTACGAATGCCGCACGGTTATGCCATCGCTGCGGCAGCCGTCTGTTCGAGGGGTGGCGCATGTCCAGGGAGCAACGCGGGCCGAACGAAAAGCTCGGCGCCGTTCTCGCCCTCGCGGGAATCAGCAATGCAGGACTCGCCCGGCGCGTCAACGACCTTGGCGCCCAACGCGGGTTGACGCTTCGCTACGACAAGACCTCGGTGGCGCGCTGGGTGTCGAAGGGCATGGTGCCGCAGGGCGCCGCGCCGCATCTCATCGCCGCGGCCATCGGCCAGAAGCTCGGCCGCCCGGTACCGCTCCACGAGATCGGGCTGGCGGACGCGGATCCCGCACCGGAAGTGGGCCTCGCCTTCCCCCGGGACGTAGGACAGGCGGTGAAGTCGGCGACGGAGCTGTACCGCCTCGACCTCGCCGGGCGCCGGACCGGCGGCGGCATCTGGCAGTCGCTGGCCGGATCGTTCGCGGTGAGCGCTTACGCCACCCCTGCCTCCCGCTGGCTGATAACCCCGGCCGACAGCTCGGTGGCGCGCGACCCCGGCTCCGGCGACGGATCGGGAGCACCGCTGAAGGTCGGCCACAGCGACGTACGGAAACTCCGCGAGGCCGCGGAGGACGCCAGACGCTGGGACTCCAAGTACGGGGGCGGCGACTGGCGTTCGTCCATGGTGCCCGAGTGCTTACGAGTGGAGGCGGCGCCGCTGCTGCTCGGCTCCTACTCGGACGAGGTGGGCCGGGCGCTGTTCGGGGCGAGCGCCGAACTGACGCGGCTGGCCGGCTGGATGGCCTTCGACACGGGACAGCAGGAGGCCGCCCAGCGCTACTACATCCAGGCACTGCGCCTCGCCCGGGCGGCCGCCGACGTGCCCCTCGGGGGATACGTCCTGGCCTCCATGTCGCTCCAGGCGACCTACCGCGGCTTCGGCGACGAGGGCGTCGACCTCGCCCAGGCCGCCCTGGAACGCAACCGCGGCCTGGCCACGGCCCGCACCATGAGCTTCTTCCGTCTGGTCGAGGCCCGGGCGCACGCGCGCGCGGGTGACGCCCAGGCGGCCGGCGCGGCCCTGAAGGCCGCCGAGGGCTGGCTGGAACGGGCCCGCGACGGCGACAACGACCCGTCCTGGCTCGGCTTCTACTCCTACGACCGCTTCGCGGCCGACGCCGCCGAGTGCTACCGCGACCTCAAGGCCCCGCGCCAGGTCCGCCGCTTCACCGAGCAGGCGCTGTCCCGGCCCACGGAGGAGTTCGTGCGCTCGCACGGGCTGCGGCTGGTCGTGTCGGCGGTCGCCGAACTGGAGTCGGGCAACCTGGACGCGGCCTGCGAGCAGGGCGTGCGGGCGGTGGAGGTGGCCAACCGCATATCGTCGGCGCGCACCACCGAGTACGTGCGGGACCTGCTGCACCGGCTGGAGCCGTACGGGGACGAACCGCGCGTGGCGGAGCTGCGGGAGCGGGCACGGCCGCTGCTGATGGCACCGGCGTAGGCGCGCCGCCGGGAGGCCCGGGTCCCTTTCCGGGGGCCCGGCGCGCCTTCCGGGGCCGACGCGCCCTTCCGGGGCCCGACGCGGCCGTGTGACCTGCGCGGTCTTCGGTTCCTCCGGGGTTTGAGGGCATTGTCAGTGGCGCAGTGCACTATCGAAACCGGGAGGTGGAGCAGGTGCGGAAGATCGCGTACGACTGCGACGTGCTGGTGATCGGCGGCGGCATCGTCGGCCTGTCGACGGCGTATGCGATCACGCGTGCCGCCCCGGGCACCCGGGTGACGGTCCTGGAGAAGGAGTCAGGGCCGGCCCGCCATCAGACGGGGCGCAACAGCGGGGTCATCCACAGCGGGATCTACTACCGCCCCGACTCCCTGAAGGCGCGCTACGCGGTGAAGGGCGCCGCCGAGATGGTCAAGTTCTGCGCCGAGTACGGCATCGCGCACTCCGTCACGGGCAAGCTGATCGTCGCCACGGAGCGCGAGGAGCTGGCCCGCCTGCACGCACTCGTCCAGCGCGGCCGGGAGAACGGCATACCGGTCAGGGAACTGGGCCCGGCCCAGATCGCGGAGTACGAGCCGGAGGTGCGCGGTCTCGCCGCCATCCACGTGGGCACGACCGGGATCTGCGACTTCGTGGCGGTCGCCCGGCAGCTGGGCGAGGCCTCCGGGGCGGAGATCCGGTACGGGGCGGAGGTCGTACGGATCGACCGGCGCCCGGCCCTGGGCGTCGCCGTGCGCACGGCCGACGGGACGGTCCTTCGCGCACGCGTGCTGGTCAACTGCGCCGGACTGCACTGTGACGAGGTGGCCCGGCTGACCGGCGACGAGCCCGGCATGCGGATCGTGCCGTTCCGGGGCGAGTACTACGCGCTGGCCCGGCCCGAGCTGGTGCGGGGGCTGGTGTATCCGGTGCCGGATCCGGCCTTTCCGTTCCTCGGGGTGCATCTGACGCGAGGCATCGACGGAGAGGTCCACATCGGGCCGAACGCGGTCCCCGCGCTGGCCCGCGAGGGGTACGGCTGGGGAGCCGTACGGCCACGGGAACTCGGCGCGACGGTGGCATGGCCGGGGTCGTGGCGGATAGCACGGCGGCACTGGCGGTACGGGGCGGGTGAGCTGCGGCGGTCGGTGTCGAAGGAGGCGTTCACCCAGGCGGTGCGCAGGCTGCTGCCGGTGGTCCGGGCGGACGACCTCGTGCGGGCCCCGGCGGGAGTGCGGGCGCAGGCCGTGCTGCGGGACGGGACGCTGGTGGACGACTTCCTGATCCGGCAGGGGGCACGGGCGGTGCACGTACTGAACGCGCCGTCGCCCGCCGCCACCGCCTCGCTGCCGATCGGGCGGGAGGTCGCACGCAGGGCGCTGGCGGTACTGGCCCGGGCGTGAGCCGCCCGCGGACCCGGCTCCCGACCGCCGTCGCCATGCCGGGTGCCGTCGGGCTGCCGTCGCGATGCCGTACGACGGGCCGGGCCGGCCGGTCACGGTCGTCCTCCCCCTAAAATTGATGCCACTGTGTCTGACTCTCTCGATTTCGCCCCCCAAGAGCCCGCGGGCGCCCCCGCCGGCCGGCCCCCGCGTATCCACGGTGCCTCCCCGCGCCACAGCCGGGCCAAGGGAGAGCCCCGCTTCCCCGACGGGCCGAGGGCCGATCCCGCCGGGTCCCACTTCGAGCGGCGGATCCGGAGTTTCCAGCCGCGGCGCAGCCGGGTCACGGCCGGGCAGGCGGACGCCCTGCAACGGCTGTGGCCCCAGTGGGGACTGGACATCGACGGGCAGCGGACCGTCGATCTCACCGAGCTGTTCGGGAACACGCGCCCCGTGGTGCTCGAGATCGGCTTCGGCATGGGCGAGGCCACCGCGCGGATGGCCGCCGACGACCCGGACACCAACATCCTCGCCGTCGACGTGCACACCCCCGGTCAGGGCAATCTGCTGGGCCTCGCCGAGCGGAACGGGCTGACCAACATCCGGGTCGCGAACGGCGACGCGATCATTCTGCTCCGCGAGATGCTCCCGCCCGACGCGCTCGACGGGCTGCGCGTCTACTTCCCCGACCCGTGGCCGAAGAAGCGCCACCACAAGCGGCGCCTGATCCAGCCCGAGTTCCTCACGCTCGCCGCCGCCCGCCTCAAGCCGGGCGCGCTGGTGCACTGCGCGACGGACTGGGAGCCGTACGCCGAGCAGATGCTCGAGGTGCTCACCGCGCACCCCGACTTCGAGAACACCCGGCCCGGCGGCGGCTATGCGCCACGGCCCGAATTCCGTCCCCTGACCCGTTTCGAGGGCCAGGGGCTGGACAAGGGGCATGTGGTGAACGACCTGCTGTTCCGGCGCGTACCGCACCGGGACCAGTCCTCCGCCGGCGACTGAGCGCCCCGCGAGCCCGCCGGGTACCGTCGCGGGCGACGCCCCTGTCTCGTTAGGGTCGATGCCGTGGCCATCTGTCCCCCGTATCCGACGCATCCCGACGGCAACGCGGGCCAGAACCGGCACCCGCACTGGTGGCAGCGTCGGTGGGTGCGCTACGGCGCGCCGATCACGCTCCTCGCTCTCTCCGGACTCGTCATCCTCGCCCTCGTGCGGCAGCAGACCGGCACCGAGGGATTCCTGGTAGGGCTGGGACTCGCAGTGCTGCCCGTGCCGTTGCTGGTCGCCGCGTTCCGCTGGCTGGACCGGGTGGAACCCGGGCCCTGGCGGAACATGATCTTCGCCTTCGCATGGGGGGCGTGCGCGGCCGCGCTCATCGCCATCGTCGCGAACAGCTTCGCGACCCGATGGATAGCGACCGCGACCGCGGACCCGAACAGCGCCGACACACTCGGCGCGACCCTCATAGCGCCGATCGTCGAGGAGTCCGCCAAGGCGGCGGCCCTGCTGCTGGTATTCCTGTTCCGCAGACGGGACTTCACCGGGATCGTGGACGGGGTCGTGATAGCCGGGGTCACCGCCACCGGCTTCGCCTTCACCGAGAACGTCCTCTATCTGGGCACGGCCTTCGGCACGGACCAGATCAGCGGTGGGCGCGGGCTCGCCTCCGTGACGGCCGCGACCTTCTTCGTCCGGGTGGTGATGGCGCCCTTCGCGCATCCGCTGTTCACCGTGCTCACCGGCATCGGCTTCGGTATCGCGGCGCTGAACGCCGAACGCCGGCCCGCACTGCGCGTCCTGATGCCCCTGGGCGGTCTGCTGCTCGCCATGGGCATGCACTCCATGTGGAACGGGTCGTCGTCGTTCGGCGAGTACGGGTTCTTCGCGGTGTACGCGTCCTTCATGGCGCCCGCGTTCGCGCTGCTGACCTGGCTGGTGATCTGGACGCGGCAGCGGGAGCTGAGGACGGTAAGGGAGGAGCTGCCCGCGTACGCGGCCACCGGATGGCTGGGGCCCGTGGAGCCGTTCGTCCTCGGCTCCATGCGGGCGCGGCGGCTGGCCCGGCAGTACGCGCGGCAGCACTCCGGGAAGGCGGCGGCGCGCTCGGTGGCGGAGTACCAGGCGTACGCGACCTCCCTGGCGTTCCTGCGGCACCGGGGGCACCGCGGCCGGGCGGGGGCCGACTTCGTCGTGCGGGAGAGGGAGCTGCTCTCCGCGCTGTGGGCGCGGCGGGCAGTGGCGCGACCGGCGCTGGCGCACGCCGCGCGGACGACGGCGCCGGTGCACCCACCGGTCTGGCCCGGCCCCGGGTACGGGCAAGGCCCCGGGTACGGGCAAGGCCCCGGGTACGGGTACGGCCCCGGGTACGGGTACGGCCCGTGGCACCCGGCGCCGTACGGGCCGACGTCGCCGTATCCCGCATACAACCCCTACCGCTCGTAGGGTCGCGGGCGGTGCGGCGCCGCCGGCTCCGCCGTCGCGGACGGTCGCTACCGCGCGCTACGCCGACGCCTCAGTCAGCTTGGCCAGGTCCTCCTCCGTGAGGGTCAGGTCCGCCACCGCCAGCAGCGCGGGCAGCTGTTCCACCGTGCGGGCGGAGGCGATCGGGGCCAGGACCGTCGGCTGGGCCGCAAGCCACGCCAGCGCGACCGTCGCGATCTCCGCGCCCCGTGCCCGCGCGACCTTGTCGAGGGCCCCGAGCACGCGTCGGCCGCGCTCGGTCTCCAGGTGCTTGCCCGCCCCCTGCGCCCGTGCCGAGTCCACGGTGGTGCCCGGCCGGTACTTGCCTGTGAGGAAGCCGGAGGCGAGCGCGTAGTAGGGAACGGCCGCCAGGCCCGCCCGGACGGCCACGTCCTGCAACGGGCCCTCGTAGGTGTCGCGGGAGACCAGGTTGTAGTGCGGCTGGAGCGCTACATACCGGGCCAGGTTCTCGCGGTCGGAGAAGTCGAGCGACGCCTGGAGGCGCTCGGCGGAGATGTTGGAGGCGCCGATGGCGCGCACCTTGCCCGCCTTCACCAGGTCGTCGAGCGCGCCGATGATCTCCTCGACCGGCACCTCCGGCTGGTCGAAGTGCGTGTAGTAGAGGTCGATGCAATCGGTGCCCAGGCGGCGCAGGGACGCGTCGGCCGCCGCCTTGATGTTGGCGGCGCCCAGCCCCCGGTACTCGGGGTGCTGGCTGACCTTGGTCGCGATGATCACGTCGGAGCGGTTGGAGCGGGCCGCCAGCCACTTGCCGATGACGGTCTCGGACTCGCCGCCCTTGTTGCCGGGGCCCCACGCCGAGTAGACGTCGGCAGTGTCGACGAAGTTGCCGCCGGCGGCCACATAGGCGTCGAGCACGGCGAAGGACTGCGTCTCGTCGGCGGTCCAGCCGAAGACATTGCCGCCGAGGGAGAGGGGGAAGACCTCGAGATCCGAGGAGCCGAGCTTGAGAAGAGACGTCATGCCCGTCTCAACGCCCGTACCGGAAGCGTCTATTCCGCCCGTGGGCCGTTCCGTGTGCCTGTTCCGCCCGTGGGCCGTTCCGCGTGCCTGTTCCGCTCACCTGACCGGCAGCCCTGACGTCGGGGGGATGTCGTCAGGACCGCCGGGGCTCAGGAGAGGAGTGGCGGGTCCGGGAAAGGGCGGGGCAGGAGGAGGGAACGGGCGCCGGGGTCATGGACCCAGGCGTCAGGGGTTGAGGCCCTTGCCCTGGAGCCACGCCATCGGGTCGATCCCGCTGCCCCCGCCCGGGTGGACCTCCAGGTGCAGGTGCGGCCCGGTGACGTTGCCGGTGGCGCCCACGCGGCCGATGACATCGCCCGTGGACACCTTCTGGCCGACGGTGACGCTGATCGACGACTGGTGGCAGAACCACAGCTCGGTGCCGTCGTCGAGGGTCAGGACCGTGCGATAGCCGTACGAACCCGCCCAGCCGGCCTGCGTGATGGTGCCGCTGTGGATGGCCTTGATGAGCGTGCCCGTGGGGGCGGCGAAGTCGAGACCCGTGTGGTAGCCGGAGGACCACATGGCGCCGGCGTCACCGAAGCGCGAGGTCAGGGTGTACGAGGAGGTGGGCAGCGCGTACTGCTTGGCGAGCTCCGCCAGGCGCGCGGCCTCGGCCTTCTTCCTGGCCTCCGCCTCCGCCGCCTTCTTCTCGGCGGCGGCCTTGGCCCGGGCGGCGTCCTGCGCCTTGGCCGCCGCGGCGGCGGCCTTCTTCGCGGCGGCGTCCTCGGCGGCCTGTGCGGCCGCTGCGGCCATCCGGTCCTGCTGGGACTCGGCCTGCCGCATGATCCGGGCGCGCAGCACCTCGCCCGCGTCCTCGGTGCCCGCGGCGGCGTCGGCGGTGCTGACACCCGCGGTGCTCAGGGGGGTGGCGGAGCCCTTGGGAGCGCTGGTGTCCTCGCCGATGAGCGACTTGGCCGAGTCGGTGACCGAGGAGAGGTCGGGCAGGGATATGGACACCGGCGGCTTCCCGGTCTGCGCGGTGGCCATGCCGCCCGCGCCGACCGCGGCCATCACGCCGACGCCGAGAACGGTGGAGCTGCGGGCGAGCCCGCCGCCGCGCTGCTTGGTGACGCGGTGCCGACCGCGGACGGGGCGGACGGAATCCTCGGTGGGGTTCCACTCCTCCCAGGGGCCCTCGTCGGTGCGGGACGCAAAGCCGATCGTCTGCGTGCCGCCAGGGGCGAACGAGGTACTCTCGGCAGGCCGGTTGGACGCCACGTGGGCGCACTCCTTTCCTTCCGTTTCGCCTACCGGGTTAGCTGACGGGTTCGGAGGGGAAGGTCTCCTACGCGCGTATACCGACCGTTTTGACACGGCGGCATCCGCCCGATTCACCCCAAGTTGGTGGTTCCCCGGTTCCCTTGCGGGATTCGGCACACGCGCACGGAGCCGCCTCGGGTGACGGCTGGGACGACCGCGCTGCGTTATCGAACGTTAATAGACCCGGGCACCGGATTCCAAGCCGTTCGGACAGATCATTAACGCTCTTGGCCAGGACTTTCACGACACGAACGGTGAAAAACGGGCGACTTGACCCTGCCTCACCCGCCCCACCCATACTGATGGTGTGTCAGTTGTTATGCGGAGGGGGTTCGCCCGTTCACCCACCGTGACAAGGTCCGGGCGCCCCACGGCTTTTGGTCCTCCAAGGTCTTCATGAGCGCTCGGACCGGCGGCGCACGGCCAGCAGCGCCATGTCGTCCGTGGCCTGGCCGCCGGTGTGGCGGGCGACGTCCTCCGTGACGGCGGCCAGCACCGCGCCCGGAGTGGGCAGGACCCGCCCGGCGAGGCGATCGGCGGGGTCGTAGAACTCGCCGCGCGCGTCCCGGGCCTCCGAGACGCCGTCCGTGTAGAAGAACAGCGTCGAACCGGGCGGAAAGTCCCACTCCTCCGCGCGGTCGGGCCAGAGGGCGAGGTCGCCCATCCCGAGCGGCAGCCCCGGCTCGCGCGCCTCCAGTTCGCGCAGGGTGCCGTCCGGGAGCAGGAGCAGGGGGGCGGGGTGGCCGCGGTTGACGATGCGGACGGCGCCTTCCTCGTGCGGGATCTCCGCCAGGACGGCGGTGGTGAACCCCTCGTGGGCGTCGGGGCCCTCCCGGCGGACGCCCTCACGCGACAGCGCACGCTCCAGGCGCTGGGCGACGGCCTCCAGGGACGCCTCCTGCTCGGCCGCCTCCCGGAAGGCGCCGATGACGACGGCGACCGCGGCCACGGCACCCGTCCCCTTGCCCCGCACGTCCCCGACCACGAGACGTACTCCGTGCGGGGAGTCCTGCACGGCGTACAGGTCGCCACCGATGGAGGCGTCGGCCTGCGCCGCGTCGTACCGGGCGGCGATCAGCAGGCCCCCGATCCGGGCGGCGGGCTCGGGCAGTACGGCGCGCTGCGCGGCCTCGGCGATCCGGCGGGCGGAGGCGAGGCGGGCGTCGTTGCGGCGTACGAGCACGTTGATCAGGACGGCGGGGACGGCCGCTGCGGCGGTGGTGACCGCCTCGGTGACCTCGCCGGACGGCCCCGGTACGGCGAGTCCGAGGTGGACCGCCAGGACGGCGGCCAGGGCCGCGGCGCCCGTGACCACGGTGCCGCGCAGCGAGTGCAGGGGCGCGGCCACGAGCGGCGCGGCGGTGAACAGGGGGACGGCCGGGAAGACCGACGGGGTCAGCCGGCCGCAGCAGACGCCGAGGAGGATGAGCAGCGCGGGCAGGGCCCGCAGCAGCGCCCGCACATACGAACTCCGGCGGCTCTCCACCGGGCCGGTACTCGGCGGCCGGGCGTCCCCGGGCCCGATCCCCGAAGGCCGGGCGTCCCCGGGCCAGTCATGAGGGTCATGGGGGCTATGGGAGTCATGAGGGTCATCGGGGTCATCGGCGGAGCGGTCACCGGGCCGGACGTCCTTCTCCGGGTGAGAGGTGACGGCGGGGCCGCCGATGGTCTGGTCGTACGGGACGCCTGTCCCGCCGTACGGTCTTCCGGGCCCTGGCCCGCCGTCCTCCTTGTCGCACGGCTCCTCGATCCGCCACGCGCTACCTCGCTGCACCACCCGTCCAGGCTTCCCGGAGGACGGGCGGGGGGCGACCGCTGTGGGCCGACCGGCGTACACGCCCGGGAACACGGACGGGTGGCGGGCACGAGAAAACACCGAGGGCCGGAACCCTTTCGGACTCCGGCCCTCGGCCATCAGTAGCGGGGACAGGATTTGAACCTGCGACCTCTGGGTTATGAGCCCAGCGAGCTACCGAGCTGCTCCACCCCGCGTCGGTGATTCCAGTGTACGCCATGCGCGGGATAGGCAGCGCACAGGTTTACGTCCACGGCGCTTGACAGCTTTTTTCGGCCGTCAGCGGCCTTCGGGCGGGGACAGCAGATGGGTGTTCGGCGCCTTGGCCAGCTCCTCGTACCCGGGCAGCAGCACCACATCCGCGCCCTCCGCCGTCAGCAGCGCGTTCCCGTCCGCCGCCGCCACGAACGTGTCCGGTTCACGCCAGGCCGTGACCACCCGTCGTACCCCGGCGTCGAGGATCAGCCGGGCGCACGGCGCCGGCCGGGACGCGCGGCGGGCGCAGGGCTCCAGGCTGCTGTACACCGTGGCGGTGGCCAGTCGCCGATCCGCCGGGTCCAGCTTGGCCAGCGCCGCCTCCTCCGCGTGCACCACCGGGTCCCCGCCCTCCCGGGAGTGCGCCCGCGCCAGCTCCGTGCCGTCGGCCGCGACGATCACCGCCCCCACGCTGAAGGCCGTCCGGGACGGCGGGCACTGCCCCGCCAGCTCGCACGCCGTCTCCAGCCATCGCCGGTCCGCGGCGGTGGCCGACCGGCCGGTACCGGGCGCGGTGGGTACGTAGCGCATCAGCACGACATCCCCGACCGGTCGTGTCTCCAGCAGCCGCATCCGTCCCGGCGGGTAGGCCCCCGGCCCGAACAGCCGCGGGGCGTCGGGCTGTCCCACGACCAGCGGAGCGAGCACGAGGTGCAGCTCGTCCGCGAGCCCCTGCTGCAGCAGCTGCGTGTGCACCCGCCCGCCGCCCTCGACCATGAGCCGCCTGACGCCCTTGACCTCGCCCAGATGTGTGAGCACGGCCCCCCACTCCACGTCCGGGCCGAGTGCGACCACGTCCACGTCCGCCGGCAGCAGCCCGTGCAGCCGTTCCGCGCCCTTGTCCGTGGTGTAGAGGGCCTTCGCGCCGCCCGTGTGCCAGAAGAGGGCGTCCGGGTCGAGGTCCGCGGACGCGCTGACCACAACCTTCAACGGGTACTCCGGCAGCCCGGCGGAGACCCGGGCCGCGCGCCGCTCCTCCGAGTAGACCAGCAGCCGCGGGTTGTCGGTGCGCAGCGTGCCCGCGCCGACGAGTATCGCGTCGCTGCCCGCCCGCACATCGTCGACTCGGTCGAAGTCCTCCGGCCCGGACAGCAGGAGCCGCTCGGGCCCGGTGTCGTCCAGAAAGCCGTCGAGGGAGACGGCGGCGGACAACAGGACATAGGGATGGGCCATGAGGGTGCGCTCCAGGGATCGGGGCCGGGGTCGAGGATCGGTCGGGGGGCCGGGGCCGGGGGCAGGGTTCGCCGGCCGAGGTCGTTGGCCAGGGTCCGTGTCCGGGGCCCGTGGCCGCGTGGTCAGGATGCGTCAGGGCAGGGCCGGTGGTCGAGGTCCGGCGAGAGCCTCGGCCACCCTTGCTTCAAGATTTAAACAATAACTACACTGTGCGATATGACGACCCGCTGGCTCACTCCCGGGGAACAGCGCGCCTGGCGCTCGTACCTCGCCGCGTCATGGCTCCTGGAGGACACCGTCGACCGGCAGCTCCAGCAGGAGGCCGGCATGCCACATCTGTACTACTCCGTTCTCGCCAACCTCTCCGACGCGCCCGGCCGCCAGATGCGGATGACCGACCTCGCGGAGACGCTGAAGATCACGCGCAGTCGGCTGACATACGTCGTCACCCGCCTGGAGAAGGACGGCACGCTGCGCCGGGAGGGGTGCCCCACCGACCGGCGCGGCAGTCTGGCGGTTCTTACGGACGCGGGCATGGAGCTCCTGGAACGCACGGCGCCGGGGCATGTCGAGACGGTCCGTGCCGCCGTTTTCGATCACCTCACTCCCGAGCAGGTGACCCAGCTCGAGGAGATCTGCGCCCGTATCACGGATGCGCTCCAGGGCGACGAGGAACGCCCGGGGTGCGACGGCCTGCCGTGGCGGCGGCGCTCCTCCGCGGAGTAAGGGCGGCCACTCCGTCAAACAGGTTGCTTGAAACTTAAAGCACGGGATAGAGTCTCCGACCGAGGTTGTGCTTCAAAACTGAAACATGGAGGCCCACCCTCCGCACCACAACCGTCGGCCCGGAGAAAGACGACACATATGCGCGACCAACGCGACGCCACCGCAGCCAGCGACAGCAGCGACCCGACCCGTCTGCCCACCGCCACCGACCTCCTCGCCACCACGGGCCTTCCCGGCGCCACAGTCCGCACCCGCGTGACGGTCCCGCTCCGCTTCGGCGACGGCTACACGGTCACCGCCGACCTGGTCACCTTCCACGGCCTCGCCGACGGCCAGGAGCACGTGGCCGTGCTGCTCGGCGAGCCCGCCGCCGGCCGGCCCCCGCTGGTGCGGCTGCACTCCGAGTGCCTGACCGGTGACGCCTTCGGCTCGGCCCGCTGCGACTGCGGCCCCCAGCTGCGCGAGGCGGTCGAGCGCATCGCCGACCGGGGCGGCGTCCTGCTGTACCTCCGTCAGGAGGGCCGCGGCATCGGCCTCTACAACAAGCTCGACGCCTACGCCCTCCAGGACCAGGGCCTGGACACGTACGAGGCGAACGCCGCGCTCGGACTGCCGGAGGACGCCCGCGACTACACGGCCGCCGCGCAGATGCTTCACGCTCTCGGCATCGACAGCCTGGACCTGCTCTCCAACAATCCCGACAAGGCCGCCCAGCTGCGCGGTCTCGGCCTCACGGTCACCCAGCACGTCCCCACGGGTGTCTTCACCACGGCACACAACGTCCGCTACCTGCGCGCGAAGGTGGTCCACACCCAGCACACCCTGCCCCTCGCGGAACTGACGGCGGGCTGATACCGGCGGCAACGTCTCTTCGGCGCCCACGAGTTCCGTGTGCAGCTCAGCCGCCCGGCAGCCCCGCACCGCCGCCGATGGGGCGCCCCTCGAGGAGACCGCCGAACAGGCAGCCCTGGCCCCGGGACGGTACGCAACTGCCTGTCCGCACCGCCTGTCCGCCGCCACGAGGAACCCGTCGCAGAAAACCGTCATGCGGCCGCCCGTCCGGCAGGACGGCGAGGATGGATCTGATCGTCCCCAGCGGCGCGCAGCCGCTCCGGTCCATGCCCGCAAAACAGACGACGCCCGGGTCGACCGAAGTCAACCCAGGCGTGTCATAGCAGGTCAGAGGGGGTTAAACCCTCCTCCGCAGCCGTAGGCCCTGTGGGACTCGAACCCACAACCAATGGATTAAAAGTCCGGCAAGCGGTGCGCGCATGTTTCCTGATCTTGCCCCCGTTTTCCCTGTCTGCGCAGGTCACAGGCCCAGTGGCGTGCAGGGCCTTCGTGATCTTTCACCGCCTTTCTCCGTCCTTCCGTTCCCAGAGCGTTCCCAGAGGAACCCGTCCCGCGGTGCCGGCGGCAGGGGCCAGGCAGTCCCCCAGGTCAGCCGAGCGCCGGATGAGGGGAGCGTCGGAGTGCCTTCCCAACACCAAGAGGCCCTACCCGGTTGGGGTAGGGCCCCTTGGCCGTCTGCGCGTGCCCTGTCCGGGCCGGTGAGGACAGGCTAGCGGCTCTGTCGCGCGATCGCCTGGCGATGCGGGCACACGACCTGGGCGCTGGGTACATAGCGCGCCGTGAGGCACTGGCAGCGTGCCCCAGCACGCTCCGAAGCACTATCGACCGGCCACCCCGCCGTCAACGTGGCAACGCCTCACAGTGCCTTCACCAAGGCCGCACATGTCGCATGATGGTGCCTCAGCAGCGGAACCGCTCAGGGGGGATCATGCACACCCGAACCATCGCCGCGGCGCCCACCGCGCTCATGCTCACCGCCTGGGAGGGCACTGACACTGCTAGCAGCAAGCCCAGTAGCGTGCAGAGCGCCAACGACCAGCTGCCGGCCGCTGGCAACGCGCCCGCCACGGACGACAAGAAGACGGTCACCCTGCCGGACATGATCGGTAAGGGCCTGCAGTCCGCGCAGGACCGGGCTCAAGCCGTCGGCTTCTACAGCCTGACCTCGCACGACGCCCTCGGGCGCGGCCGCATGCGGGCCTTCGACCGCAACTGGAAGGTCTGCTCGCAGACCCCGACGCCCGGCGAACACCCGACCGACACCAAGGTCGACTTCGCCACGGTGAAGCTCGAGGAGACCTGCCCCGCCACGGACGAAGGCGCCGCGCCACAGGCCGCCGGATCGACCATGCCCGACTTCACCAGCAAGTCCGTGAAGGTCGCCTGCCAGGCCCTGGACAGCTCGACGAGCATCACCGTCGCGCCATGACCGGTCTGTCAGCGGGAAATGGTGACGAGTTGGCGACAGAGGTGGTGTCGCTGGATGAGGCCGTTCGATCGGCCGTCGAGCAGGGACGCGCGGAACTGACGCGTCTGGATGACATCACGGACGACCTGGTCGGCGCATTTGCGCAAGGGCAGCGCGTCGCGTCGTCCTCGTCTGGCTTGATCATCCGACTGGATGACTTCACTCGTGGGTTTCCGGGGGAACTGCGACGTCACCTCGATCGTGAGCGCGAGTCGCTCGGGTCGTTCAACATCGCGTTCTTCGGACGCACCGGCGTCGGAAAGAGCACCCTGCTGTCGGCGTTCGGCCAGCTCGACGGGGAGTATGTCTCACCGGGTGTCAGCGATTGGACCACCGAGGTGCGTCCAATCGAGTGGCGGGATTGCCGGCTGTTCGACACACCCGGGATCAACGGCTGGGGACGGACCGAGAGCCGCGAGGATCTCGAGGCCAAGGCTCGCGAGGCAGTCGAGATCGCTGACATCGTGCTTCTGTGCTTCGACAGCCAGTCTCAGCAGGCGATGGAGTTCGAGAAGATCGCCGCCTGGATCCGCGACCACGGAAAGCCGGTGGTGGCTGTCCTCAACGTCCGCAACTTGCGCTGGCGCCACCCCGCGAAAGTTCGCGAGGCTGGCCGCAGGAATCTGTCCGAATCGGTTCGCCAGCACACGGACAACATTCGGACCCAGCTCGTACAGATTGGGTTGCCCGACACACCGGTCGTCGCGATCCACAGCCGACGGGCCTTGTTCGCGCGCGCCACGACCCCCTTCCACGGCCCAGCCCCGGAGAACTTCCACCGCGAACGGGATGAGTTCGGGAAGGACTACCTCGATCGCTGGTCGAACTTCGGGACGCTGGAGCGCCTGATAGCCACCTCGATCGAGGAAGGCGGCGCCGAGCTCCGGTTGACCGCGCTGCGCGAGGACGTCCGGTCACGGTGCCGCCGAGGGGTCGGCGAACTCGAGGACCTGGCGGTCGAGATCGAGCAAGAAGCGGCATCCCTCGAACGCGAGGTCGAGTCGCTGTTCGCCGTGTTGGGCTATCCGGAAGAGGCCGAACGTGCCGTGTGGCTGCACGATGTGGCTCTCAGCGCGGATCTGGTTGAAGTATCCGAGCAGGCGCGGGGCCGCCCGTACACGTTGCCGGTCAAGGGAGCATTGGACCGCTTCGTCCGGCACCTCGCTGCTTCGCACCTCGCGGGATGCCGCCGACAGGCGAAGGCCAACGCGGATGATCTGATCCGGAGGGCATTCGACGAGCAGACTGCGATCGACGAGTCGAAGTTTGCGGAGGTTGTTTTCGATCAAGATGTCATTTCCGCTGCGGTGGAGGCTGTTCGGGCGGATCGCCGGGCGTTCCTGCAGCGTGAGCTTGAAGTCGCGGTGGACCATGAGTCCATCGACAACGGGGCGGCGGTATCGCACGCCGCGGTGATCCTCGGCGACGAGGGCGGCGGTGAGGCGGGTGATGTTGTCAGGGGCGCGGGCATCGCGATGGGTGTAGGCGCCCTTGCGGTACCCGCCGCGTTGGCCCTCTTCTGGAATCCCGCAGGTTGGGTACTCGGCGCAGCTGCCGCGGGCGTCGGGATCGTAGGACAGCTCCAGCAGCATTTCGGCAAGAAGATGAGCCAGCAGGCGTCGGAGCAGGCGCAAAAAGCGAAGGCTCAGGCTTTTACAGACTGCCATCGCGCTGTGGATCAGACGTTCGTCGATTATGAGGATGCCCTCGTCCGCGACAGCCGGGAAGCTGCGTGGTCGTTGTTGGCTCCTACGGTCGGCGAGTCGCTCCGCGCTGCGATCGAGCTTCGCATGGCGCGCAGCCGGATCGTGCGGTTGATCGACAGCCTGCAGACCTACGCCGGTTCGATCAAGCCCGCACCTGCTGTGACCGACGTCATGCTGCGTGCGCAGCGTCGGATGGGGGAATCCCCGGCCGAGGTGACCCGGGCCTTGTTGGGCGAGGACTGGCTCGAGTCTGGCATCGGCCACCAGTCGGCGCAGATCGACCATGCCGTCCATGAGGCGTACTCGAGTCGCCGGGAGGAGGACCGCAGCCGGCTGACGCGCGCAATAGCTGCGGCGTGGAGCGCACCGTCGACGGCAGACATCCACTCTTGGCGAGGCGACCTCGAGGACGCGGCCCGACGCGACCCGGCGCTGTTCGATATCGCACGAACCTTCTGGCGCGTTGCCGGGGCAAGGCCAGTTCTTGCCGTCCTCGGTGACTACAACTCGGGAAAGTCGTCGTTGATCCGTCGGATCATGGTGGACAGCGGCCGGCAACCGCACGCTGCGTTTGACATCCGGGCGGTGCCCGCGACCGCAGCCGCGAACCGCTACCAGTTCCCACGGTTCGATCTCGTGGACACGCCCGGCTTGCAGAGTGGGCACGACGAGCACGACACCGCCGCACTCGAGGCGATCGCCGAAGCTGCTCTCGTGTTCGTCGTCGTCCACATCAATCTGCTGGTGGGCAACACCTCGATATTGGAAGAGCTCTCGCGTGGTTCGGAGATGATTGTCGCAAAGGGCGGGCGGATGGTGTTCCTCGTCAATCGGTGCGACGAACTGGGCGTGGATCCGCTGACTGCACCCGAGGCATTTCTCAACCTGCAGAAGCGCAAACGCGAGGAACTGCGTGCAGCCTTCGCCGTTCGTTCCATCGAAGTCGATATCGACAGGATCCACTGCTTGTCCGGCGATCCGTTCGGCCTGGTGGGAGGCAATGTAACGGCAGAACCCGGTGATTTCGACGAGAATCGGCTGTGGGACGGCGTGACCGCATTCACGGGCGCCATATCAGGACTCTCCGACGAGCAGCTGTCCGCTGCGGCGGCGTCGGCCGCCTTCGATGCGACGGTCACCGACCTCAAGCGTCACCAGCACACGCTTCACCAGGTGCAGGTCGACGGCACGAAAGAGTTGCGTCGCTCGGAACCGGTGATCGCTACCCTCCGGGCTGCAGTGAACGACGCCGTGGTCCTCGAAGGTTCACTTCGAGAGGACGCCCGCCGTATGGTGGACCGCCACTTGGTAGCGGCGAAATCCGCGGTCGCGAAACTCGTTCGTAAGGACGGCCAGAAGCTGGAGAATCTCGTCGACTCCTGGTGGAAGGCTCCGAAGTTCGAAGCTGATCTCGAACGGTACCTTGCCGACGCGGCATGCCAACTGGACGAGTGGTACAGCGACCACATATCAGCAATCGGACGCGAGATGCGCGCTGCCGAGTTCCAGGTGACACCCGAGTTCGCGGCAGAATTCAAGGCCCAGGGAAACGCCTGGTACGAGGATCTGACCGAGGGTGCCGGCAACGTCGCAGGAGCCGCAGCGCCGCTTGCGAAAGCCCTTGGAACTCGGAACGCGGTTTACGCGATCGGCAAGCAGTTTGGTTATAAGTTCAAGCCGTGGGGTGCGGTGAAGGGCGGCGTCAAGGTTGCCAAGGTCGGGGTCGTCCTCGGGGTCGTCGCTGCCGTCGTGGATGCCGCGGCGATGGCCAATGACATCCAAAAGGCTGGGGAACACAAGAACCAGCAGGAGTCGGCGTTGCAGGTGATTGACGAAGCGGCTGCGGGGATCGTCGAACAGATCACGCACGGTGAGCAGGGTGAAGGTCCCGTCGGATACCTCGAACAGCGGACCAAGGAACTCGAAACATTGCTCGACGAGCACCTCGATTTCGAATCGTCGATCAGGGAACGGATGGACTCGGTGAAAGCGCAGGCCGAGGTGGTCGGGGCCTTGATCGCGGCTGCGGACGAATTGATCGGCACCCCAGAGAGGAACGAGTAACAGTGGTCGACATCGATGCCGTACGGGACTGGCTGGGGCGACTTCCAGGCGGATCGTTGGTCGGGCAGTACGTCGACGACTGGGATGCGTTCGAGAAGCTGGACAGACCGGTCGTAACCCTCTTCGGGTCCTACGACACCGGCAAGAGTTCCCTGCTCCGCCGGTTGCTCGTCGATTCGGGCGGCGATGTTCCCGGCTGGCTCACGATCAGCGCACGCCACGAAACCTTCGAGGTCAACGACGCCGAGGTCGGTGGGTGCATCATCCGCGATACTCCCGGATTCGCGGTCGGTGCGTCCGACATTCGTGCACAGAACAATTCGCGCCGATCGATGGCGGCGGTCGGACTCACGGACGTCGGCATCGCGGTACTGACTCCGCAGTTGGCGACCGCCGAACGCGACATGCTTCAGAAGCTGTTCACGCGGGAATGGCCGGTAGGGTCGATGTGGTTCGTCATCTCGCGGTTCGACGAGGCGGGTGTGGACCCAGAGTACGACCTCGCGGAGTACCGGCAACTGAGTGATCGCAAGGTACGCGAGTTGCGGGAACTGTTCGAATTGGACGACAAAACACCGGTATTCGTTGTCTCGCAGGACCCGTTCCAGACGGCAGGCCCGGACACAGATCTCAGCCGAGAGACCTGGGATGACTTCCGTGACTGGGACGGCATGAGAGACCTCGCGGATGCGTTCGAGGCGGTGTCCCCTTCGGCGCTGCCCAGATGGCGGCACACGGCCGGGCAACGGTACTGGACAGCGGTCCTGGACGAAACCATGACCGAACTACGTAGGCAACTGTCGGAGTACACGGCGCGTGCCGACGTAGCTGCCAGTGGCGTCGCTCGCCGCGACGTATGGGAGAGCGAACTCGACACTCTCGATCGGGCCGCTCAAGCCAGCCTCGACGGTCTCATCGAGGAGGTGATGCGGCGGTCGTGGGAGCCGAGTTCCGGCCCCGGTGCACTTCAGGCCGAGATTCAGCGCACGCTCGACGAGTGGTTCACCAAGCACGAGGTCCGCCTCCAACGGTTGCAGCAGTCGATCCGCAAGACCAAGGAGCGAGAGCGTGCCCGCCCCTCCTGGGCCGGCTTTGCTTCGTTGGTCGCGACACTCGGGTCCGGGGAGGACGCCTCCACGACCCCGGCAGGGGCCGGCGGTGCCGCAGAACATGTCGAGACGGTCGGGACTATGTTGATCGATATGTTGAAGGCCGCGAACAACGCACCCGTGCCGAACGCCGGCGGGAAGGCCCGTTCGGCGAAGGCGGCCGGGGGCCTGGGACGGCATATCGGCATCGCCGAAGCCGCGCTTCCCCTTGCCGTCTACCTGGCGAAAGTCGTCGACGCGCAGGGAGCGGATCGCGCGCGCCTGAACCAGGACAAGGCGGCGGCCGAGAAGCGACAACAGGTCGTCACTGAGTGCACGCAGCGCACTCGCGACACCTGGCAGCCGTTCGTCGACGACGTGCGTGAAGCGATCGTCGCGGAGACGAGAGACCAGGTCGACCTCGACGCAAGCCTGCGCCAACTCGTCAAGCAACTGCAAGAAGCTGTGACGGAAGGCGAGGGTCTCTTTCGAGCGGGTACCGTGCCCCTGCCCGAGACAGAGGCGTAAGCGAGTGAGCCACTGTGGCCCAACCTCAGGGAACAGGTCATTAGCGGGTCTTCGAAGTTACGGGGGGTGCAGCCACGCGGGATGCTCCTCCGCGTGGCCGCCGGGCTGGCGAGGGTCCAGCAGGGGCAGGGACTGACCGTCGTCTGACTGGTGCGGACCGCGGCCCGTTCCATGCCGCCGAGCACGTCGCCGTTGGCGGAGCCGAGCGCCAGGGCCGTCGGCTCTACAACGTCGCTTCAGTCCCGTTGGGAGCGTGCGCTCGTCGCTGCTGATACACAGAGAGCATGCCGATGCCGCGTACGGCGCCTGGCAATCAGGGCAGTTGCTTGCCGTGAAAGAACAGCGCCGCCTCGACCTGGTCCGGCAGAACGCCTCGTCTCTGCGCAAGGTCGTGTACTCCCTCCAGGTACTGCCTGTACTGGTCCGTGGTCCAGCCGTTCTCCGGCCAGTCGGCGTCGACCGTTTTCAGGTCTTTGAGGGCTTGCGAGACGACGCTGTCCAGGATGACCGGCCGATAGGGCCCGGTGAGGCTCTCGTGCCCGGCGAAGTACAGGACCTTGGTGAAGAACGCCGCCCCCAGGTAGGGGATGTGCTGGTCATTGTTCAAGGCCCAGTACGCTTCTGTAGCTCGTCGCTCTCGGAGCGCCGCGAGTGCCGCGTCGAGTCGCGCGTCGATGTCAGTACCTGGACAGGGGCGAAAGATTTGCGCGCGTCTGCCTACTGACCGGGCCTTGGTGCCCGTGCCCCAAACCAGCGCCGCGACGAGCAGATGCCGACGCCTTTCCACAGTGTCCGCCTTGTGAGCGATGCTGAACACGGTGCGGCGATCCACCCGCGGCCAATTGCCTACGAGTGGGCATGAGTCAAGTTCGGCCGGCCACCACGTGGCGTCTGGCAGCACGGATATCCAGCGGGCTCGGTCGAAGGGGAACGCCTGACCGAGCACCGTGTCGCGGTCCGGCAGATCTAGATCGTGCGGAAGGACGATCACTCTGGCTCCTTGATGTGGATACCTGCGTTGCAGATGTGGTGCGCGGCGTGCGGGACGTTTCCCTCGACGTAGATGAGGTGGCCGGCGGGCGGGTGCAGCGAGGTGCAGTAGGCGAGGAGCTGGTCAAGGTCGGCGCCTGGGAAGCCCTCAGGGCGCTCGGCGGATCACTAGCCGGGGTAGCGGCCGAACCAGTGCGGGTCCCAGCCTCCTCCGTACCCGCCGCCGCTGGGGCGGTCGACGATCTGGGCGACGAGGTCGCGGGCCAGGGTGTCGAGCACCCAGGACAGTTCATGCCGGCTCACCAGATCGACGGGCAGCGCCTCCGCGCCGTGGGCCGCTCCGAGCAGCGCCCCGGTCACGCAGGCCACCGAGTCGCCGTCGGGCGCTCCGGCGGCGAAGCGCAGTGCGGCGTCCACCTGGTCCCGCTCTGGAAAGGAGGCAGCGACATACAGGCCACCGAACAGCGCCGAGGGCGCGGTGGCGTCCGGGGCGAGGTAGGCGAGGCGTTTCGGGGCGGCAGGATGCTTGTCGGCCTGCTCAAGTGCCTTGATGAGCTGTACGCGTTCCCTGCTGGACAGGTCGGGGTCGATATCAGGAAGCGCGTGGATGGCGTCCATCAGGGCTTGGCGCACCTGCGACTGCGCGACGAACAGGGACTCCTGCACCTCGGGAGTGCTGGTCAGGCAGTAGCTGAGCAGCACGGTCGCGTGGGCCGCGGCGGACTGGGCGGCCGGGTCGCCGTGAGTGAGGGCGGCGATCTCGCGAGCCTGCCGTACCCAGTACTCCGGGTCGTGCCCCGCAACGGCCACGGCGACGGGGAGGGTACGGGTGAGCGCATGGCAGCCGCGGCTCGTCGTAGTCGACTTCTCCACGGTGCCCTGCTCGATCTTGGACAAGGCGGCCACGGTCGCCGGCGCCGAACCCCGCCGGTGTGCCAGCACGGGCACCTGGGCGAGCCAGCCGTCGGGCCACTCCTCGTCACCAACCGTGACCCAGCGGCTCCGCATCCGCTCCACCTCTATGCCCTGCAGGGCGGCCCACCGGCAGTAGGCGTGCCACACCACCGACGGGGGATGGCACAGGCCCCTGTGGTCACCGCGCACGCAAGCGCGGATCGTGCCCTCGGCGGTGAAGCAGGCCAACTGGGTGCTGACCCCGGCCCGCAACGAGCCCTCGGCCGGCAGCTTGCCCTGGGCCGCGCCCAGCGTGTCCCCCACCGCCAGACCGAGCAGCAGCCCGCGCACCCGCGAGGCCGCCCACTTCTCCTTCAAGAACTCAACCTGCCGTTCCGGCTCCGCGTCGCGCTCCTGCCGTACTTCCTCGACCTCTCGCGGCCGGCTCACCGGAGAGGTGCCACTGCTGGCCGCCGGGGTGGCCAACGCGTGCACCGCGTCCTGCATCTCTGGGTGCTTGTCGAGATGCCAGCCGCCGGTCAACACCCGGCGCAGGTCGTTCAGCGCGGTCTCGGCGTCGGTTCCGGTGGCCAGGTGGCTGTAGAGGGCTGCGACGGCCGGGGTGCGGCTCTGCCCGGCCGCGCAGTGCAGTAGGACCCGCTTGCCGGCGTGGCGGAGCCGCAGTACCTGGCGGGCTGCTTGGTCCAGGACGTAGTGGAGGTTGGCGTTGTGTCCCTGGCTGTCCACTAGCCAGACGCGGACATGCTCGATGTCGCTGCCGGGGAGGACCGGGTCCGTCCCGACCCGGCACAGAGAGACCACGGCATCGACGGGGACCGGCTCGGCACGCTGTGTCAGGGCCAGGTTGCCCAGTACCACCCCAGGGTCGTGCGGGTGGTGTATCGCGAAGGCCCGGCTGGACTGCGGCGGGATCGGCATGCGCTGCGCCGAGGGCCAGCCTGCGTCGTCGTTGCTCCCGCCGCGGGCGGTGAGCACTGCCAGTCGGACCAGGTCGGCCTGTCTGTGGCCAGGCCAGCCGTGGACGGCCTGCTGCCACTGGAGCGGGATGCCGGAGCAGCCCCAGCGTGCGCCGAGCAGGGCGCCGGCGATCGCCGCGACGGTGTCGGTGTCCGTCCCGGCGCGCACCGCCGCCTCCAGGGCGAGATGAAAGTGCTGGGTGGGGAAGCTGCCCTTGGCGGGCAGCAATTCGGGGACGGCGGTGCGGGTGACCGCCGACCAGGCGGCCTGGAGGGCGTGGACCACCCAGCCGTTGTTGCCGAAGTGGTGCGGCGGGTGGGCCTCCGCCTCGTCCAAGCGCCGCGCCCACACGCCCCGGCGCTCCGCGGGGAGCAGGTCCAGGCCGGCGCGGACGCCGTCGAACGTGCCCTTGAGAACCGCGGTACGGATACCGGAGCACCACAGCACGCAGGCGTCGGCGCAGTCGGGATCGGGGTGGGTGAGCGCGCTGACGGCGGTGGCGGCCTGGGCCATCTCCGCGGCGTCGCCCAGGTGAGCGAGAGCGACGATCCCGGTGCGCATCAGCGAGCCGTTCCCGGCGGCGCGATCGTTGCCGGCGGTGAAGCCTCGTGCGGCCTCCAACAGCGCCGCGCCCGGCGCTCCACCAGCCCGGCGGGCGGCGTCCAGGACGGTGCGGGTCTGCGAGCCGACGTCGGTGGCGCCGCCGCTCAGCCATTGCTGGAAGTTGGCGGCGATCTGGTCGAGGGCCTCGGGGGTGCGCAGGTCCGCCCCGGTGGCCGCGACGTCGGCGATGCACAACTGCATCTGGGTGTCGTCGGAGTACTCGCCGGGCTCGTACGGACCCAGGCCACCGCCGATCATCTGCGGCTGCTGGTCCTCGCGCAGCCTTGCCGCGAACTCGTAGGGCACGCCCAACGCGTCGCCCACGGCTGCCCCGAGCAGTACGCCGGCGGCCCGGTCGGCGCCCAGGGAGTCCAAGCAGGGCTGGGGTTTACGGGCGTGGCCCATGGAGCCTCCATGTGGTGCGGCGGCGCACGTTTGTGAGCCGAGCAGTGGCGGGCGGGCAGCGATCCCAGGCGTAAGAAGTCGGGGTGGCGCAGCCGCAACTCGCAGGCTGAAAAAGTCGGTTCATCGGCGGCTTGATGCTGCGCCAGATTGACACGACACCTCAGTTATCGTCAAGGAGACGATAGCGAGTGGTTGTCAGGATAGGCAGCAAAGGGTTCACAGCAGTACTCGTGCGGCCAACGCGCCCAGTCAAACGGTGAGGGATGCCACGTCGACCGATGGGCAGTCGCCCTCGCCGACCTCGTGGCCACGTCTCCGAAGAGGCAGCGGCCGGTGCACGGGCCGAAGGCATCGCGATAGGGGCCGCAGCCTTTGGCTTCGAGGACGGCGATCTCCCGCGGGAGGACGGGTGCACTTCAGTTGGCCGTTCTGAGCATGCTCTCCGTCTGCTCGACGTGCCGCTCGAACTGGGTCGGTTAGACCCAGCTCTCGTACTCGTTGCGGTAGTGCGGCCACGGCTGACCGGCCTGCCGTGCGGCGAGCAGGTGTCTGATACCTGCGGCCCACGAACCCGGCCGCGGTTATCGTGAACCAGCCGGGCAGAAGGACACACCGCAGCTGCTCCGCGCGGTGGATCTCCATTACGACCTGCCCGGATTTCAGGTTCCCGGGCGGCGGACCCATCGCGCGTCCATGCCCGAGAGCTGGAACAGTCGGGTGAGCGTGGGGCCAGAAGTCCGCCTGGCACTCGTCGATACGCTCTACCTGATCGAGGGGTTTGCCAGCGGCTTGGGGTCAATAGCTCGCGGCCGACCAGGCGCATCGTCACGGTCCGGCAATAACAGCCCGTGCTCCGTACTCAGCTGCCACTGTGGCTGCACGAAACTGCTGCACTGTCGGGGGGCTTCGTGCGTCGCATCATTCTGCCCATCGCCGCCATCCTGCTGACCGCCGCTTGCGGGGGCGGCAGCACCGGAGACGCCAAAGCGATACCTGCGCACACCTCCTCCCGGCCGACCGTTAAGAACCACGGCTCTACGGCGAAGGCCACCCCTAGCGGACCTCGCGCGGGAAGGGCCAAGCCGTCAGGCTCGGCGAAGAGCTGCCCGCCCACCCGAGACGTCCTCGTCTGGACGAAATCGGTTGGGGTGCCAGCCAACGCGCAGGCCCTGGGCAACTACAGCCAGGTGGACTGCTCGACGACCTTCCAGTGGCTGCAGCGCACGTCACCGACCGAGGCCGGCGAATGCACCGAAGCCGCGTGGGCGAGCGATAACCCCGGCTACGACGTCGACGCGGTCCCGGCCGCGCGATTGAAGAAGGTCCAGATGGCTGTCGGCCCTGCCTGCTGAAGCCACCAGTCGACGAGGTCGAGGTCCCCGCGGACTTTCCGGCGGCACGCGCAGGGGCCAGTGGTACTTGAATCGAACGCGCGTGAACGAGTTGCCGCCGTATGCCGCACGCCTACGCGTGATCCTGGCAGACCCCGACGAGCAGGCAGAGGACCCGTCTATCCCCGGCCGGCAGGTATTGGCTGGGCAAGCGATCGAGTGAGCCTCGGGTCAAGCGGGCCCGATCATGCGGTCTCGAAGAAGTCTTCGTCAGTCTCCACTACTCGAAAGGTCTGCCGCTCCTGTACCCCGATTCCGTGGGTGACCATGAGCCGTCCGAGACGTGGGCCATCGATGAGGATGACGCGTGGGGTGATGGACCGGGCGAAGGCGACGGCGTCAGGCGTGAACCGACTGGTGGTGATGAAGACGCCGCCAGCGGCGCCAGCGTGGTGTAGCGCGCCCAGGAACGCCTGCACGTCCGGCCTGCCGATGGGGTTGTCCGCCTTATACCGCTTGGCCTGAATGTAGATGCGGCCGATACCAAGGGGGTCCTGATTGATGACTCCGTCGAACCCGCCATCCCCGGGACCGCCCAGATGGACGGCTGCCTCGTCGCTGCCGCCATAGCCCATGGCGACTAGCAAGCGCAGGACCGCCTTCTCCAGGAACTCAGGCGGGGCGGCGTGAAGACGCTGCACCAGTTCGGTGGCGACGTCGGCATCAAGCTGTTCGACTGCTGCGCTGATCTGCTCGAAAGGTGTTTGATCACTGGTGTCGCCGCCGCCGGTGGGGCCGTCTGCCTGCGCCCCTGCGGATCCTTTGGATCGTGCTTGGAAAGCACGGAACTCTTCGAACTGCCGCAGTACATCGAGGCCGAACCCATCCGGATGCACCTGGGCCAATTTGAGTCCCCGTTCGGTGATTTCGAACAGACCACGGCGGGGCTTCCGCACGGCCTCGGCGTGGAACAGGTAGCTCAGCGCCCACGTCACGCGATTGTCGAGGCGCCGCTGTCCGCTGGGTATGACCTGATTGCGCTGCTCGGAGGTCAGCCCGAGCTGGTCGGAGACCTCGGCGATGATGTCGCGCGTCTGCATCGTCTTCCCGGCCGCCAGGACGGCTAGAGCGGGGGCGAAGAAATCATGAAATCTCGGCAGGTCGTCCACAGTGGCGTCCGTCGGGGTGTCGCTCACTCAACTCCTCCAAGTTGATCCTTGTGCAGCACAGGAGCGCAGAGCAAAATACACGCACGCAGGTCGGATGCGGCTGCAAGGACGATCACATCCACGTGCCGAAGTTCAGGCCGCTGATGGCCGTCAAGTCTCCGGTGCTTCCCGGTGGGTGCTGTCCTGGGTGAGGCGGATACGCGCCAGGGCCTCGGCGATCTCCGCGGTGTCCTCGTCCTCGGGACCGTAGACCACGCACATCTCGTCGTGGAGTGGTTCGAGCATCCGGCGGGCCTCGACGAGTCGTCCCTCGGACAGTTCCAGGAATCGGATGGCGCGACACAGTCCGATGGCCTCGTCGCTTGCGTCGCTGTCCACGGTCCGTACCTGGCGGAGGACGGCTTCGAACTCGTGCAGCGCGACAGTTACCTGGCGCAGTTCGGCGCGGCCTGGGCGCGGCAGGAACGTGCCTTTTCGCTGGTGGGCCCGGCAGTGCGGGAGAAGGCGCCCACTAGCGCGTCGACCTCGGGCAGGGCCGCCCGGCGGTAGTCGGCGCCGAGGAAGAGCACCGCGGCCCGCTCCATGCGCAGGTCCAGGACCTCCCCGTCGAGACCCTGTCGGCCGCCATCGCTGAGTCCAACGTGGGCGACCAGGCGGACGCGCGACACCAGGACAGCGATACCGCGCCCCCTGGTGCATACGTCTCCGAGGTGTCTCGGTGATACCGCCGGCAGGCGGCCATTGCTACCGGACGAACGCGCGGAGCGGCTGGGGTCGGGGTGACAACACGGCGAAGCTCCAGGTAGATCAGTGGTAACCACCGTCAAACAAGGGGGGCGAAGCCGAGTGGGTGTTGAAGCCATATGCCGTAACTGTGGGCAGATCGTTCACGTCGACGCGGCTGGCAACGTGGATTCCCACCGCCGGGCCCACTTCAGCCCGTTCCAGTGCTACGCATCTGGCAAGCCAGCCAGCGAAGTGACCACCGAACTCGGCAAAGGCGGGCCCCGACCCAAGCGTGCCGAGCGGTTTACTCTCCCCCCACAGGGCTTCCTCGAGCCCCCGGAGTGGCTCCCGGCATGGCGTGACAACCATCTGGCTGCGCTCGCGCTCCCGGCCGAAGGGCCGCTCGGCGTCTGGCTTCCCCAACACACCAGCTGGCACCAGGAACAGAGGATCGGGGACTACATGCCAACCAGTACCCGTCCCCTCTGGCAGGAGAAGCGAGGATGCTGGACCGTGCCCAGCCAGCACTTCCTGCGGCTGGCTGGTGAGCTGATGGCCAGGAATGATCGGATCATGGTCGGCCGCGAGTTCAACCCCTACGAGGCTTGTACCTCGAGCTGCAAGAACGCGCGGGGACCGCTCTGCACATGCTCCTGCCGGGCTAAGTACCACGGAGGGGGTCGGTGGCGGCGAGGCTGGACGACCCTCGCTGAGTTCGACACTCGGCATGAAACGCGTTCGTGGCACTGGATTGTCGTGACGAAGGCGCGATGAATCACAGATCATTCAGCTAATGGGGGCGTTGCGTCGCCTATCGGCGGGGCCGAGCACTGCCGGCTGCACCCCCTGTGGCACCTGCTCACCTTCCGGGGGCTACGGCACGGTGAGGCGTGCTTCCTGCCCTGGGACGAGGTGGACCTCGACCACCGACAGCGTCCGCGTCCTCACCCTCGATTCTGAGACCACCAGATTCCCGCGGGAGTGGCGGAAGAAGCAGGACGCCGAGCGGGCCGAGTGGTCTGCCCAGGGGACCTGGGTGGAGAGCGGGCGGGTGTTCACCCGGGAGAACGGCGAGGGCTACCACCCTCAGTACTTCTCCGACCGGTTTGAGCGGCGTCGACCTGCCGCAGATCCGGCTGCACGACATGCGGCACGGAGCGGCCAAGCTGGCGCTCGCCGGCGTGGACGCGAATCGTCCAGGAGAGGCTGGGCCACTCCTCTTTCCACCTGCCGATGGACACCCACACGAGCGTCCTGCCGGAACTGGACCGCATGGCGGCGGAAGCCTCGGTGTCGATCGTGCCGCGTGCTAACAAGCCGACCAAGAGCACCTCGAAGAAGCCGAGCGGCGGCTCCAAGAAGGGCAAAGGCGGCAAGAGGCTGGAGGCGGCGTAGCCGCAGCTCTGGGAGAACCTCCGTTCCCAGAGGCGTTCCCAAAAGGGTAAAAAAGGGGCCTCCTCTCGGTTGAGAGGAGGCCCGTCTGCTGCAAAGACGCAGGTCAGACACGGTAGGCCCTGTGGGACTCGAACCCACAACCAATGGATTAAAAGTCCACTGCTCTGCCAATTGAGCTAAGGGCCCGGGCAAGGTTGCCTCCCCGAGCATAGCCGGACCAGGCCGTGTCGTAGATCGGGTATCGGGGAGCCGGGCCGGAAGTGCGCCGTGCGGGTGCCGGAAGGGTTACGGATCTGCCGGTTCGGGGGAGCCGGCGCGGGCGGCCTCGCGGGCGAGGGTGCGTTCGTGGCGGGGGTCGAGGAACCAGTGGCGGGCCGAGGCCAGCCACCAGGCGGCCGCGAAGCCGAGGACGACGAGGACGGCGACCGGGGCGTAGTTGAAGGTCTCCCATGTGACCGGGGAGACCTGCGGGAGCATGAAGAGAACCGTGATCACCCCGACCCATGCCACGGACACCACCCCGATCGCCTGCGACCAGCGGCCCAGGTGCCAGGGCCCCCGCTCGAAGGTCTCCCCCCTGCGCACCCGCAGCAGGGTCGGGATGACATAGGCGATGTAGAGGCCGATCACCGCGATGGAGGTGACCGCCGCGTACGCCGTGGCATTGATCAGATACGGCAGGCCCAGGGCCAGCGCGCCGAGCGCCGCCAGCCACACCGCCGCCACCGGGGTGCGTGTGCGCGGGCTGACCGTGTGCCACACCCGGGAGAAGGGCAGCGCGCCGTCACGGGAGAAGGCGTAGATCATGCGGCTGTTGGCGGTCACGGACGCCATCCCGCAGAACAGTTGCGCACCGATCACCACGAGCAGCAGCAGCTTGCCGGTGGTCGCGCCGAGGGCGTCCAGCAAGATCTGGGCGGGCGGCGCGCCGGTCGGGGACGTCAGCTCCTTGTCGTAGGACTGGATGGCGAAGGTGAAGCCCAGGAGGAGGACGAAGCCCGCTATCCAGGACGTCCAGATGGAGCGGACGATGCCCTTGGGGCCGGCCGTGGAGGCGTTGTGCGTCTCCTCGGTCATATGGGCGGATGCGTCGTACCCGGTGAAGGTGTACTGGGCCATCAGCAGGCCCAGCAGCACGACGTAGATCCCGCTGCTCCAGCCCGTGTTGTTCACGAATCTCGTGAACACGAAGGACGCCGACTGGTGGTGGTCCGGTACGAGCGCCAGCGCACCGACGATCACCGCGACCCCCAGCACATGCCACCACACGCTGACGCTGTTGAGCAGGGCGACGATGCGGACGCCGAAGGTGTTCAGCAGGCCGTGCAGGAGCAGGATCGCCGCGAAGAGCAGGACCGTGCGGCCGGGTGTGACCTCGAAGTCGAACTGGAGATTGAGGTACGCGCCGAGGAAGGACGCGGCACCGAAGTCGATGCCCGCCGTCACCGCCACCTGGCCCAGCACGTTGAACCAGCCCGTGAACCAGGCCCATGCCGCGGCCGAGCGCGGCGGTGCCAGCCGGTGGGCCCAGAAGTACAGGCCCGCGGAGGTCGGGTACGCCGAACAGATCTCGGCCATCGACAACCCGACGAACAGCGTCATCAGCCCCACGGCCACCCATCCCCAGGTGATCACGGCGGGGCCGCCGGTGTTCATCCCGAAGAGGTAGAGCGTCAGACAGCCGGAGAGGACGGAGATGATCGTGAAGGAGACCGCGTAGTTGGAGAACGCCGACATCCGGCGGGCGAGAACCTGGGTGTAGCCAAGCTGGGCCAGCCGCTCTTCGTCGGACGGCCCGTTCGGTCGTGCGTCGCTTGTCATGCCCCCAGCGTTTCCCTGACCGAGAGCGTGACATGCATCACAGGTTGGGTGCTACTGCCAAGAGTCGGTGTGGGCAGGGCCGGGCCGGCCGGGAACGGTTCAGAACAGCCCCCGGTAGCCCTGCCAGCCACTAGCGATCTTCGTCCGCGACCCGAAGGACCCCTTGCCGTCCCCGGCGGTCCGGTAGAGGTTGCCCGCCGTGTCCCGCTCGACCAGGTCGTCCCTGCCGTCGCCGGTGATGTCCCCGACGCCGACGATCGCGTTGTAGGAGCCGCCCCAGTTCGTGAAGACCTTGACCCGGCTCCTCAGCGCCCCGGTCCCGGTGCCGTTGTACCGCCACAGCGTCCCGGCCTTGTCCCGGGCCAGGACGTCGCCGAATCCGTCGCCGTTGAGGTCACCGGCACCGACGACCCTGGTGTAGCCCTTCCAGGCGGACGCGATCTTCTTCCCGGCCGCCAGTGTGCCGCCGCTCTTCGCCGCGAAGAGGTAGACGTCCCCGGTGGAGGCCTTCCGGCCCAGCAGGTCCGGCCGCCCGTCGCCCGTCAGGTCGCCGGGCGAGGTGAGCACGTCGTACGCGTTCCAGCCGGTGCCGAGTCCGGTGTACGGCGTGGAGGTGGTGAGTGCCTCGTCGCACCGGACCTTGTAGCCGCGCAGCGAGCCGTCGGACATGCGCACCAGGACGTCGTTGCAGCCGTCCTTGTTCAGGTCGCCGAAGGGCACGGCCCCGGCCTTCGTGGACCAGCCCTTCCCCGAGACCTTCCCGGAGAAGGAGCCCTTGCCCGTCCCCCGCTGGAAGGTGAAGGCCCCCGAGGAGTCGAGGGTGAGCAGGTCGCCGATGCCGTCCGGGAGCCCGGACGGACCGACGTGGTCGTGGCGCAGCGGGCTGCCGTTCGACAGCCTGACCGTGCCGCGCACCTCCAGCGGCTGCCCGGCCCCGTCCGCGGGGGTGACGGACAGCGTCCAGTCGTACGAGCCGGTCGGCAGGGGCACGTCCGAGGCGAACCGGTGATCCATGCCGGACCAGCCGACTCTGAACTCGCCGCGTGTGACGGTCCCGGCGTCCTGGGTGTCGACGACCTGTCCGGTGCGCTTGCTGCGTACGGTCAGCCGCCATCCGGACGCCGGCTTCGACAGCAGCACGGTGGTCAGGGTGTTCGTGGCCGTGTCGACCGCGCCCGGCATCACCCGCGACACGTTCTGCGCCGGTCCCAGCAGCCGCAGCGGCTGCTGGGGCACGCCGGACGGCACGAGGTGGACCTGCTCCTTGTCGTCGACGTAGGCCGCGTTGCCACCGGACTCGTCCACCGTCCAGCGCACGTCCCTCTGCGAGGCACCGGTGTCGGGCAGGTCGCCGATGACGCGGCTGACGGGGCTGCCGTCGGCGACGGTCGTCAGCGTCCCGGCCTGCTTGTCGTGCGTCACGACGTACCCGTCGCCGAGCTTCGCCTCGCCGGCCGGCACGGGCACGGACTTCTTCGCCATACGGTCGTAGACCCCGGCCCGCCCCTCACAGGTCCAGTACAACCAGCGGCCGAGCGCCTGGAGTTCGGCCGGCGTGCAGTCGGCGCCGGTGGTGACGGTCTCGGTGGTCTTCCGGGTCGTCAGGTCGTAGGCGGTGACGTCGCCGGGGGTCGCGGCCGCCGTCCACAGGGTGTCGCCCGAGAGGGCGGCGGCACCGGGGGCGCGAGTCACCGCGGCGGAACCGTCGTTGCCGACCTTGAGGACGGACTGCTCGGTGGCGGTCGTGTAGATGAGGTACTGGCCGGACGCGTCCGTGATCTGCCCGCCGGCCGGGACGGCCCGGTCCCAGAGGGAATACGGCGCGGGTCCGGCGACACGGATGCGGTCGCCGCTCGAGTCCCTGCTCACCCAGGCGATGCGGCCGTCGGGCAGGCCGTGCAGCTGGGAGCAACCGACGTCCGCTGCCGGGCACCCGCCCACCAGCAGATCGGTTCCGTCGTAGTTGGAGCGCTCGCCGAACTCGGGCGTTCCGGTCACCGCGACGGTCCGGCCGTAAGAGTCGCGGTACCCCGCCGAGCTCGGGTCGGCCTCGACGAGCCGCCCCTGGTCGAGCGAGAGCCCCTGGATCCTGGAGGGCGGCTTGGGCAGCGGCTTGACGAGCGTCACGGCGGGCTTGCCGTCCGGGCCCGCCTGGATGTGCTGAATACCCCAGTCGTCGTCGCCCATGCGGCCGATGACGACGGCGGTACCGTCCGGCGCGGCCGAGAGGCCGCCGAGGGAGGAGGCCATCAGGGTGAGCCGGGGGCCGCCCGCGAGGGGCACGGCCGTCACCTGGCCGCCGTTGCCGGGACGGTGGACGATCCAGTCACCGACCACGGCGAGCCCGACGGACCGCCCGCCGACGCTCTGATCACGGTCCAGGGGAACCTCGGCCGGGGCGGCCGCCAGATCGGCACGGGAGAAGACGAGCGCCGTGGCGCTGTCGGAACCGCGGTACACGACGAGGTGCTCGGGCGAGAGCCGGGTCAGGGAGTAGCCGTTGGGCAGTGCGGGCGTCCAGCTCCCCACCCGGCCGGTGTCCGGGTCGACCGCGACCATGCGCAGGGCGCCGTCCACCTTGGCGGCGAAGACCAGCCCGGTGGCATCACCGCCCACGGGGCCCATGAGGGTCATGCCCGCCGGGATGCCCTCGACGGCCACGTCACGCGTGGCGCCTTCGGGCCCCGCGGTCAGCAGGTGCCTGACCGTGGTGACGGTGCCGTCCGCGGCGGTGATGTCCTGGTCGGTGACGGCCGTGCTGCCGTAGACGCCGTACAGAGCCTGACCCTCGGGGACGCGGAGGGTAGTGGTCGTACCGTCCGGGGCGTTCCACAGCGCGACCCGGCCGTCGTTGTAGTGGTAGGAGAGCACGTCGCTGCTCGTCCCTCTGGTGATCACGCCGACCGGGGCCGCCGGCGCGTCGAAGGACCGGCCGTCCGAGTAACGCGTCCACACCAGCTGCGTCCCGTGACCCTCCAGGTAGTGGAAGACGCCCCGGGTACCCGCGCCGGTCGGGCCGTTCACGACATCGGCGTTGTAGAGGCTCGCCGAGGTGTACGTACTGCGGTACGTGGCCGGCACCACCGTCTCCCGCGGTGCGTCCGGTGCCGCCGAGGCGGACGGAAGCAGGGGGCCGGGTCCGGCCGCGAGCGCGGCGGCGACGACGGCCGCAGCCACGGCCGTGCGTCTGGTGCGGGAACGATGCGCGAAGACAGACCGGACCACGGTGTTCCTCTCCGAAAGCAGGAGAGGGGACGCGCGCCGCCCCAGATGCCCCCCGGCCCCGGCCGTCACATCACCCTCAGAAGTCGGCTGATGTTACAGGCAGTTCAGCGAAAGCACCGCGCCCCCGCCCGGGATCGGGGCGGGGGCGCGGTGCGGAGGGTTGCCGTGGACGGCGTCAGCCGTTGCGCTTCCAGCGCGGCTTGTCCTCGCGGCGGCCGATGGAGCCGGTGCCGCGGTGGTCGTCGCGACGGCCGTACGGGCGGTCGTGCGCACCGCCGGCGGTCCCCCCGCTCGGGCGAAGCCGCGAGTGGGGGACGAAGCCGGGGCGGTCGCCCTGGCGGTCCCGGTTGAACGGACGGTCGCTGCCGCGGTGCCCGCCACGCTCGTCGCGCCGGTCGAACGGACGGCGGTCGCCGTCGCGGCGGAAGCCTCCGCGGTCGTCACGGCGCTCGAACGAACGGCCACCCCGGTCGTCGTCACGGCGGTCGCGGTCGAACGGGCGACGGTCGCGGTCGCCGTCCCGGCGGAAGCCTCCGCGGTCGTCACGGCGCTCGAACGAACGGCCACCCCGGTCGCCGTCACGACGGTCGAAACCACGCTCACGGTCGCCGTCGCGGCGGAAGCCGCCCCGGTCGTCACGGCGGTCGCGGTCGAAGGGACGACGGTCGCGGTCGCCGTCGCGGCGGAAGCCGCCGCGGTCGTCACGCCGCTCGAACGAACGGCCGCCCCGGTCGCCGTCACGACGGTCGAAACCACGCTCACGGTCCCGGTTGAAGCCACGGTCGCGGTCGAACCCACGGTCGCGGTCACGGTCGCCGTCCCGGCGGGAGCCGCCCCGGTCGTCCCGGCGCTCACGCCGCTCGTACGACGCCGAACCGGCCGTGCGCTCCTCACGCTCGCTCTGCCGCGCGCGCTCGACGTCCTGCGCGGTCGGCTGCTCCGGCACCGAGATCTCGGCAGCCGGCGTCTCGGCGGTCTCCGGCGACTCGCCGGACGTCGCTTCCGCCGCCGCTGCCGCCACCGCGGCCTCCGGGTCCTCGCCCCGTTCCCGGGCGGCCCGGGCGACCAGCCGGTCGGCCTCCTCGCGCAGCTCGGCCGCGCGCCGGGTGGCCCGCTCCAACTGCTTGCTGAGATGCGCGACTTCACGCTCCGCCTGCTGCGCGGCGTTCCCGGCCGACTCGGCCTGAACCTCGGTCATGGAGCGGGCACCGGTGATCTCGGCGACCTCCGGGTCGAACGCGGCGCCGCCCTGGATGAGGTGGCGCGAGGCGTCGACGCCCGCGTCCTCCATCAGCCGGAAGATCTGGCGCCGCTGGTGCGGCAGGGCGAGGGAGACCACCGTGCCCGTACGCCCGGCACGAGCCGTACGTCCGGCGCGGTGCAGGTAGTCCTTGTGGTCCCCGGCGGGGTCCACGTTCAGCACGAGGTCGATGCCGTCGACGTGGATGCCACGGGCCGCGACGTCCGTCGCGACGAGCACGTTGACGTACCCGTCCTTGAAGTCGGCCAGCGTCCGGGTGCGGGCGCCCTGGGTCATGCCGCCGTGCAGCGCGTCCGCCTTCACCCCGGCGTCGCGCAGCTGCTCGGCGACACGGTCGGCGCCGAGCTGGGTGCGGACGAAGATGATGGTCCGGCCCTTGCGGGAGGCGATCGCGGCGGTGACCGGAGCCTTGTCCTTGGGCTTCACGATGAGGATGTGATGCGACATGGTCGTCACGGCGCCCTGGGCGGCGTCGACCTCGTGGCTCACCGGCTCGGTGAGGTACCGCTCGACGAGAGTGTGGATCTCGTTCTCCATGGTCGCGGAGAAGAGCATGCGCTGGCCGTCGGCCGGCACCTGGTCGAGCAGCTCGGTGACCTCGGGCAGGAAGCCCAGGTCGGACATCTGGTCGGCCTCGTCGAGCACGGCGATCTGCACGTCCTCGAGGGAGCAGGCGCCGCGGTTGATGACGTCGCGCAGGCGGCCCGGGGTGGCGACCAGGATGTCAACGCCGCGCTCCAGGGCGTAGATCTGGTTGCCCATGGAGGTGCCGCCGCAGACGACCTTCATCTTCAGGCCGAGGACGTCACCGTAGGGCTGGAGCGCGTCGGCCACCTGCATGGCCAGCTCGCGCGTCGGGGTGAGGATGACCGCCCGCGGCCTCTTCTTCTCCGTGTGACCGCCGGCCAGGGTGGCGAGGGTCGGCAGACCGAAGGACAGCGTCTTGCCCGAGCCCGTCCGTCCGCGGCCCAGGATGTCCTTGCCCGCCAGGGCGTCCGGGATGGTCGCGGCCTGGATCGGGAAGGGGACGGTGACGCCGTTCTGCGCGAGCTTGCGGACGACACCCTCGGGCAGACCGAGATCCGCGAAGGTGATCTGGGGAGCGGTGTCCTGGTCCTCGGTGTCCTCGGACAGGACGACGTGCTCAGTATTGGCAATGGACATGCGAAATGCGAACCTTCCGGAGTTCACGGCACGCGCCCAAACATCCGTGAAGTCGCAATCGACCGCCTCTATGCGGTCCGGCCACGGCAAGGGAGAGTACGCGCCACACGCGGCGCGTCTTGTAGGCGCCGGGCAAATGGGATCAAACGATCTACCACCATACGCACCCGCACCCACCGAGTGCAAACCGAATCCCGCGGGCCCCGGGTGACCCTCACCACATGAGCCGTCCGGGTGCGTCGGGACCACCGCGGGCCCGGCTACATCACCGGTTCCCCGGCCTCGGGTGCCGGCTCCCGCAGCACCAGCTGCGCGGACTGCTCGTGCGCCGAAGAGGAGGGCTCCGCGGTCGTCGGAGTCGGTGACGGCGGATCGGGCTCGCTGGTGGCCGACGGCTGCTCGGTGGGGGTGGGGGTGGACTCTCCCCCGGTCGGGCCGGGGGGTGCCGCACCGCCGCCACCGTCGCCGTTGCCCGCCGTCTGGCCGCCGCTCGGCCTGGGGCCGTTGGCCCCGGGGCCGTGTCCGGACGCCGATGCGGAGGGCGAGCCGGAGGCGTCCTTCCCGGACTTCCCCGACTTCGACGCACCACCCTTGGCCGCCGGACCGCCCGGGTCGCCGCCGCCGCCCCGGCCCCACCCGGAGCCCCCGTCCGGCGCGGCCACCCCGCGCTGCCCCGCCGAGTGGGACGGCGAAGGACTGCCGGCGTCGTCGCCCACGCTCACACAGCCGGCGGCCGCGGCGATGGCGATCGCCGTGGCGGCCAGACGAACGGATACGTAACAGGCGCGCACGGGCAGCCACCTCCGGAGGCGGTGAGAAAAGTCCCCCTGCCCAACTCCCGTCGCCCGCAAGAGGACACGCGCTCCGCGCGGAGAGCGTCACACGTCACAGTTACGCGCGCGGAGTGAGTCACGGTCACACGCGCGGAAAGAGCCGTGCGCGGCTCTCACGCCGGTGTCCCACGGACACCACCCCCGCACCCCCGGCACACGCGACCCCGCCTCAGCCGCAGTCCCCGCACCCCGGCGCGTGCGGTCGCGCCTCAGCCGCCATCCCCGTACCGCGTGCGGTCGCGCCCAGCCGCCATCCCCGTACCCCGGCGCGTGCCATCGCGCCTCAGCCGCCATCCCCGTACCCCGGCGCGCGCGGTCGCGCCTCAGCCGTACCCCAGCGCGTGCAGTCGCGCGTCATCGATCCCGAAGTGGTGCGCGATCTCATGCACCACCGTCACCTCGGTCTCCGCGACCACGTCCTCCCGTGTCTCGCAGATCCGCAGGGTCGGCCCGCGGTAGATGGTGATCCGGTCCGGCAGCACGCCCGCGTACCACTCCCCGCGGTCGGTCAGCGGGGTGCCCTCGTACAGCCCGAGCAGCTCCGGATCGTCGACGGGCGGCTCGTCCTCGACGAACACCGCCACGTTGTCCATCAGCCGCGTCAGCTCCGGCGGGATCCGGTCGAGCGCCTCGGCGACCAGCTCCTCGAACTCCTCGCGCGTCATCTCCAGCACAGGGCCATTGTCCGGTACGACACGCTCCTGGGTGAGGTGTCGGGACCCTGACAGGTGGGACATCGAGTGTCCCGCATATCGGGCGGGCGATCTGGGCATACGGCACCAATGGCCCGTGTCCGCCTCGTCCCGCTCACCCCTGCCGCAGCCTGGAACCGCATACGAAGGGCGCCCGGCACCCTCGCCCGGCACTACCGCTCGCTCCGTCCCCTGCCCGCGGCCGAACTCGCCCCGCAGCCGCACCCCTGGCTCCGGGCGCTGGGCATGGTCGCCGTCGTCCTCCTCGGCGCCTGGCTCGGGCTGCTGATCGTGGGCAACGTGCGCGTCCCGGTCGGGCCCATGAACACCACCATGACCCTGCGCCCCTCGCTCATCGGCGGCACGAAGATCAACATTTCCCCGCTCGGCGCCCTGCGGCTGGACAGCCACGACGCCCCCGTGCGCCTGGACGTCAACGTGGACCAGCTCGACCCGGTCCGCGCCCAGGCCCTCGTCGACCACCCGGAGCGGATCTCCGGGCTCCAGCAGGAGATCACCCACGACGTCGAACACGGCACGCTCGACCTGGCCGCCCGCTCGTGTGTGGCGGTGGTCGCCGGCGCCACCGCGCTGGGCCTCGCCGTCTACCGCCGCCCCCGCCGGGCCCTGGCGGCCGGCGGCCTGGCGCTCGCGCTGCTCACCGCCTCGGGCGCGACGGCGTACGCCACCTGGAACCCCAAGTCGGTCCTGGAGCCGAAGTTCTCCGGCCTGCTCTCCTCGGCTCCCTCCCTGGTCGGCAACGCGCGCAGCATCGTCACCGAGTTCGACGTCTACCAGAAGGAGTTGGCCCGCCTGGTGACGAACGTGACCAAGCTGTACGACGTCACCTCGACCCTTCCGGCGTACGAACCCGACCCGACGACCATCCGGGTCCTGCACGTCTCCGACATCCACCTCAACCCGGCCGCCTGGAAGATCATCGCGTCCCTGGTGCGCCAGTACGACGTCAACGTGATCGTCGACTCGGGCGACACCATGGACCACGGCACGGCGGCGGAGAACGGCTTCCTGGACCCGATCACGGATCTGGGTGCCCCGTACATCTGGGTCCGGGGCAACCACGACTCCCGCACCACCCAGCGCTACCTGGAGCACATGAAGAACGTGCACGTCCTCGACGACGGCAGGGCGATCACGGTCGCGGGCCTGCGCTTCGCCGGGATCGGCGACCCGCAGTTCACCCCGGACCGCTCCGTGGCACGGGGCGGTGACCGCGCCGAAGAGCTGGCGGGTGCTCGTCTGGCCTCCGCACTGCGCGACCAGAAGGCCGCCGGGACGCCCGTCGACCTCGCGATCGCCCACGAGCCGACGGCCGCCCGCCAGACGGACGGCGAGGTGCCCATGGTCCTGGCCGGCCATGTGCACCACGAGGGGATGGAGATCATGAAGTACGGCACCCGGCTGCGCATCGAGGGCTCGACGGGCGGCAGCGGGCTGCGTGCGGTCGAGCACCAGTACCCCGCGCCCGTCGAGGCCTCGATCCTCTACCTCGACCGGAACACCCGCCGCCTCCAGGCGTGGGACGCGATCAAGCTCGGCGGCCTGGGCCAGACCACGGCGGAGGTGAGCCGCCACCTGGCCAAGGAGAACCAGCCGGGCACGGCCCTGCCCCCCGGCGCCGTCTCCCCGGACACCGCGCCCACGAGCCCCTCCGGCGCCACTCCGCGCCCTTCCGGCACCGGTCCGAGCCGTTCCGGCGCAGGTTCGAACGGCTCCGGTGCGGCGCTCGCGCCGAGCGCCCCCTAAACCGTTTTGGCGAACCCTCGCCCGATCCCATATGCTTCTCACGTCCCCGACGCGCTGAGAAGCGCCCAGGCGGGCCGATAGCCCTCATCGTCTAGCGGCCTAGGACGCCGCCCTTTCAAGGCGGTAGCACGGGTTCGAATCCCGTTGGGGGCACGCAACACCATGTGCGACACTGTCGTACGCATAGCTTGGTCCTGTGGAGCAGTTTGGAGTGCTCGCCACCCTGTCAAGGTGGAGGCCGCGGGTTCAAATCCCGTCAGGACCGCTGAGGTTTCACGTGAAACCTCATGGCTGGGTAGCTCAGTTGGTACGAGCGTCCGCCTGAAAAGCGGAAGGTCGCCGGTTCGACCCCGGCCCCAGCCACCATCGCTGAACAGCGAAAACACCCCCGTCGAGATCATCGGCGGGGGTTTTTCGTTGGCGTACTGACGGCAGCGCCCAGGTCAGCGAGTCGCCAGGTCGGCCGCCATCCGCATACGGCGTCTTCCAGACCAGGCCTCCAGCGTTCCGACGGGGTGCTTGACCGGGTCATTGGAACTCCATCGACCTCACTCCGTGATCTGCACGATCCGGCGGCGGGCCGACGTCTCCGACGACCGCAGCGCCCCGACAGGAAACCGCCCACCGTGTGCGGGCCGGGAGCGCGCGTGGACCGATGCAAATTCGGTTTCAACCTTTAGGGTGCGGCAGCGCTCTGAAGAGGGGTGACAGGACAAGCCCCCTTGACAGGGCCCGGAAGGGAGAGCAGATGCCGGAGAACGGCCGAGGCTCCGAAGCGCCGCGGGGATCCCAGGCGCCCGAGAGCTTCGAGGCCTTCGCACAGGCGAGTCAGAGACGGTTGTACCGGACCGCGTACCTGCTGTGCGGGGACCCGGACACGGCCCGGGACCTGACGCACACCACGCTCGCCAAGCTTTTCCAGCACTGGCGGCGGGCGAGCGCCGCCGATCACATGGAGGCCTACGCCAGGACCGTGCTCACCCGCACCTATCTGGCCGAGCGACGACGCCGGCTGCGGGACCTGATGGCGCACTCCCGCCCCGATCCCCGGCCCGCACCCGACCACGCCGATGTGCGGGTGACGCTGATGTCGGCACTGGCAGATCTTCCGCCCCGAGCGCGGGCCGTCGTCGTGCTGCGGTACTGGGAGGACCAGAGCGTCGAGTCCGTCGCCGAGCTCTTGAAGTGCAGCGAGTCCACCGTCAAGAGCCAGTGCTCACGCTCCCTGGCAAAGCTGCGCGCCCAACTGGGCGAGGCCCACATCTACGCCACGGGGAGCTGAGGAACCGTCATGAAGGACAACATCACCGAGGACGAGCACCGCAGCGCCCTGCTGGTCAAGGATGCGATGGACAGCGCGGTGGCGGAACTGCCGTCGTTGCACGACCTGGTTCCGGCCGCGGTCACCCAGGGCCGGCGCCGCAGTGCGCGTGCCCGTCTCACCACCGCCGCCGGGATCGCCTGTGTCGCCGGGGCCGTGGTCTTCGGCTCCCTGACGCTTTCCGCCGGACACGACGCCCGCACGACGGTCCGTCCCGCCACGAGCGGCACACCCTCGCCACACGAGTCGGTCCAGCCGCAGCCGTACCGCACCCCCGTCCACATCGACCCCACGAGCGACGACGAACGAGCCAAGGCCAACGTGCCCCCCGCCGAGCGGAAGCGGCGAGCGCAGTTCCAGCAAGATGCGGCTGTCCTCCTCGACAAACTGCTGCCGGACTCCGTCGGCCTGATCCGGCCGGTCGACCTCGACGTGTCGCGCTACCAGGGCGAAACCGCAGACGGGAAGGTGTTCACCATCATCTTCACCGTACGGCCCTCCGGCGACGGCCCGGGCCCGAAGCCCTGCCCCTCCGCCGCGATTGCCGACAAGGGTGGAAGCTGCCTGCAGGCCACGCTGCCAGGCGGCATCAAGGCCGAAGCGGTCCGCATGATCACGGACTCGCCCGGGACCATGTCCACCACCGTCCGTTTCCGCTCCGGACACAACAATGTCAGCCTCTCCGTCGAACCCGACGCGGCCGCCAAGGCCTCCGCCCCCGTCACCAGCGGGGAACTGCTCGCGGCTGTCGGCGACCCCCGCTTCATCGACCTGGTGCACTACCTCAGCATGGTGCGGTACGCCGACGAGCACCCGGCGCAGAAGGGGCAGACCACCTCCCAGAGCGGCTGAAAGACCGAGGCGCTGTCGAGGCCGAAAGCCCCGTCCCCCCGGGGCGGGGCTTTCCTCGTTGCGGATCGTTGCGGAGGGCGTGCCGGATGTTGGCATGTCCCCGCTGGAGCGCTACCTTCTGGCCGTCGACGCAGCCGTGCGGGCGGGGGAGATCATGGGCGGGGACCGGGCCAAGGCCATGGGGGACGTCGAGCTGGAGAAGGACCGGGCGCGCTACGGCCTGCTCGCGGTGGTCGTGAGCAACCTCGCGATCGCCGGAGTCGCGATCTTCGGGGTATGGCGCCTGGACGGGGACAAATCCGTGATCGTCGGCGTCCTCACCGCGGCCTTCACCGCCGTCAGCAGCATGACCACCGCCTATCTGGGGATCAAGGCCGTCTCCAACACCGCCAAGGCCATGGCCCAGGAGCGGACGGCCCGCGCCCAGACCACTCAGAGCGCGCCGGTCTCTCCGGCCCCGGCTTCCGCGCCCCATGTACCGGCCCCGGCCCCGGGCCCTGCGGCGTCTCCGGCTCCGGCCTCCCCCAAGCCGGGCGACGACTGAGCGGAAGAGCGGACCGGGGGCGGAAGAGACGCGTTCCGCCCCTGCTCACCGGCCGGTCTCACCCCCGGCGAATCGCCGGACGCAAATCGTTAGCCATGAATTTCGCCAAGGTGAGATCCTGGACCGCGTATGTCTACGCATCCCGCCCCCGCCCTCGGCGCCCTCGCGCCCCGACTCGCCGAGCTGTCCCTGCGCGACGCGCACCGTCTCGGGCGCAGGCTCGAAGGCGCGCGCAAGATCCGCAAGCCCGAGGCCCGGGCCGCCGTGCTCACCGACATCGAGGCGGAGGTCGCCAAGGCCGAGGACCGGATCGCCGAGCGCGCCGCCCGCGTCCCCGCCGTCACCTACCCCGAGCAGCTGCCGGTCAGCCAGAAGAAGGACGAGATCGCCGCCGCCATACGCGACCACCAGGTCGTGATCGTGGCCGGTGAGACCGGCTCCGGCAAGACCACCCAGATCCCCAAGATCTGCCTCGAGCTCGGCCGTGGTGTCCGCGGAATGATCGGCCACACCCAGCCCCGCCGTATCGCCGCCCGGACGGTCGCCGAGCGGGTGGCCGAGGAGATGGACACACCACTCGGCGAGGCCGTCGGCTGGAAGGTCCGCTTCACCGACCAGGTGAACCCGGACGCCACCTTCATCAAGCTCATGACGGACGGCATCCTGCTCGCCGAGATCCAGACGGACCGCGAGCTGCGCGCCTACGACACGATCATCATCGACGAGGCCCACGAGCGATCCCTCAACATCGACTTCCTGCTCGGCTACCTCGCCCAGCTCCTCCCCCGGCGCCCGGACCTCAAGGTCGTCATCACCTCGGCCACCATCGACCCGGAGCGCTTCTCCCGCCACTTCGGCGACGCGCCGATCGTCGAGGTCAGCGGCCGCACCTATCCGGTGGAGGTGCGCTACCGCCCCCTCCTCGAAGAGGACTCCGACGACACCGACCGCGACCAGATCACCGCGATCACGGACGCCGTGGAGGAGCTGCTGGGCGAGGGCCAGGGCGACATCCTGGTCTTCCTCTCCGGAGAGCGCGAGATCCGCGACACCGCGGACGCGCTGACCAGGAAGCAGTACCCCCGCGCCGGAGGCGCTGATTGGCAGAGCACCGAGATCCTGCCGCTGTACGCCCGCCTCTCCCACGCCGAGCAGCACCGCGTCTTCCAGCCGCACACGGGCCGCAGGATCGTTCTGGCCACGAACGTCGCCGAGACCTCCCTCACCGTCCCGGGCATCAAGTACGTCATCGACCCCGGCTTCGCCCGCATCTCCCGCTACAGCCACCGCACCAAGGTCCAGCGCCTGCCCATCGAGCCGGTCTCCCAGGCCAGCGCCAACCAGCGCAAGGGCCGCTGCGGCCGTACGTCGGACGGCATCTGCATCCGGCTGTACAGCGAGGAGGACTTCGACACCCGGCCCGAGTTCACCGACGCCGAGATCCTCCGCACCAACCTGGCCTCCGTCATCCTCCAGATGACCGCGGCCGGTCTCGGCGACATCGAGAAGTTCCCCTTCATCGACCCGCCGGACCACCGCAACATCCGCGACGGCGTCCAGCTCCTGCAGGAACTGGGCGCACTGGACCCGGCCCAGAAGGACCCGCGCAAGCGCCTCACCGACACCGGCCGCAAGCTCGCCCAACTGCCGGTCGACCCGCGCCTGGCGCGCATGGTCCTGGAGGCGGACAAGAACGGCTGCGTCCGCGAGGTCATGGTCATCGCCGCCGCGCTGTCCATCCAGGACCCGCGCGAGCGCCCCGCCGACAAGCAGGCCCAGGCCGACCAGCAGCACGCCCGCTTCAAGGACGAGACGAGCGACTTCCTCGCCTACCTCAACCTCTGGCGCTACATCCGCGAGCAGCAGAAGGAGCGCGGCTCGTCGTCGTTCCGCCGGATGTGCAAGCAGGAGTACCTGAACTTCCTGCGCATCCGCGAATGGCAGGACATCTACACCCAGCTGCGCACGGTTGCCAAGCAGATGGGCATCCACCTGAACGAGCAGGACGCCCCGGCGGACCGTGTCCACATCTCGCTTCTGGCCGGTCTGCTCTCGCACATCGGGCTGAAGGACGTGAAGGAGTCCAAGGACTCCGGCCCCGGCACGCGCAGGGACGGCGGACGCAACGAGTACCTCGGTGCCCGCAACGCCAAATTCGCGATCTTCCCCGGTTCGTCCCTGTTCAAGAAGCCGCCGCGCTTCGTGATGTCGGCCGAGCTCGTCGAGACGTCCCGCCTGTGGGCGCGGGTCAACGCGAAGATCGAGCCCGAGTGGGTCGAGCCGCTGGCCGGCCACCTGCTCAAGCGGACGTACAGCGAACCGCACTGGGAGAAGGACCAGGCGGCCGTCATGGCGTACGAGAAGGTCACGCTGTACGGCGTGCCGATCGTGGCCCAGCGGAAGGTGAACTACGGGCGCATCGACCCGGAGGCGAGTCGCGAGCTGTTCATCCGCAACGCCCTTGTCGAGGGCGACTGGCGCACGCACCACAAGTTCTTCGCCGACAACCGCCGGCTGCTCACCGAGGTCGAGGAGCTGGAGCACCGCGCCCGGCGCCGGGACATCCTGGTGGACGACGAGACGCTGTTCGACTTCTACGACCAGCGGGTGCCCGACGACGTGGTGTCCGGCGCGCACTTCGACTCCTGGTGGAAGCACAAGCGGCACGAGCAGCCCGACTTCCTCGACTTCGAGCGCGAGATGCTCATCAACGAGAAGGCGGGCGCGGTCACCAAGGACGACTATCCCGACTCCTGGCGCCAGGGCCGGCTGAAGTTCAAGGTCACATACCAGTTCGAGCCGGGCGCGGACGCGGACGGCGTGACCGTCCACATCCCGTTGCAGGTCCTCAACCAGGTCACGGACGAGGGCTTCGACTGGCAGATCCCGGGCCTGCGGGAGGAACTGGTCACCGAACTGATCCGCTCCCTCCCGAAGCCCATCCGCCGCAACTACGTGCCGGCGCCGAACTATGCGAAGGCGTTCCTGGAGAAGGCGGCGCCCCCCGAGGGGGAGACGCACACTCCCTCCCTCCAGGAGCCGCTGACCACGGCGATGACGCGCGAGCTGAAGCGCATGGTGGGCGTGCCGTTCGAGGCCGACGACTTCGACTGGTCCAAGGTGCCCGACCACTTGAAGATCACCTTCCGGGTCGTCGACGAGCGGCGCCGCAAGCTGGCCGAGGACAAGGATCTGGAGGCGCTGAAGCTCCGGCTGAAGCCGAAGGCGCGCCAGGCCCTCTCGCAGGCCGCGGCGGCCACGGCCGAGCGGCGGGGCGGGGAGTCCCTGGAGCGTACGGGTCTGACGGACTGGACGATCGGCTCTCTCACCCGTGTCTTCGAGACCCGGCGCGCCGGTCAGCCGGTCAAGGCGTTCCCGGCGCTGGTCGACGACGGCGACACGGTCTCCGTGCGCCTGTTCGACACGGAGGCGGAGCAGGCGCAGGCGATGTGGAAGGGCACGCGGCGGCTGATCCTGCGGAACATCCCGGTCAACCCGGCGAAGTTTGCGTCCGAGAAGCTGACGAACCAGCAGAAGCTCGGCCTGTCCGCGAACCCGCACGGCTCGATCCAGGCCCTGTTCGACGACTGCGCGACGGCGGCCGCGGACAAGCTGATCGGGGACTTCGGCGGGCCCGCGTGGGACGAGGAGTCGTACCGGAAGCTGTACGACAGGGTGCGTGCGGAGATCGTCGACGCAACGGTTCGTACGGTCGGACAGGTGCAGCAGGTGCTGGCCGCGTGGCAGGCCTGCGAGCGCCGTCTGAAGGCCGTGCGGAGCCCGGCGCTGCTGCCGAACCTGGCGGATGTACGGGGTCAGCTGGACGCCCTTGTGAAGCCCGGCTTCGTCACGGAGGCGGGCATCCGGCGCCTGCCCGACCTGATGCGCTATCTGGTCGCCGCGGACCGCCGGCTTCAGCAGATGCCGACGAACGTCCAGCGGGACACCACGCGTATGGCGAAGGTCCACGAGATGCGGGACGAGTACGCGTGGCTGCTGGAGCAGCAGCCACAGGGCCGTCCCGTGCCCTCCTCGGTGCTGGACATCCGCTGGATGATCGAGGAGCTGCGGGTCAGCTACTTCGCGCACGCGCTGGGCACGGCGTACCCGGTTTCGGACAAGCGCATCGTGAAGGCGATCGACGCGGCGGCGCCGTAACGGCTCGTTCACGGTGGGTGAGTTCGACCAGGGGCTCACCCTCCTGTACAGTCTCTTCTCGCAGCGCACCGCACGACGAGCGCCGCGAAATCTGGTCCTGTGGAGCAGTTTGGAGTGCTCGCCACCCTGTCAAGGTGGAGGCCGCGGGTTCAAATCCCGTCAGGACCGCAGCGAAGCCCCGCATCTACGGATGCGGGGCTTTCTCATGCCACCGTCAGGCCTCACCTGACCGGCCGCCCGGCACGGAGGCTTTCGGCACCTTCCGCGCCCCGCCGTCTCGGCGTCCACCGTCCTCAGCGTCCTCGACGTCTCCTGTGCCCGCGGCCTCTGGCGGTCTTCGGCAGCCTCGACGCCTCCGCCCCCTTCAGCCCCTTCCAATGGGTCCTGCCGTCTCCAGCGGCTTCTTCCGTCCCCGACATCCACGAAGCTTTCGCCCACGGCACCCACGGTGTCTTTCGGCTCCCCCGGCGTCCCTGCCGGTCTGGCCATCTTCAGCCCCTCCGATGTCTCCGCCACCCACACCGGCCTCAGCGCCTCCACTGCCCCGACGCCCCCTGACGCCCCGACGCCCTGGCGCCCCCGACGCCTCCCGCTGTCCCGGCGACTGCGGCACCCCCGGCGCCCCGCCGTCTCAGTGACCTCGCGGTCCCCAACGCCCTCGACGTCTCCAGCCCTTCGCCTTCCCCGGCGTCTCCGATGCCCGCGGCGTCTTCGCAGTCATCAGCCGCCTCGCCCTCACCGGCCTCACGCCTTCACCGCCTCCGACGCACCCGACCGGCGCCTTCGGCACCCCGGGTACCCCACCGTCTCGGTGCCCTCGGCGTCCCCGACTCTTCGCCTTCCCCGGCGTCTTCGGTGTCTCCAGTGCCCCTGGCCTCTTCACGGTCTTCGGCGACTTCGACGCCTCCGGCGCCCTCGACCCCTTCCGCGTGTCCGCGGTCCCCGGAGCCTGGCCGCCCCCGATTCCGCGAGCATCTGCCGTCTCCTCGGCGCCCCTGACGTCCCCGCCGTTTCCGCCAACTCCAACGCCCTCAGGGTCCTCGGCACCCCGACACCGCGAGCGTCCTCGGCATCCTCGGCGTCCGTCTTCGGCGACTTCGACGCCTCCGGCGCCCTCGTCGGCCTCAACATCCCCAACGCGCCCGGCGCACCCGGCGCACCCGGCAGCTTCACCGCCTCCGGCCTCTCCAGCGTCTCCACCGCCCCCACGCCCCCACTCCCCCAGTGCCTTCGGCACCCGCCGTCTTCGCCGTCCTCAACGTCCTCGACGCACCCGGCGCCTCACCGACCCCGCTTCGGCCCAGTTCCCTCCCCCATCCCCGATTCCCAGGCGCCAGCGCCGCTCCGGCCCCGTTCTCTCCCCATCCCCGACGCCCAGGCGCCCCCGCCCAAGCGACCATTCCGCGCGCGCCCCGGATGTCGAGGACATCGGCGTGCCGGTTCCGGGGTGTTTCGGGGTGTCTTGACGGCGTCGGCTTTCGTCAGTACCCCAGAACTCAAGGCCCTGCCCGGTCGGGCCCCGAGGAGGTGGCGTATGGCGACGTCCGCTCGGCACGAGACCCGTGCTCTGCTCCGTGCACATCTGTCCGCCGCTTCCGGGTACCGCCATCTGACGCCCCGCTGCGCGGTCTGCCATCACCTTCTGCGGCTGGCCATGGAGCCCGGCCAGCGCGCCGAGGACGAAGGGCCCGGGATGATCCCCGAGGAGGACCGCCCCGCCACGTCGTGAGCCGGCCTCGGAACCGGCCGCCGAGAGGGGTTGGAGGGCGTCCACGGGGGCACTCGTGAACGTACGCCCCGCCCAACACCCCCTTCACGCAGCCGTGTTCCTTTAGCAAGGGCAACATGAACACCACAAGGCCGCGAACGTGTGACGGGTGTCACCACACAAGTATTGGTGACCCCTGCACTTACACCCCTCCTACAACAAGTCAATTTAATATGTGCAATTGCACTGTCTCCCGAGGTACCGCACAGTAGATCCGACACCCCTCCCCAGACTCCGACAAGGCCGCTCACAGACCGGCCCGCGACCACGGATCAGGGCACAAAAAAGATCGCGCTGGACCCGGCGGAGTCCAGCGCGATCGACGACGCACCCTTGTCGTGCCTCTACTGACCTTGGGCGAGGGCGCTGTTGGGGCAGAGCCCGCGTCGCTTGGAGCTGTGGTTCGGACGTCGCGGCAGATTGGGGGACCTGCCGGTATGTCCGGCTATGCAGTTGTTCAGGCCTCGCTGCGCTGCTGCGGGATGCCCGCGAGCAGAGCGCGCACCTCAGCCTCGCGGTAGCGGCGGTGCCCGCCGAGCGTGCGGATCGACGTGAGCTTGCCGGCCTTCGCCCACCGCGTGACCGTCTTGGGGTCGACGCGGAACATCGTGGCGACCTCAGCCGGGGTCAGCAGCGGCTCGGCATCAGGGGTGCGAGCGGTCATGAGCGGCCTCCTCGGGAGAACCGAACCTTCTCGGTTCTTTCCTCTAAATTCTGCACCTTGACCCGCGTTGCCCGAAATGGCGGACGCGAGTCGAGTCGGTTATAGGACGAACGGCTTGTCCTCGGCACTACAACTACACCATCTGTCCAGCCGCGTCGGCCAAACCGATGGAATTGCCCTCCCAGGTGTTCATCAGCGACGGAAGCCGATGGACCATGCCATAGCGGACAGTCACGCCACTGTGACGATCAGTCACAGTGGCGATCAGGAGGCACTAGACCCCCCATAGAGAGTGCAATGCTGAGATTCCGCCCATAAGTGGTGCCAAGTGGGCAGAAGGAGCCTCCCCCGGACTCCTTGTCCTATTTTGGCATGAGGAGGGCCGTAAGGCGCAAGGTCCTTGTAAGTGCCGTCCGTCACGCTTGACGGCATAAGCCCGGATCGATACCTACGTCCCCCCGGGCGGGCCTGCGGTAGGTCAACCATGGGCCAATGGTTGTCACTTCACCATGTCTCGCAGGTCACAATTCGTGCACCGGCTCCCGAAGGCCTGACTCCGGAAGCCGCCCTCAGTTGGCCGAGCGACGGTCCCGTACGCCCCGCCAGCGCTCCACCAGCCGCCCGTACGCCTCCCCCGCCGTGGCGCCGTCCCCGTACCGCAGGGCCTCGATGCCCTCGGCGACATCCGCGGCCGAGTGGTCGCCGTCCAGTTCCGCGGGCGGCAGGACATGGACGAGCCCGCCGTAGTCCAGCTCGACCAGCGACCGTGGGTGGAACTCCTCCAGCCACCGCCCCACGTCGACCAGGCCCTCGATCAGCGGCCCCTCGTCGATGGCGTCCCTCAGGGTCCGCAGCGCCCGCGCGGTGCGCCGCCGCGCCTGCACCATGGGCGTGCGGTACCGCAGCATCGGAGGCACCTCGGCGGACCCCTTCTCGTACCGGCGCTCATCGTCCGAGACCAGCACGAACCAGTTCAGCGGCACCTGCCAGGTCGCGGTCCGGATCCACGGCCGGGCGTCCGGATTGCGCTCCAGCCAGCGCTCGTAGTCCTGGGCGGCCTGGCGGCGCACGACCGGCGGCAGCACCGCGTCCAGGATCGGCGCCGGCAGCTCCTGCACCAGCTCCCCGAGTGCCTGCCAGCCGCGCAGCCGGGTGCGCCACGGGCACACGCACAGCACTCCCTCGACCTCGGTCACGAAGGCGTCGCTGCTCTCGTGCACCGGAACCGCCACCGGCGGCGTGGGCACCAAGTCGGCAAGGGAGCGGCGCAGTTCGTCCTGGTACGAGGGGCGGTCGGGGCGCCGGGCGTAACGCGCCCAGTGGCTGCGCTCCGGCTCGGGGAAGGCGGCCAGCGGTTCGTACACCCGCAAGTAGGACGCGTACGGGACGATCACCGAGGACACCTTGGGCACGCCTGCTCCCTCCCCATCGGACCTGACGTGAAACCCGTCCGGGCGCGGCCGAACGAGGTGGAAAACCATTGCAAATCGTCCCACGAACCGATCCCGGTGTACTCCGAGGGAGGGTGATCCTGGGCACTGCGCGGCTGGCGGGCGCCCACACGCTCTACGCTCATGCCCACGGGGCCCGCCACCCGCACGGGACCCGCACCCAACCGCCGCTACTCAACCGGGAGTCACCACCGTGACCGACGTATCCGACGGCGTCCTGCACACCCTGTTCCGCTCGGACCAGGGAGGCCATGAGCAAGTCGTGCTCTGCCAGGACCGGGCCAGTGGCCTCAAGGCCGTCATCGCGATCCACTCCACCGCTCTGGGCCCCGCGCTCGGCGGTACGCGCTTCTACCCGTACGCCAACGAGGAGGAGGCCGTCGCCGACGCGCTGAACCTCGCGCGCGGAATGTCGTACAAGAACGCCATGGCCGGCCTCGAGCACGGCGGTGGCAAGGCCGTGATCATCGGTGACCCCGAGCGGATCAAGACCGACGAGCTGCTGCTCGCGTACGGCCGTTTCGTGGCCTCGCTCGGTGGCCGGTACGTCACCGCCTGCGACGTCGGCACCTATGTCGCCGACATGGACGTCGTGGCACGGGTGAACCCCTGGACCACCGGCCGCTCCCCGGAGAACGGCGGCGCGGGCGACTCCTCCGTGCTGACCGCCTACGGCGTCTTCCAGGGCATGCGGGCCTCGGCCCAGCACCGGTGGGGCGACCCCACTCTGCGCGGGCGCACGGTGGGCGTCGCGGGCGTCGGCAAGGTGGGGCACTACCTCGTGGAACACCTGCTGGAGGACGGCGCCCAGGTCGTGATCACGGATGTGCGCCCGGACGCCGTGCGCCGGATCACCGACGCGCACCCGGAGGTGGCCGTGGCCACCGACACCGACGCCCTCATCCGCGGCTCCCATGCCCTCGGAGCGCTCGACATCTACGCGCCCTGTGCGCTGGGCGGCGCGCTCAACGACGACTCCGTGCCCGTGCTGACGGCGAAGGTGGTGTGCGGCGCGGCCAACAACCAGCTCGCGCACCCGGGAGTGGAGAAGGACCTCGACGACCGCGGGATCCTGTACGCCCCCGACTACGTCGTCAACGCCGGCGGTGTCATCCAGGTGGCCGACGAGCTGCACGGCTTCGACTTCGACCGGTGCAAGGCGAAGGCGGCGAAGATCTTCGACACCACGCTGGCCATATTCGCACGTGCGAAGGACGACGGTATTCCGCCGGCCGCGGCGGCCGACCGGATCGCCGAGCAGCGGATGGCGGAGGCGCGGACCGGGTCCGTCACGGCGGCCCTTCCCGGGGGTGCCGCACAGGTCTGACCGGTACCCGCCGACGAGAGCTTGGAGAGAACTCTCACTCTTATCGGCGGGTCGTCCGCCAATAAGTGGTTAAAATCGGCCGTGACCAGCGAGGACGGGGCGCCTCGACGGTCCTGTGCACACGCCCGCCCTGCGGGCGACGTACCGTATGGGCGTGGGCTCAGGTACCGTGGAAGCCCTACGGGCCGGTCTCTCCACGGAGAGCCCGTTCCGGATCATGAACGCGTGTCAAGACTCTGGGGCCGTCGAGCCCCGTCGTTGAGGGGGTCGAGCCATGGGGCGCGGCCGGGCCAAGGCCAAGCAGACGAAGGTCGCCCGCCAGCTGAAGTACAACAGCGGTGGGACGGATCTCTCACGCCTGGCCGAGGAGCTGGGCGCATCGACGTCGAACGCGTCGCCGAACGGCGACCGGTTCGAGGACGATGAGCACGACGACGACCTGTACGCACGGTACGCCGACCTCTATGAGGACGACGACGAGGACGAGGACGACCAGTCCCCGCAGCAGCGTCGCCGCGGCGCTTGACCCTGCACTGAACTCCCACCCGGCCCGTGGCCTGGCCACGGGCCGGGTTCTGTGCTGTCCGCCAGGACTCGGCCCGCGAGGCTCCTACCGTGCGTACGTGCCCACCAGCGCGGCGCCCGTCGCGTGGTCATCCCGGCCGGTGATCTCGCCGGCGACCCATGCCTCGACGCCGCGGTCCGCCAGGGTGGCGAGCGCGACGTCCACCGACTGACCGGGGACGACCGCGATCATGCCGACGCCCATGTTCAGGGTCTTCTCCAGCTCCAGGAGCTCGACGTCGCCGGTCTTCCCGACGAGGTCGAACACCGGCGCGGGGGCCCAGGTGGACCGGTCGACGACCGCGTGCAGGCCGTCCGGGATCACCCGGGCCAGGTTGGCCGCGAGCCCGCCACCGGTGACGTGGCTGAACGCGTGCACCTCGGCGGTGCGGGTCAGGGCCAGGCAGTCCAGCGAGTAGATCTTCGTGGGCTCGAGCAGCTCCTCGCCGAGGGTGCGGCCCAGTTCCTCGATGTGCCGGTCGAGGCCGAGCTTCGCCCGGTCGAGAAGGACATGCCGGACGAGCGAGTACCCGTTCGAGTGAAGCCCGGAGGCGGCCATGGCGATCACCACGTCACCCTCTCGGATACGGTCGGCGCCGAGCAGCCGGTCGGCCTCCACAACGCCCGTACCGGCCCCCGCGACATCGAAGTCGTCCTCACCGAGGAGGCCGGGGTGTTCGGCCGTCTCGCCGCCCACCAGGGCGCATCCCGCCAGCACACAGCCCTCGGCGATGCCCTTCACGATCGCGGCGACGCGCTCGGGGTGGACCTTGCCGACACAGATGTAGTCGGTCATGAACAGCGGCTCGGCGCCGCACACCACGATGTCGTCCATGACCATGGCGACCAGGTCGTGGCCGATGGTGTCGTAGACGCCCATCCGGCGCGCGATGTCGACCTTGGTGCCGACGCCGTCCGTGGCGGAGGCGAGCAGCGGACGCTCGTAGTGCTTGAGGGCGGAGGCGTCGAAGAGGCCGGCGAAGCCGCCGAGGCCACCGAGGACCTCGGGCCGCTGCGTCTTCTTCACCCACTCCTTCATGAGCTCCACGGCGCGGTCGCCCGCTTCGATGTCGACGCCCGCTGCTGCGTAGCTGGCGCCGCCCTCGGCACTGACGGTCTCAGACATGACGATGAGAACTTTCGTGTCGTACGGCGAATGTCACGGGCGACGGATCGCGTCGGCCGCGGCCGTGGCGGCCGGACCGGCCGCCAGCTCGGTCTCCAGCAGCTGCTTGCCCAGCAGCTCCGGGTCGGGCAGCTCCATCGGGTACTCCCCGTCGAAGCAGGCGCGGCACAGGTTCGGCTTGGCGATGGTGGTCGCCTCGATCATGCCGTCGAGGGAGATGTACGCCAGGGAGTCGGCGCCCAGCGAGGCTCCGATCTCCTCGATCGTCATGCCGTTGGCGATGAGCTCGGCGCGCGTGGCGAAGTCGATGCCGAAGAAGCAGGGCCATTTCACCGGCGGGGAGGAGATCCGGATGTGGACCTCGGCGGCGCCCGCCTCGCGCAGCATCCGCACCAGCGCCCGCTGGGTGTTGCCGCGCACGATCGAGTCGTCCACGACGACCAGGCGCTTGCCCTTGATGACTTCCTTCAAGGGGTTCAGCTTCAGCCGGATACCGAGCTGGCGGATGGTCTGCGAGGGCTGGATGAAGGTCCGGCCGACGTATGCGTTCTTCACCAGGCCGGAGCCGAACGGGATTCCGGACGCCTCCGCGTAACCGATCGCCGCGGGCGTTCCGGACTCGGGTGTCGCTATCACCAGATCGGCCTCGGCGGGCGCCTCCTGGGCCAGGCGGCGGCCCATCTCGACGCGCGAGAGGTAGACGTTGCGGCCGGCGATCTCGGTGTCCGGACGGGCCAGGTACACGTACTCGAAGACACAGCCCTTGGGCTTCGCTTCCGCGAATCGGGAGGTGCGCAGGCCGTTCTCGTCTATGGCGACGAACTCGCCGGGTTCGATCTCGCGGATGAAGCTGGCGCCCGTGATGTCGAGCGCGGCCGTCTCGGAGGCGACGACCCAGCCGCGCTCCAGCCGGCCGAGGACCAGCGGACGGATGCCCTGCGGGTCGCGGGCCGCGTACAGGGTGTCCTCGTCCATGAAGACGAGTGAGAAGGCGCCCCTGACCTGGGGCAGGACCTTGGCGGCCGCGTCCTCCACGGTCAGCGGCTTGCCGTCGTCGTCGACCTGGCCGGCGAGCAGGGCGGTGACCAGGTCGGTGTCGTTCGTGGCGGCCACCTGGGTGGCGCGGCCGTTCTCCTTGGGGAGATCGGCGACCATCTCGGCGAGCTGCGCCGTGTTGACCAGGTTGCCGTTGTGACCGAGCGCTATCGAGCCGTGCGCCGTGGCACGGAACGTCGGCTGGGCGTTCTCCCAGACGGAGGCGCCGGTGGTCGAGTAGCGTGCGTGTCCGACCGCGATGTGACCCTGGAGGGAGCTCAGCGAGGTCTCGTCGAAGACCTGGGAGACCAGGCCCATGTCCTTGAAGACGAGGATCTGGGAGCCGTTGCTGACCGCGATTCCCGCGGATTCCTGGCCCCGATGCTGGAGGGCGTAGAGCCCGAAGTACGTGAGTTTTGCGACCTCTTCGCCCGGAGCCCAGACACCGAAGACGCCACATGCGTCCTGGGGGCCCTTCTCGCCGGGAAGCAGATCGTGATTGAGTCGACCGTCACCACGTGGCACGGTTCCGAGTGTAGGCGAGATCGTGCACTGGTCCGAATCCGGTCATCTGCTCCGTGCGGCGCCCGGCCTCGTCGGCCGCCCGGGTTCACCCCTCGGTGACCGCGTCGATGCCCCTGCCGTTTGCGCTGGTCAGCGTGATTCCACGGTGCCCGAGCCGATACGCGAGCGATGGACCGAGGCGTGTGCTGAGGCTCTTCTCGGTGTCCATGAGTGAGCCGTCGCACATCTTCCGGGTGGTCCTCAGGCTGCCCAGCGTGAGGTGACCGTCCCGTACGGTCGCCGACGCGGTGAAGCGGTTGCAGCCGAGTGCTCCGGATGCCGTACCCGCCCTCCTGTCGAGTGTGAACCACGCCTTTCCGGCCGCCTCGGCGGGCAGCGAGGAGGCGACGTCGCCGTCGACCAGCGCGGTGATCCGCCACCTGGTGCCGTACAGAGGGGCGTCGCTCTCCCTGGTCAGGTGCACGCGGCCGCCGTCCTCGGTGGTGAGCGTCAGTGCGTCGCGGTCGACGGCGGCGGTGAGCGAACGGCCGGCGAGCACCCGCGAGAAGGCCCGCTCGAACGCCATGGGCGCCTTGTCGCAGGCCATCTCGGTGGACTGGGCGGGGCCGAAGTCGATGCGGTCGCCCCGGAGGGCGGCGGACGCGCCGAAACTGTTGCAGCCGTAGTTGCCGTGGGCCCGGCCGTGGTCGTCGATCCGGAGGTACGCGCCGCGGGGGGCCTTTCGGGTGGTGCCGTCGGCGGTGAGGCTGTCGACGCGCCAGTGGACGCCGGCGACGGACGAGCCGGTGCCCGGGGCGACGGAAGCGCTGCCGCCGCCCGAACCGGCCTCGGTGCCGCAGGCCACCGCGAGCGGGAGCAGCGTCAGCACGGTGAGGGTCAGTCGGTGCTTGTCCATGGCGGTGGGACGGGTGGGTCCCGGGCGCGGTTCCCCGCCCGCGCCCCGGCCCGGGCGGTCACGTCATCAGGGGCAGCAGGTCTCCCAGATCGGCCCGCTCGCCGCTCGCGCTGACCTTGGCGTCGGCGAGGGCGGAGGGCCACCCGATCCGGCCCGTCGCCAGCCGGATCCAGGTCAGCGGGTCGGTCTCGACGACGTTCGGCGGGGTGCCGCGGGTGTGGCGGGGGCCCTCGATGCACTGCACGACGGCGTACGGCGGCACCCGCACCTCGGTGGAGGCGCCGGGTGCCCGGACGGCGAGGGCGTCGGCGAGCAGCCGGGTACAGGCGGCGAGGGCCTGACGGTCGTACGGGATGTCGAGCCCCGGGACGGCGGCGTTCAGGTCATCGGTGTGGACGACGAGTTCGACGGTGCGGGTGACGAGGTAGTCGGCCAGCGGCAGGGGGCCGGCGCCGGTGGCGAGCAACCGGGTGCCCGGATGCCGGTCCAGGCTCTCGGTGAAGCGCTGGGCGACACCCTCGAGGTAGGCGTCGAGGTCGGGGTTCCGCTCTGCGAGCTGACGGCTCATGTCGTCGATGCCGGCCGCGTTGGCCGCGGTGGCGAACGGCCAGTCGAGGAGCGTCACTTCCTGCCGGGCGGGTTCCGGCAGGTCGAGGAACCGGTTGACGGCCCCGAGGGCCATCCCGGTGTGCGCCGCGAGGTCGCGTACGGTCCAGTCGCCGAGTCGCGTGGGCAGGGCCAGCTGCTCGGGGGTGAGGGCGCGTACGGCGTCCCGTATGTGTCCGAACTGGGCCATCACGGCGGCCCGGATCCTGGCCGGGTCGTAGGTCCGGGTGCGCTTCTTGGCCGGGGGCATGGAGGTGAGCCTATGCCTTCACGGCGTAGCCCGCTCAGGCCCTTTTCCACCAGCTCGAAGGCACGCCCGGCCCGCTCGGCGGCGTCGGCGGCGACCACGTCCGGGCTCCCTCCCGCGTCGATGCGGCTGTGGTGCGTACGGCGTGGGGCGGACGGGGCTGATGGCCCTCGCCGCACTGCTGGCGCTGCGGCTGCCCGAGTCCCCCGGCCAGAACGGTGCTTCGGCTCCGGCCCGGCGGAGCGAACCGGTCCCGGCGTGACAAAACGCGACAAAGGCCCCACCCGGCGGACCGGGCGGGGCCTTCACCGTCGTACGACCGACAGGACGTGGTCCTGCGGCCGACGGGACCTACTTGAGAAGCGCCGGGATGGTGCCCTCGTGCGCCTCGCGCAGCTCCTCCAGCGACAGCTCGAACTCGCCCTGGAGCTCCACCGTGTCGCCGTCCACGACACCGACGCGGGTGGCGGGCAGGCCGCGCGCGCCGCACATGTCGTTGAAGCGGACCTCCTCGGAGCGCGGCACCGCGACGATCGCGCGGCCCGCCGACTCGGAGAAGAGCAAGGTGAACGCGTCGAGCCCGTCCGGCACGATCAGCCGCGCGCCCTTGCCGCCGAGCAGCGCCGACTCGACCACAGCCTGGATCAGACCGCCGTCGGACAGGTCGTGCGCGGAGTCGATCATGCCGTCACGGGAGGCCGAGATCAGGATCTCGCCGAGCAGCCGCTCGCGCTCCAGGTCGACCTGCGGCGGCAGACCGCCGAGGTGGTCGTGGACGACCTGCGACCAGGCCGAACCGCCGAACTCCTCGCGGGTGTCACCGAGGAGGTAGAGCAGCTGGCCCTCCTCCCGGAAGGCGACCGGCGTACGGCGCGCGACGTCGTCGATGACGCCGAGGACGGCCACCACCGGGGTCGGGTGGATGGCGGCCTCGCCGGTCTGGTTGTAGAGGGAGACGTTGCCGCCGGTCACCGGGGTGCCGAGCTGCCGGCAGGCGTCCGCCAGGCCGCGGACGGCCTCCGCGAACTGCCACATCACCGCCGGGTCCTCGGGCGAGCCGAAGTTCAGGCAGTCGGAGACGGCCAGCGGCTTGGCACCTGTGGTCGCCACGTTCCGGTACGCCTCGGCGAGGGCGAGCTGCGCGCCCGCGTACGGGTCGAGCTTCGCGTACCGCCCGTTGCCGTCGGTCGCGATGGCGACACCGAGCCCGGACTCCTCGTCGATGCGGATCATCCCGGAGTCCTCGGGCTGGGCGAGGACCGTGTTGCCCTGCACGAAGTGGTCGTACTGGGAGGTGATCCACTTCTTGGACGCCTGGTTGGGGGACGCCACCAGCTTCAGGACCTGGTCCTTCAGCTCCTCGGAGGTCTCCGGTCGCGGAAGCTTGTTCGCGTCGTCGGCCTGGAGAGCGTCCTGCCACTCGGGGCGGGCGTACGGGCGCTCGTAGACCGGGCCCTCGTGCGCGACCGTCCTCGGGTCCACGTCGACGATCTTCTCGCCGTGCCAGTAGATCTCCAGCCGGTCCCCGTCCGTCACCTCACCGATGACGGTGGCGATGACGTCCCACTTCTCACAGATCTGAAGGAAGCGGTCGACCTTCTCCGGCTCCACGACCGCGCACATGCGTTCCTGCGACTCGCTCATGAGGATCTCCTCGGGCGAGAGCGTGGAGTCGCGCAGCGGCACGTCGTCCAGGCTGACGCGCATACCGCCGGAGCCGTTGGAGGCCAGCTCCGAGGTGGCGCAGGACAGACCGGCCGCACCGAGGTCCTGGATGCCGACGACCAGCTTCTCCTTGAAGGCCTCCAGGGTGCACTCGATGAGGAGCTTCTCCTGGAAGGGGTCGCCGACCTGGACCGCCGGGCGCTTGCTGGGCTTGGCGTCGTCGAAGGTCTCGGAGGCCAGGATCGAGGCGCCGCCGATGCCGTCGCCGCCGGTCCGGGCGCCGTACAGGACGACCTTGTTGCCCGCGCCGGAGGCCTTCGCGAGGTGGATGTCCTCGTGCCGCATGACACCGATGGCGCCCGCGTTGACCAGCGGGTTGCCCTGGTAGCAGGAGTCGAAGACGACCTCGCCGCCGATGTTCGGCAGACCCAGGCAGTTGCCGTAGCCGCCGATGCCGGCGACGACGCCCGGCAGGACGCGCTTGGTGTCGGGGTGGCCGGCCGCGCCGAACCGCAGCGGGTCGACGACGGCCACCGGTCGCGCGCCCATCGCGATGATGTCGCGCACGATGCCGCCGACACCGGTCGCGGCGCCCTGGTAGGGCTCCACATAGGACGGGTGGTTGTGCGACTCGACCTTGAAGGTGACCGCGTAGCCCTGGCCGACGTCGACGACACCGGCGTTCTCGCCGATGCCGACGAGCAGGGCTTCGGACTCGGGCGCCTTCTCCCCGAACTGGCGGAGGTGGACCTTGGAGGACTTGTAGGAGCAGTGCTCGGACCACATGACCGAGTACATGGCGAGCTCGGCGCCGGTCGGGCGGCGGCCCAGGATCTCGTGGATCCGCTCGTACTCGTCTTTCTTCAGGCCGAGTTCGGCCCAGGGCAGCTCGACGTCGGGGGTCGCGGTCGCGTGCTCGACCGTGTCCAGAGGCGTCCGGCTCATGCGCCCACCAGCTTCTTGAGGATCGACGTGAAGAACGGGAGCCCGTCGGTACGACCGGTACCGATCAGCGGCTCGACGGCGTGCTCGGGGTGCGGCATGAGGCCGACGACGTTACCGGCCTCGTTGGTGATGCCGGCGATGTCCCGGAGCGAGCCGTTCGGGTTGAAGTCGACGTAACGGAAGACGACCCGGCCCTCGGCCTCCAGCTTGTCGAGCGTGTAGTCGTCGGCGACGTACCGGCCGTCCATGTTCTTCAGCGGGATGTGGATGTCCTGGCCGGCGGTGTAGTCGCCGGTCCAGGCGGTCCCCGCGTTCTCCACCCGCAGCTTCTGGTCGCGGCAGATGAAGTGGAGGTGGTCGTTGCCGAGCATCGCACCCGGGAGGAGGTGGGCCTCGGTGAGAATCTGGAAGCCGTTGCAGATCCCGAGGACCGGCAAGCCGGCCTTCGCCTGCTCGATAACGGACCCCATCACCGGCGAGAAGCGGGAGATGGCACCGGCGCGCAGATAGTCGCCGTACGAGAAACCGCCCGGCAGCACCACGGCGTCGACCTGCTTGAGGTCCTTGTCCTTGTGCCAGAGGGCGACGGGTTCCGCGCCCGCAAGACGGATCGCGCGCTGCGTGTCCCGGTCGTCGAGGCTGCCCGGGAAAGTGACGACGCCAATACGAGCGGTCACTTGGCGGCCTCCGCGACTTCCTCCACCTTGACGGTGAAGTCCTCGATCACGGTGTTGGCGAGGAAGGATTCCGCAAGATCATGGATGCGGGCGAGCGCGGCCTCGTCGACCGGCCCGTCCACCTCGAGTTCGAATCGCTTTCCCTGACGTACGTCGGAGATGCCTTCGAAACCGAGCCGCGGCAGGGCGCGCTGGACCGCCTGGCCCTGGGGGTCGAGGATCTCCGGCTTGAGCATGACGTCGACTACGACGCGTGCCACTGGCACTCCCGGTGTGTGGTGCTGAGCAGGTCCCTTCAGACTACCTGCACAAAATTTCTACTCGCGTAGATTCGTAGCTTCCTACGGGAGTCCCATCACGATCCTGCATCGCTCGGGCGGGCTCCGTACGGAAAATCCTCGGAAAAACCGCAGAAGAACGGCGACGGAGCATTGCCGTCGGGACACGCGGAGGTATTCAGTCGGTCTTCACAATGCAATGCCGGGCACTGTACAAAGGAATTGGCATTAGCCGATACTTTGCCCAATTACTGCCGGACAGTCGACATCTCCCCGGCATCCCCGGACGTCCGCGCACGTCATGGCGGATGATCGCGGAGGTGCCGCACGAAGGGACCGATATTCGTGGCGCAGCGTGTCGTGGTCACTCTCTTTGACGACATCGACGGCTCAGAAGCGGCGGAGACGATCGCCTTCGGACTCGACGGCAAGTCGTACGAGATCGACCTCAATCGAGCCAATGCCAAGAAACTGCGTAAGGCGCTGGAACCCTACGTCGAGGCAGGCCGCAAGAAGGCGAAGTCCGGCAAGGCGTACACGCACACTGCGTTGACGCCGGACCCGGCCGCCGTCCGCGCCTGGGCCCGCTCCAACAAGATGGACGTCCCGCCGCGCGGCCGGATCCCGAAGAAGGTCTACGAGGCGTTCGCAGAGGCGCAGTGACACGGTTGCGCGGTCGCGGGGCGGCTCCCGTCCGCCCGGCGGCCGCCCCCGTCCACCCCCGCCCGCAACGGACTTGCGTTGCACCCCTGGTGATCAGCTAGAGTCTGGATCACGCCGAGGGGCGAGGCCGGAAGGCCGAGACCCCAGGAGTCACGCGGGTGTAGTTCAGTAGCAGAACACCCCCTTTCCAAGGGGGAGGCGCAGTGTGCAATCCCTGTCACCCGCTCCACGGCATCGGCCGACCCTTCATGAGACCCCTGCTCGAGCTTGTCGAGAGCCGGGGAAAGGATCGGGTACGCTGGTGCTCGCACCGATCGGTGAGAGCCGGTCGGGGGCAGTGCGGACGTAGCTCAGTTGGTAGAGCGCAACCTTGCCAAGGTTGAGGTCGCGAGTTCGAGCCTCGTCGTCCGCTCCACGGAGCAAAGGCCCCGGTCGATCGACCGGGGCCTTTCTCGTGCACGCGGACGGTGGACGGTGTGAGGGTCGCCACATCCACGGGCACCGAACTCGCCGGATGCGAATGCGGAGGCCGATATCGGTCCGGGGCGCTCGTGGTGGTCGGGATCGCCGCGGCGCGGGCCTGGTGGGGATCGGCGCGACGGGTCCGCGAGGGCGTCGGACGGCCATGGCGCGCGACGGCCTCCCGACACGGCACCCGGAAGAAGGGCCACGTGGTCCATCGCAGTTGGGCGCGTCGCCGCCCTCCTCCACGCGCTCACCGCAGGGACCGGGCCGCCGGTCCGCGTCGCCGGCGGACGCCCGTGGCCGGGATCGTGGAGCGGCCGCCCTCCCGCCGGAGGCCGTGCGCAGGGACCCGGCCGCCGGCCGGCTCACCGCCCGGGCCGGTGAATCGGCATCCGGTGGTGCGTCCCGCACGCGCTCCGGGTTGGGTATAGTTGCTTTCGCGCAAGCGCGCAGTGCGGACGTAGCTCAGTTGGTAGAGCGCAACCTTGCCAAGGTTGAGGTCGCGAGTTCGAGCCTCGTCGTCCGCTCCAGAGAGAAGCCCCCGGCCCGAGGCCGGGGGCTTCTTCGTGTGGGCAGGGCGGCCGTCACGCCCAGCTGACGCCCGTCAGACGCTCGTACGCCTCCACGTACTTCGCCCGGGTCGCCTCGACGATCTCCTGCGGCAGCGGCGGCGGAGGCTGCTCGCTCGTGCGGTCCCAGCCGGAGGCGGGGGACGTCAGCCAGTCCCGGACGAACTGCTTGTCGAACGACGGCTGGGAGTGGCCCGGCTCCCACCGGTCGGCGGGCCAGAAACGGGAGGAGTCGGGGGTGAGCACCTCGTCGGCGAGGACGAGCGTGTCGCCGTCGTACCCGAACTCGAACTTGGTGTCCGCCAGGATGATCCCGCGCTCACGGGCGATGTCACGGGCACGGCCGTACACCGCGAGGGTCGCCTGCCGCAGCTGGGCGGCGGTCTCGGCGCCGACCTGACGGACGACTTCCTCGTAGGAGACGTTCTCGTCGTGCTCGCCGACCGCGGCCTTGGTGGCGGGAGTGAAGATCGGCGCGGGCAGCTCCGAGCCGTCCACCAGCCCCTCGGGGAGGGCGAGGCCGCACACCGTGCGGGACTCCCGGTACTCGACTAGGCCCGAGCCGGTCAGATAGCCCCGGGCCACACACTCCACCGGGACCATCCGCAGGGACTTGCAGACCAGCGTGCGGCCGGCCCAGTCGGCCGGGGCGCCGGGCGGCAGTTCGGTGCTCAGGACGTGGCTCGGCACCAGATCACGGAGCTGGTCGAACCACCAGAGCGACAGCTGGGTCAGGACCCGGCCCTTGTCCGGGATCTCGGTCGGCAGCACCCAGTCATATGCGGACGTACGGTCGCTGGCGACCATCACGAGGTCGCCCGCCTCGTTCTGGTACAGCTCGCGCACCTTGCCGGTGTGCAGATGCACCAGACCCGGCACCTGGACGGGCTCGGGCTTTTCGACGAATCCGGACACGGTTCCTCCCCGTGGTTCTGTCCAATTGGCTCGATTCTCCCGTATACGAGGAGCGAGCCCGGCCCGGGGGCGGGGAGCGGGCGGGTCGGGGGCCGGGGGAGGCGGGGTTGGGGGCCGGGGGAAGGCGGGGTCGGTAGCCGAGGGAGGGCGAGTCGGGGGCTGGTACGGCACGGGTCGGGAGCCGGGGCGGACGGATCGGGGACCGGGCTCGGACAGGTCGGGAGCCGGCTGGCAGCGGACGGATCCGGAGGCGGACGGGCCGGGGAGCGGGGCGGACAGATCCGGAGCCGGGGCCGGGCACGTCACCGGCCGACGGCGGACCGGCCGCGGACCGGGGCGGACCGGCCGCGGACCAGGCAGACGGACCCGGAGGCCAGGCCGGACAGGCTACGGACCAACGGCGGACGGGCCGGAGGCGGGCGGGTCGGGGAGCCTCAGTCGCGCTTGCAGATGCGGTCCAGGAGGTTTGCCGTGGCCTGTTGGATACGGGTGTCCGTGTGGCCGGGACGGTCCAGCGCGGGAGACCAGGCGAACGTTCCGGACGCGAAGACCAGAGCTCCCGACGGCGCCCGGTACAGGGAGGTCTCCTGGTGGCGCAGAACGCCCTCGCCGTCCCGGTACGGGGAGTGCGCGAGCAGGATGCGGCCCTGGTGCTCGGGCAGGGGCGCCCGGGGGAAGTAACGGTCCGCCTCGCCGGCGACCATCCCGTCCAGCTCATCGCCCTCGTCGGCGCCGGTCGACTCCCACAGCCAGTGCTCGGCGTTACGGACGACGAGGGGGTGTGGCTCGGGGACCCGTCCCGCGTACTGGATGCCGATCATCTCCTGCTCGGGGCGGTCGATCTCCCGCCACAGCGCGGGCTTCCCCGGGCCGCGGCGCTTGCGGCAGGTGAGCAGCCGGTCCGGGACCCCGGACGGGGAGGGGCCCAGCTCCACCTGCCAGTACATGGTGTTGGCGGACAGGAACACCAGCGATGTGCCGTGCTCGCGGGCCAGCTCCACGGTGCGGCGCATCTGCGCCGACCAGTACTCGTCGTGGCCGGGGAAGACCAGGCCGCGGTAGCGGGTGGGGTCGATCCGGCCCGCGTGCAGATCACGGGCGTCGGCGTAGGCGATGTCGTAGGCGTAACGTTCGGCCCAGCGGATGAAGTCGTAGGCATGGCCGACATGCAGGGGCAGGCCGGCGCCCGCGTACGGGCGGTCGAAGGAGACCGTGGTGGCGGCGTCGGCCTCGCCGAGCAGCCGGCCGTTCTCGTCCCAGGCGTGGTAGAGGCTGGCGCCGGTGTGCCCGTCCTCCGGGTAGAGGTTGTACGCCTGCCAGGTGATGTCGGGCAGCAGCAGGAGCAGATCCGCAGGGCGGCCGTCGCGGACGGTGAAGGGCACATGGGAGCGGTAGCCGTCGGCGGTGGTGAGGACGGCGACATACGCGCCGATGCTCCAGTACGAGGGGATCTGCAGCCGCCACGAGAGCCACCAGTGGTGGCAGGAGACCGTGCGGTCGGCGGTGAGCGGGGGCGGCTGGACGATACCGGAGAGCCGGGGGCTGGTGGTGATCTTGGATGCTCCGTCGCCGCCGTAGTGCCCGATCCGGTACACGTCGACTGCGAACTCCTGGGGCGGGTCGACGGTGATGTGGAAGTCGATGGCGTCGCCCGGAGCGACCGCGCCCGTCGATGTGAAGCCCTTGATCTGGCGGTGGACGTCGTCGGCGGAGCGGGGGCCGCCGGTGCGGGGCGCCGGGACACGGGCGCCCTTGGGCCCCTGGGACGGGATGTGGGCCGGTGCCGGATCCACGTACCAGGGGACTACCTGCCCCGTGTCGTCGAAGTACGTCTCGCTTCCCCGGAGCCAGGGAACGGGGCCCTGGCCGAAAGGATCCGTCACGGCATGCGCGAGAGCGCCCGACTCCCAGCGGCGGATGTGCTCCGACCCCATGTGCTGTCCCCTCCCTCGTCCCCCGTGAGCCCTCGTCAGCTCTTGCCCTGGCATGTGCCTCGTGCGCGTTCGATCCCAGCACATCACATTACGCACGCACTCCGTCACCGTTCGTCGTGAATTGACGTGAACGGAATGGGATTCTGCGGCCAGGGGTCGGGCTTGCGGAATCGGCGTACTCGATGTCTCCGCAGGTGGGCGGGATCGGGGGTGCCGACGGGTGCGACGGGTGCGGGCCGGGGCGGAGCGCGGGCCGGTTCGGGCTGGAGGGGACGCCGGTGCCGTGTGGCCGGATGTCAGACCAGCCGGACCGGCTTCTCGGGGCGCACGCCCAGGTCCTGGAGCCAGCTACGCAGCGGAGCCGGGTCGCCCTCCTCGACCAGGGTGAGGACCCGAGGGGCAAGGTCGGCCGCGCGTCGGCCCTTGACCAGGAGCGAGGGGCCGTCCAGCCAGTCGAGCCCCGGTGCCGCCCCGGCCGTGTCCGTCGCGGCGCAGCACACCATCGCGGTGACGTGGTCCACGAGCAGTTCCCGGCCGGTACGGGGCGGCTGGAGCGGGAACAGCGGGAGCACCGCCTCCTCCCACAGTGCCGGGTCCGGGCCGGGCGGCTGCCCAGTGTCCCCACCGCCCGGTGTCCGGTCGGCGGCCGCCTCCTCCCGTGCCATCGCGGCGCTGAGCCCGGCGACGAGGGCGGCGGCCCGCACACTGGCGACCACGCCGTCGTCGTCGGGGGCGGTGGGGGCCGGCGCGTAGTCCCCGGTCCCCGCCGCCCGCACCGTCAGGTACTCCAGCACCCGCTCCAGCGTCGGGCCGTCCGCGCCGGGCACCGCCGACCGTGGGGGCTGCTGGACGCCCAGGGCGTCCAGGACGCGCTGGAGACGGGCCGCGTCGGTGCGCCACTTGCGGTCGACGACCTCCTCCGGATACTCCTGCCAGGCCACCGGAGCCCACTCCGGGCCGGGCTCGGCCGGGCCCCCGTGGAAGAGCCGGGCCGCGAGCAGCGAGGCCGCCTCGTCGACAAGGCCCGGCTCCTCCAGCAGATCGCAGGCCGGTCGCTCGCCCAGCCGGGAGGCGAAGCCCTCGGCCAGCCGGTCCCGTCGCGACAGCTCCGTCAGCGCCGCCACCACCCCCGCATCCAGTCGCGAGGGCCAGCGGCCCATCCGCCAGGCCGGCAGTGCGACCCGGGTCAGCAGGCGGTCCCAGCCCGCGTACGCCAGCCCCACCTGCTCCTGCGCGACGATCCGCAGACCGTAGTCCACAGCCTGTGCACGCTCGGCCGCGGCCGCCGCCACCCCCCGCTCCATCTCCGCCGCATGCACCCGGCAGCTCCGCAGCAGCAGGCGGGCCACCCAGCCGACTCCGGCCAGCGCCGAACGCGCGAGGGCGCCGTGCTCGGGTGCGGACGTCACGGCGACGGCGGCGTCCAGCCCCCGTACGAAACGGCGGGCCGCCGCTATGTCCGGGTGCGCCGACGGGCCCGTGCCGGCCACGACGGGGGCGAGGACCGCGCGGAGCTCGCCCACCCGCATCCACCACAGGAACGGCGAACCTATGACGAGCACGGGCGCGGCCGGGGCCCGGTGGGGCCGGGGAGCCGACAGGTCGCGTATCCCCCGGGCCGCGGATATCACCTCCCCGCTGGGGGCCGGCGGGCCGTGGGCGCGGTGCGTGCGGTCCTCCAGCCAGCTGTCGCAGTCGGGCGTGAGCGCTATCGACGACGGGGCGGGGACGTCCAGGCGGTCGGCCAGGTCCCGGACCATCCGGTACAGATCGGGGGCCGCCTCCTCCGCGATCGGGACCGTCGGGCTGACGGCGGGGCGGGCGCGGGCGACGACCAGGGCGATACCGGCGGCGGAGAGCAGGACGACGCCGGCGACGGCGGTCATGACCCAGCCGGCGATCTCCCAGCGCCGGCCGCTGATGTGGCCGGTGGAGCCGCCGACCAGGAGCACGACGGCGACGGCGGCGGGCAGCAGGGCGACGGCCAGTGCCCTGCTGCGGATCCGCAGCACGGCAAGGGCCCGTGAGCGCGCTGCCTGCGCGCCCGCCTCCACACCCATACCGGTCACGACCGGACGTCACCCCCTCTGTCCCGCCTCTGTGCAGCCCGCCTGTGTCCGGCGCGCCCTGCGCCGCGACGGTTTCCGTCGTGTCCTTCGCCGTGCTCGTCGCCGGACACCCGTGCGTTGCTCACTCCCCCACTGTGGCACCCGTCACTGACATCGCAATGCCGGTGAGCCATGTGCCGGAACGGCCTGCGCCGCACCCTAGTTGGGGCCCCGGCCCTCGTCAGCCGGATGGGTCACCGCTCACTCGATGGAATGGCCTTGGGGAAAGGTGGGTGACGCTGGGCGAGGACCAGGCCCCGGTTCGCGGCCTGCCCACACACGGTACGGGCCCCGAATCCGGAGACGGATTCGGGGCCCGTGGGGTTCACCGGGCGTCGGCGCGGACTCAGGCCCGGGCGGCGGCCTCCGCGGCCTTCGCCGCAATGTCCGTACGGTGCTGGGAGCCCTCGAGCCGGATGCGGTCCACCGCCGTGTACGCCCGTCGGCGCGCCTCGGCGAGGTCCGCGCCGGTCGCCGTGACGGACAGCACGCGGCCGCCCGCGCTCACCACCGCGTCGCCCTCGCGCCTGGTGCCCGCGTGCAGGACATACGCATGCGGGGCGTCCTCGGCCGCCACCTCGTCGAGGCCGGTGATCGGGTCTCCGGTGCGCGGGGTGCCCGGATAGTTGTACGAGGCCACGACCACGGTGACGGCCGCGTCGTCGCTCCAGCGCAGGGGGCCGACGTCGGCGAGGGTGCCGTTCGCCGCGGCCAGCAGCACACCGGCGAGCGGGGTCTTCAGCCGGGCGAGGACCACCTGGGTCTCCGGGTCGCCGAAGCGGGCGTTGAACTCGATGACCCGCACCCCGCGCGAGGTGATCGCCAGGCCCGCGTACAGCAGACCGGAGAAAGGGGTGCCGCGGCGGCGCATCTCGTCGACCGTCGGCTGGAGAACGGTCCGCAGGACCTCCTCGACCAGCTTGGGGTCGGCCCACGGAAGCGGCGAGTACGCGCCCATGCCGCCGGTGTTCGGCCCCTCGTCGCCGTCCAGCGCGCGCTTGAAGTCCTGCGCGGGCTGGAGCGGGAGGACCGTCCTGCCGTCGGTGACGGCGAACAGGGACACCTCGGGGCCGTCCAGGAACTCCTCGATGACGACGCGCTCGCAGTGGGCCGCGTGCGTCCGCGCGGCGTCGACATCGGCGGTGACGACGACACCCTTCCCGGCGGCGAGGCCGTCGTCCTTCACGACGTACGGGGCGCCGAAGGCGTCGAGCGCCTCCTCGACCTCGTCGGCGGTGGTGCAGACGTACGAACGTGCGGTGGGCACGCCCGCCGCCGCCATCACGTCCTTGGCGAACGCCTTGGAGCCCTCCAGCTGCGCGGCCTCCTTGGAGGGGCCGAAGACGGGGATCCCGGCCGCGCGCACGGCATCCGCGACGCCCGCGACGAGCGGTGCCTCCGGGCCCACGACGACCAGCCCGGCACCGAGCTCCGTGGCCAGCGCGGCCACGGCGCCTCCGTCGAGGGCGTCGACCTGGTGCAGCCGGGCCACCTCGGCGATGCCCGCGTTGCCGGGGGCGCAGTGCAGCGCGGTGACGTGGGGGTCGAGGGAGAGGGAACGGCACAGGGCGTGTTCGCGGGCACCGCTACCGATGACAAGGACCTTCACGGGGTCAGCCTAACGGTCGCGGGACGGTGACCTTGTCGGGGCCACCGAAGGGAGGATGGACAGAGGTTTGTGGCTTTATCCAAGAACCGGCGTCACTCGCCATGCCCTGCCCGCCGGAGACTCCTCACTCGTTGGAGAACTCCTCCACCACCGTCGCGCCCAGCTCCCGGACGATCAGTTCATGGCCGGAGAGAGCCGACTCGTCGAGGTCGGGGTCGTCGTCCTCCGGCATGTCGTCCTCGGGGGCGACCGCGTGCCGCGCCGGGGCGGCGGGCGCCACCGGGGACGGCGCGGAGGCAGGACCGGCCGCGGCCGGGGACGCCGCTGCGGCCGGACGCGCCGGGGGTGCCGACTGCTGGGGGGCGGGGCGCGGAGCGGCCGGCGCCCCTCCGCCGTAGCCACCACCTCCGCCGGAGGCCGAGCCACCGCCGGCGTTGAAGCCGCCGCCGAAGCCGGAGCCTCCGGAGGCCGGAGGGGCCCCGCCGCCCGACGGGTCGACGATCGCCTCGATCTTCCACTGCACATTGAACTGCTCGGCCAGGGACTGTCGCAGGACGTCCTCGCTGCCGCTGCTCAGGAAGTTGTCCCGGGCGCCCGCGTTCACGAAGCCGAGCTGCAACGTCGTCCCGTCGAAGCCCACCACCTGCGCGTTCTGGCTCAGCAGGATCCAGGTGAAGCGGCGGCGGTTCTTCACCGACTCCAGGATGTTCGGCCAGAGCATGCGCGGGTCGAGGCCGCCGGAAGCCGGAGCGGAAGAGGCGGCCGGTGCGGAAGAGGCGGCCGGTGCGGGTGCGGCGGGAGCCGGAGGCGCCGCGGGGCCGGCCGGAGGCGCCGCCTGGGTCTGGCCCCCGCCCGCGGGCATCGCCGTCGGCCATCCGCCGGGCCGTCGGCCGCCGGTGGCGGAAGCGGTGGGCCAGGCGCCGGGAGCGGCGGGGCCCGCCGGGGCCTGGGACGGAGCGGGGACGGCGGCCGGAGGCTGAGTCGAGGCGGCGGGGGCCGTCTCCCGGGGTGCGGAAGGCGGGGCCGCGACGGGCGTCGCCGCGCTGTCGTGGCCACCGGGGCCCCCGGCCCCGTACTGGCCCGCGTCCACGCCGGGAGCCGGTGCACCGCCGGTCCGCACCGCTGCCCGGGCCGCCGCGGCGCCCCCGCCGGGCGGAATGGGCGCCGCGTCCTGCGGCACCGGCCCCCCTGCGGTCGCGCCGTGCGCCCCGGGCCCCGGGACGTAACCCATGGCCGGGCCCGCGCCGCCGCCGGAGAAGTCGACGCCCCGCTCCAGCCGGTCGAGTCGGGCCATGACCGACCGCTCGTCCCCGTACGCGGCGGGGAGCAGCACACGCGCGCAGATCAGCTCCAGCTGGAGCCGGGGCGAGGTCGCGCCCCGCATCTCGGTGAGTCCCCCGTTGACGAGGTCGGCGGCGCGGCTGAGCTCGGCCGGGCCGAACACGCCCGCCTGGGCCTGCATCCGCTCCAGTACGTCGGCGGGGGCGTCGAAGAGCCCCTTCTCGGCGGCGTCGGGCACCGCGGCGAGGATCACCAGGTCCCGCAGCCGCTCCAGCAGGTCGGCGACGAACCGGCGGGGGTCGTTGCCCCCCTCGATGACCCGGTCAACCACCTCGAAGGCGGCGGCCCCGTCCCCGGACGCGAAGGCCTCGACGACGGAGTCGAGCAGCGAGCCGTCCGTGTAACCGAGAAGCGAGGTGGCCATGGCGTACGTCACGCCCTCGGCGCCCGCGCCCGCCAGCAGCTGGTCCATGACGGACATGGAGTCACGCACGGACCCCGCACCCGCGCGCACGACGAGCGGCAGGACCCCGTCCTCGACGGGGATGGCCTCCTTGCGGCACACCTCGCCGAGGTAGTCCCGCAGGGTCCCCGGCGGGACGAGCCGGAAGGGGTAGTGATGGGTGCGCGAGCGGATGGTCCCGATGACCTTCTCCGGCTCGGTGGTCGCGAAGATGAACTTGAGGTGCTCGGGCGGCTCCTCGACGACCTTCAGCAGCGCGTTGAAACCGGCCGACGTGACCATGTGGGCCTCGTCGATGATGTAGATCTTGTACCGGCTGCTCGCGGGTCCGAAGAAGGCTTTCTCACGCAGGTCACGGGCGTCGTCCACACCACCGTGCGACGCTGCGTCGATCTCGATGACGTCGATGGATCCCGGTCCGTTCCTGGCCAGGTCGCGGCAGGACTGGCACTCGCCGCACGGAGTCGGCGTCGGGCCCTTCTCGCAGTTCAGGCAGCGCGCCAGGATGCGCGCACTGGTCGTCTTGCCGCAGCCGCGGGGCCCGCTGAACAGGTACGCGTGATTGACCCGGTTGTTCCGCAGCGCCTGCTGCAGCGGGTCGGTGACATGCTCCTGCCCGATGACCTCGGCGAAGGACTCCGGGCGATAGCGGCGGTACAGCGCGAGAGACGACACGCTTACGAGGTTATAGGCGCCCACCGACAACACGTCCCGCCTCGAGCCGCTCCCCCGCGAGGCCGCCCGCCCCCGACGGGAAGGCGCTTCCGGCCCGAAGACGCAGAAGACCCCTCACGCACCCGCCAGAGCCAACCTACCCTTGCTGCCTTCCGGCCCTGGGGGAGTTCAGTCAGATAGCGCCGCGTGAGGGGCTGAGCCCCAGCCTACCCGATCGCCCGGGTCGCGAACGAGTTCGCTAGCACTCCCCGGCGTCATGTAATGTTTCCGGCGGAGGATTCGCCTAGAGGCCTAGGGCGCACGCTTGGAAAGCGTGTTGGGGGCAACCCCTCACGAGTTCGAATCTCGTATCCTCCGCCAGTCCGAAGGGCCGGACCACGAAAGTGGTCCGGCCCTTCGGCGTTTCTCCGTCTCGGCGGTGTGACGAGCGTCATCGGGACGGGCGTCATCGGGATAAGAGTCCCGCGGATGCCGCCTTCCGGCGCCGCAGCATCACGGTGACCGGCAGGATGACCCCACCCAGCAGCAGCCCGGTCGCCCCGCCGTAGAAGGCCATCGACCTGCGGCCGACGCCGATGTGTGCCCGGGCGGGCCGCCCGTGACCTCGGTGGCGCGGGAAAGTGATGCGGGCGCTGTACGTCTCCTCGTACAGACCGCTCTTGAGGTGGAGCGTGGCCTTCCAGGGGCCGTTCGCCACCTGGTCGGTCACCAGCACCGTCACCGGCTCGGACTGGCCGGGCGCGAGGGTGGTGCCGAGCTGGACCGGGTAGGGCCCGGCGTGGATGCTCCCTCTCACCTTTGTCAGATCGAGGGTTCCGCTCAAGTCCAGGGCACGGCAGCCGGGGTCGTGGACCTGGGCCTTGACGATCGCGCGGCCGGCCCGGTCGCGTTCGGCGGTCATCGTGTCGACCCAGAATCCGGTCGACGGCGGATTGTGACCGCCCGCGGAGAGATACATCCGGATCCCCGCGCCTCCTGCGCCGCCGTCTGCAGCCGTTCCCCGATCCGGCACGACCGCAGCTGGCCGATTCGGGTCAATAGGCGCACCGGACTCCGAGCACCGCGCTCGTACGGTTCCGGTCAGCCTGTCTCCGGAGTTTTGATCCCGCTTTGCCCGGCACTGTTATGAGGGGACCATGGAGGTGTAGTTCCGGCGACATCGGAGCCCTTCGTGTCTGCTGCCCACCGGCCGCGCGCTGGTCGACGCATCCCCCTGCTGAACTTGCGCAGTGCGGCCGGGCAGGTGTTCCTTGCCCAGTTCGTGATCGTGCTGCTGCTGGTCCTGGCCGCGGTGGCGGCCGTGGTGATGCAGGCGGCCCGGGACGCTTTGCAACAGGGGAAGCGGGAGTCGGTCGTCGCGGCGCAGTCGTTCGCGAGTAGCCCCGGCCTGGCCGATGCGTTCCGCAGCCGTGACCCGAGCGCGGTGCTCCAGCCGAAGACCGAGGAGGCGCGGAAGAAGACGGGCGTGGACTTCGTGGTGGCCCTGAGCACCAAGGGGATTCGCTACACGTATCCCTACCCGGGCGAGATCGGCAAGAAGTTCGTCGGCAACATCGAACCCGCGCTGCACGGTCACACCGTCGTGGAGCAGGCCGGCGGGCCGCCCCTGCCCGCGGGCAAGGGAACCGCCGTGCAGGCGGTGGTCCCGGTGACCGACGCGCAGGGCAAGGTCGTGGGCCTCGTCTCGGCCGGGATCACGGTCAAGAACGTGTCCCGGCTGTGGACGCCGCAGCTGCCGGTGATCCTGGGTACCGGCGCGGGCGCGCTGGTGGTGGTGACGGTCGGGAACGCGCTGGCGGCCCGGCGGCTGCGGCAGCTGACCCACGGCCTGGGCCCGGCGGAGCTCGCACGGCTGTACGAGCACCACGACGCGGTCCTGCACTCCGTGCGGGAGGGTGTGCTGATCACCGACGCCGACGGGCGGCTGCTGCTCGCCAACGACGAGGCACAGCGGCTGCTCGACCTGCCGAAGCACGCACGCAACCGCTCCGTGTGGGATCTGGGACTGCCGGAATCCCTGGCCTGTGTGCTCGCCTCGTCGGAGTCGGTCACCGACGAAGTGCATCTGGTGGGGGACCGTCTGCTGGCGGTGAACAAGCGGCCCACGTTTCCGGACAGGGGACGCGGCGGCAGCGTGGTGACGTTGCGGGACACCACGGAGCTGGCGGCGATCACCGGGCGGGCGGAGGTGGCGCGGGAGCGGCTGAAGCTGCTGTACGAGGCCGGCGTGCGGATCGGCACGACCCTGGATGTGGTGCGCACCGCCGAGGAACTGACCGAGGTGGCGGTGCCCCGGTTCGCCGACCTCGTCACGGTGGACCTGCTGGACTCGGTGCTGCAGGGGTGGGAGCCGACGGCCGAGGGATGGCGGCAGCTGCGGCGCGCGGCGATCAGCGGCCAGGCCGGGGCGATGCCGGTGTATCCGGTCGGCGAACTGATCACGCTTTCGCCGGAGACTCCGCAGATGAAGACGTTGCGGGAGGGGCGGGGGGTGGTGGAGCCGGACCTGGGGCGGGCGCGCGGCTGGCGGTCGCAGGACCCCGAGCGTGCCCGCAAGGCCCTGGAGCACGGGCTGCGTTCGCTGCTGACCGTGCCGCTCCAGGCCCGGGGTGTGCCGCTGGGGGTGGCGAACTTCTACCGGACGGAGAACTCCCCGGCGTACGAGCAGGAGGACCTGTCGTTCGCGGAGGAGCTGGCCGCTCGGGCGGCGGTGGCCATCGACAACGCCCGCAGGTTCACCCGGGAGCACGCGATGGCGGTGACGCTCCAGCGCAGCCTGCTGCCGCGCGGGCAGCCGGATCAGGACGCGCTCGAGGTGGCCTGGCGGTATCTGCCGGCGGAGGCCGGGGTGGGCGGCGACTGGTTCGACGTCATTCCGTTGTCGGGCGGGCGCGTGGCGCTGGTGATGGGGGACGTCGTCGGTCATGGGCTGCACGCGGCGGCGACGATGGGGCGGCTGCGCACCGCGGTGCACAACTTCTCCACGCTGGACCTCCCCGTGGACGAGGTGCTCGGGAACCTGGACGACCTGGTCGTGCGCATGGACAACGAGGAGCGCACGGACGGTGCCGGGGACGGCCACGAGGGGGAGGGGGTGACGGGGGCGACCTGCCTCTACGCGATCTACGACCCGGTGACGGGGGCGTGCACGATGGCCCGTGCCGGGCACCCCGACCCGCTGGTGGTGTTCCCGGACGGGACCATCAGCTGTCCCGACGTACCGGCCTCGGCCCCGCTCGGGCTGGGCGGCTACCCCTTCGAGACCGTGCAGATGCCCCTGCCCGAGGGGTCGGAACTGGTGCTGTACACCGACGGTCTGGTGAGGGACCGCCACCGTGACATCGACGCCGGGCTGGGCGCGCTGCGCCGGGCCTTGACCGGGGCCGGTGGGCGCACTCCGGAGGAGGCGTGCCGGGTGGTGCTCGACGCGCTGAAGCCGGCCCACCCCTGCGACGACATCGCCCTGCTGGTGGCGCGCACCCGGCTGTTCCCGTCCTCGTGCGTGGCCGAGTGGGAGGTGCCCTCGGACCCGGCGGTGGTGCCCTCGGTGCGGGCGCGTTGCCGGGAGAAGTTGCGGGAGTGGGGACTGGAGGAGACGGCGTTCACCACGGAGCTGCTGGTCAGCGAGTTGGTCACCAACGCGATCCGGTACGGTTCGCCGCCGGTGAAGGTGCGGCTGCTGTACGGGCGCTGTCTGGTGTGCGAGGTGGCGGACGGCAGCAGCACCTCGCCGCGGCTGCGGAGGGCGGCGACCACCGACGAGGGCGGGCGCGGGATGTTCCTGGTGGCGCAGTTCGCGCAGCGCTGGGGAACGCGGTACACCACCCGTGGCAAGGTCATCTGGGCGGAACTGTCCCTGCACGGAGACGCCTCCGCCGACGCGCAGCGGCCGGCCGACGCTCTGCTGGAACAGTTCGACGACATCGCCCTGTGACTCACCTCAGTACGACCACCACCAGGACCAGAACGAGCACGGCGACCACGAGCGTCGTGGAGGCGACGGCCGTGAAGCGGACGACCCGCTGTCTGGAGGGCCGTTCGACGACCTTGATGCCGGTGTGGGACGGGAAGGCGAAGTAGACGCGGTCGGGGTCCGCATGGGCCGTCACCCGGGCCAGAGGAAGCCGGCGGACGGTCACCCGGCGCCCCACCTCGCCGTTCTCAAGGGCCAGTTGCGGGAGGATCAGCTCGCGGTGCCGGGGATCCAGGTCCTCCGGGAGTTTCTCCGTCGCCGTCGTCAGAACCGTTCTGCGCCACTGGCCCGCGCCGTCCGTCGGCTGGCGGAGGTGGAGCGGGGCGGACTGTTCCACCGTGTGCACCTCGGGGGTGTGGCTGATGACCGCGCCGGTCCAGGTGGTGAACACGCCCGTGCCCGCGCACTGCGCATGCCTCAGCCGTCTCGCGCCCTTGCAGCCCGGGCACTGGACGGAACCCGTCCCCTTGCAGTCGGCGCACTTGGTGCGGCCCCGGCCGAGACACGCGGGGCAGGCCGCGTCCGGCCGGCGGCAGCGTACGCAGCGAACCCGCTGCCGGGCGTCCGCGGGGCGGGGGCCCGTCCGGCGTCCGCGCGGCCGGGGCCGGCCCGTACCCTCGCACTCCCAGCAGGCGTCGATGCCGCCCTCGCAGCCCTCGCACTCCACAAAGGGTTCGCAGTCCAGCCGGCCGCGCCCCGCGCACCGCTCGCAGTCCTTCCGGCCGCCGTCACAGCCGTCGCACGGGACCTCCCCCAGCGATCCGTCGAGGACGAGTTCCACCTTCCGCGCCGTCGAGGGGTCGGGGGGCGGGTCCACGGGGTGCGTGGCCAGATCCGTGTACGTCTCGCGCCCGGCGACGTCGGCCGGCCGGCCCGGGACCCTCCTTCGGCCTTCCTCCCGCTTCTCGATGCAGCGGACGATGCGGCAGTCGAGCAGCGGCTGCCGGCTGAGGTCCGCGGTGCCGGGCGAGCTCAGACGTGCGGTGATCCCGTGCCGGGCGACGTGTCGCTCGACGGCCCGGAGTATCTCCTCCGCGGACGGTTCCTTCGCCAACAGCCGCGCCCCCTCGCCGACGGATGCCGCAAGGGCAGCAGGGTAGGAGCCGCGGAAACGGCCATCAAGAGGGCCTGCCCCGGCACGGGGTGCCGGGGCCGGGTCAGCCCTTGTTGGCGCCCAGGGTCAGGCCGCTCACGAACTGGCGCTGGAGGGCGAAGTACACGATCAGCGTCGGGACCGCGGTGAGCAGGGCACCCGCGGCGACCAGGTTGGGGTCGGTGAAGTACTGCCCGGACAGATTCTTCAGGGCGGAGGTGACCGGCATGTTCTCTCCGGTGGAGATCAGGACGATGGCCCAGAAGAAGTCGTTGTAGATCCAGATGGACAGCAGGGTGGCGAGGGCCGCCATGGCGGGGCGGCACAGCGGCAGCACGATCTGCCAGTACGTCCGCCACACCGACGCGCCGTCCACCAGTGCCGCCTCGGTGAGCTCGTGGGGCAGCATCCGCATGTAGTTGCTGAGCACGAAGGCGCAGAAGCCGGACTGGAACGCCACATGGATGAGGACCAGACCGAGCGCGGAGTCGTACAGCTTGCCGCTGACCGTGATGCCGGGGAGGTCGACGAGCAGGTAGAGCCGGTACAGCGGGGTGATGACAACCTGCTGCGGCAGCAGGTTGCCCGCCGTGAAGACCAGCAGCAGGGCCAGGTTGAGGCGGAAGTCGAAACGGCTGACGTAGAAGGCCACGCAGGACGACAGGAACAGGGTCAGCAGTACCGCCGGCACCGCGATCAGCAGTGTGTTCATGAAGTAGTGCGTCATGCCCGACTGCTGGAAGGCACCGGTGAAGTTCTCGAGGCTCAGCTTGTCCGGCCAGGAAACATAGCCCTTGGTGCTGGTCTCCGGGTACGGCCGCAGGGCCGCGTACACCGCCCACAGCAGCGGCGCCAGCCAGGCGAGCGCCGTTGCGGCGAGGAACACGTGCAGCAGCACCCGGGCGGGACGGATGGGCGGCCGCCGCTTGGCCACGGTCACGGTGCTCACGATCGGCGCTCCTTCCGGAAGGTGCTCACCAGGTAGGGGATGATCACGCCGAGCGAGATCATCAGCAGGACCACCGCGATCGCCGACCCGTACCCGATGCGGCTGGACTCGCCGATGATGTTGTTCGTCACCAGGATCGACAGCAGTTCGGTGCCGTGCGCCCCGCCGTTGAAGACGAACACCAGGTCGAAGGCGCGCAACGACTCGATGATCGTGACCACCAGGACGATGGTGTTGGTGGGGCGCAGCGTCGGGAAGATGACGTTCCTGAACGTCTGCCACTCGTTGGCGCCGTCCAGGGCCGACGCCTCGCGCAGGGAGGGGTCCACGCCCTTCAGGCCGGCCAGGTACAGGATCATCATGTAGCCCGTGTGCCGCCAGGAGGCGGCGATGAGGACGGCCCACAGGTTGAGGTCCGGGTCGCCGATCCAGTCGATGTAGTGGCCGGGCTTGTTGGCCCCGATCAGGCTGTTGATCAGACCCGTGTCGGGGTTGTAGACGAGTTGCCAGACGAATCCGATGACCGCGAAGGACACCACGACGGGCAGGAAGAAGGCCGTCTGGTAGACCCTGCTGAACCGGATCCGCTTGTCCAGCTGCACGGCCAGGAAGAGGCCGAGCGGGGTGGGGATCAGGATCAGGACGACGAACCAGACGACGTTGTGCTGGACGGCGGGCCAGAACTGCGGGTTGCTGGTGAACAGTTCCTCGAAGTTGTCCAGCCCGACCCAGGTGATCGAGTCGAAGCCGATGCCGTCCCAGGTGGTGAAGGCGAGGGCGATGGAGGCGAGGGCGGTGAGCCATACGAGCGCGATGTGCAGGACCGTCGGGATACCCGCCATCAGTCCCAGGGTGAGCCGGTCACGGCGAGTGAGCAGGCGGCGGTGCCCCTGCCGGGTGCGCTTGCCGTTCACGGGCGCGCCGCCCGGAGGCGGCACGGCGGCCGTCTCCGGGTTCCGGGGGCTGGTCTCGGCGCTCATGCGGACACGAAGATCGACTTCTTCTGGCGCTCGATGGACGAGAGCAGGCTGTCGACGCCCTTGGGGTTGCGGATGAACGTCTGCATCGCGGGCTGCATCACCGTGGAGGTGAAGTCGGGCCGGCTGTCGCGGTCCATGTACTGGGTGAGGTGCTTGGCGCCGGAGATCATGTCGTACGCCTTCTTCTGGAGGGCGGTGTACGAGGAGGTGTCGGCCTTGCTGGAGGCGGCGACCACGCTCGGGTCGGACGTGAGATAGATCTGCTCGGCCTCCGGAGTGCCCAGGAACTCCAGGAGCTTGACGACGCCCGCGTGGTTCTTCGGGGCCCTGCTCACCATGAAGCCGTCGGTGGGCGCCTCGACGGTGTCCTGCCCGAAGGACGCGTCGATCTCGGGGAAGGCGAAGAAGTCGAGGTCGTCCAGGTCGGCCTTGTCGGTGAACTGCTGTGCCACGAAGGAGCCGAGCAGGTACATGCCCGCCTTCTTCGACACCAGGGTCTGAGCGGCGTCCTGCCAGGTGCGGCCGATGGCACCGTCCTGGTGGTAGGGGAGGATCTCGGCCCAGTGGTCGAAGGCCTTGCGGACCTTGGTGTCGGTCCAGGACGCCTTGCCCGCCATCAGCTGGACATGGAAGTCGTAGCCGTTGGTACGGAAGTTGATCTGGTCGAAGGTGCCGAGCGCGGGCCATGCGTCCTTGTCGCCGAAGGCGAGCGGGGTCAGTCCGTCCTTCTTCATCTGCTTGCACAAGGCGACGAACTTGTCCCACGTGGTGGGGATTTCGTAGCCGTGCTGCCGGAAGACGCTCTTCCGGTAGAAGATCGCCCAGGGGTACGTGTACAGCGGCACGAAGTAGTACTTGCCGTCCTCGCCCTTGCTGAGGGCCTTCATCGCGTCGGGGAAGTCGCCCCCGATGGTCTGCCACACGTCGTCGATCGGGGTGGCGAGCTTCTTCGCGGCGAAGAACTGCATGCGGTAGCCGGCGAACCAGTTGAACACGTCGTCGGGCGTTCCCTGGAGGTAGGAGTTGATCTGCTCCTGGAACGTGTTGTGGTCCTTGGTGTTCACATCGACCGTGATCCCGGACTTCTTCTTGCAGGCCGCGTAGATCTCGGCGAACGCTTTCTTCGGCACGGCGTCCGAGGCGTTGGAACCGAGTGTCACGGTCTTGGGGTCCCCGGCTCCCGCGCTGCCTCCGCAGGCGCCGAGCAGGGGTATGCCCGCGCCGGCGAGGACGGCGGCACCACCGGTGCCGCGCAGCAGGGAGCGGCGGCTCGGACTCGGAAGGGAGGGACCGGACGGAGTGTGGTGCATGACGGCTCCTGGGGGCAGGGTCGGTCAGGCTGGCCCAGCGAGCGGGTCAGAATCAATCAGAAACCAACTCGACCGAACATTGTGGGCGTCATCCCACTCGTAGGTCCGGTCATGCGTCAAGAGCTGTCAACGGCCGTATTGGAAACGTAATCGATACAGGCTTGATCGCTTCCGCTGGCATTCGGGCTGGAGAAGGCAAGGAACCGGCGTGCGGGGCACCGGTCCAGACGGAGCGTCAGCCATGGTCAGACGCACGGCCGCAACCCAGGAACCAAACAGTTCCACTCATCGCGAGACGTGACGGAACATCATGTTCCGTATTTTCGCCGCCTGCGTCAGCCGATCGTCACCGGCTTCGACACGGTCACCTGGTCGATGTCGGTCGTGCGGATGGTCGCCTTCATGGTCCAGGTGCCCCGCAGCGGCAGATTGAGCGCGTCCGCTGCCCAGTAGCCGCCCCGGTCGGTGAGGCGCGCGTCCAGGGGGCCGAGGTTGCGCTCCTTGAACGTGAAGCTCAGGCGCAGTTCGGGAACGGTGGCGATGCCGCCGTCCGGCCCGTAGATGACCGCCTGGACGGCGTTCTCGCCCACCCGGCCCGGCGTCAGCTCGATCTGCACCTTGCCGTGCCCGCCGGGCGTGCCCACGTCGAAGGGGAGCACCATGGTGGAGCCGAGGGGCTGTTCGGCCGCGGCCGTGGACGCCGCCGTCTCCGCGGCCGCCCGGCCCGGCTGCGTACCGGTCAGCAGCGTGGTGAGCACCAGCACCACGATCCCGACCGTGATCTCCGCCAGCACCGAGCGGCGCAGGGCACGCCGGTGCGGCCCGGGGTCCGGCCGCCGCTCCCGATCCGCGTCCACGGCGTCCACCACCTCCACCGCGTCCACCGCGTCCACGGCGTCCTCGTGACGCGCCACGGCCTGTGCCCGTCCCGTCCCGGCCGCGACCGTCTCCCGCACCCGCTCCGGCACCGCGGCCGCGGCCACCGCGAGCCGCGCCGTCCAGCGGCGCGAGTACGCCGCCGCAGTCAACAGGAGCAGCACCGCGACCAGCTTCGCGGTCAGCAGCCTGCCGTACGCCGTGGAGGTCAGCGCGTCGAGGGAGCCGAGGCCTCGCCAGGACTGGTAGACGCCGGTGGCGACCAGCACGGCCACCGCGGTGAAGGCCAGCCGCGAGAAACGGGCCACCGCGCGGGCCGGAAGCTCCTCGGGCGCCCGGTACAGCGCCGTGAGCAGGGCCGCGAGACCGCCCAGCCACACCGCCATCGCCAGCAGATGCAGCACCGCCGACGTCATCGCCACGGGCACCTGGATCCCGGCGGCGGCGTGCTCGGACACCGCCCAGGTGACGGCCAGTGCGATGGACAGCACGCTCACGATCGCGAACCGGAGCCGGCCGCGCGGCGCCGTCCCCGTCCGCCCTGCGGCCACCGCCGCCAGCCCCAGCAGCACCAGCCGCGCGAGCAGCGCGAGGCCCGGGCGGCTCGTCACCGTCTCCCGCAGGACCGAGGGGTCGAAGGCCGCCGCCGGGCCGCTGCCCTGCTCGTACGGGCCCCTGAGCAGCAGCAGCGCGCACGTGGCGGCCAGCAGCGTCCACCAGCCGCCCACCAGCAGGCCGCGGGCCCCGCTCACGCCGGTCGCCATCGCGAACGCGGTGATGCCGAGCAGCAGGGCCAGCCCGCCGTAGGCGATGTACCGGGCGAGGTCGTAGAGCATGGTCGAGGCGGCGTCCTGGGCCGTGTCGCCCGGCACGACCGCGGTCGTCACGGAGGGCTTGCCGACGGAGAACGTGAGGGCGCCGGACACCGGGTGACTGTCGGCCGACACCACCCGCCAGGCCACGATGTAGGTGCCGTCGGCGAGGTGCGGGAGCGTGACCCGCGCGGTGTCGGCCCGGCCGTCCGCGTGTTCCTGCCTGCCCGTGTGCACCCGGCGGTTGCCCGGGTCGAGAACGCGGATGGAGTTGTCCAGCAGCCCGACCGACTCGGTGAAGGTGAGGGTGACCGCCTTCGGCGCCGTCTTCAGCACGCTGCCGTCCGCCGGATCGGTGCCCTTCAGCGCGGCGTGCGCGGACGCGGAACCCGTTCCCGCGAGAAGCATCAAGGGAACGGCGACCAGCAGGAAGGCCAGGTGCCGAAGCCCCCTCGGGCGTCCGACCACCCCCGCGGTCCTCCCGCTCACGCGTCCTGCGCCCACGTCATGTCTCCCGTATCCGCCGTTCCCGGGTCCCGTTACGTACGCACACGACCCGCCCCGTGCTCAGTACCGGGGCGACACGACGCACGCGTACGCGGGTCACGCCATCATGACGGGCGGCCGTGTCACCACGTGGGCCGGGCCGACACCCCGCCGTCCACCACCAGATCGTGGCCGGTGATCCAGGACGCGAGCGGGCAGGCCAGGAACACGCAGGCGTCACCGACGTCCTCCGGGCGCCCCAGGCGGCCCGTCGGCACGGCCCGTTGCCACCGCCGCACGCCCTCCGGCCAGGTCTCGGCCAGGCCGTCGCCATCGATCAGCCCGGGCGAGACGGTGTTGACGCGGATGCCGTGCGGGCCGTACTCCAGGGCCGCCGACCGGGCGTGCATGACGACGGCGGCCTTGGATGCGCAGTAGTGGGCGTGCAGGGGCGCCGGGTGCGTCGCCTCGATCGAGGCGATGTGGGTCACGCTGCCGCCACCGGTCTCCCGCATGACCTCCGCCGCCGCCTGGGTGCACATGAACACGCTCGAGAGGTTCGCGTCGAGCACGGCCCGCCACTCGGCGGCCGTCATCCCGGCCAGTTCCCGTGTCGGCTGCACACCCGCGTTGTTGACCAGCGCGGTGAGCCGGCCCCCGCCCCACTCGGCCGCCTCCCGCACCAGGCGCCGGGCCGCGTCCTCGTCGGTGAGATCGGCCCGCAGGACGACGGCCCGGCCGCCCGCGTCACGGATCCGCGCGGCCACCTCCCGCGCCGCCTCCACCGAGGTGCGGCAGTGGACCGCGACCGCCGCGCCCTCCTCCGCGAACCGCAGCGCGATACCGCCTCCGATGCCGCCGCCCGCCCCGGTCACCAGGGCCACCTGCCCCGCCAGCAGCCCGCTCACGGCCGGCACAGCCCCGCGATCCGGTCCGCCGCGGCGGGGTGACGGGCGCTCAGCACGGCCGCGTCGCCGTGCTCGTAGCCCTCCTCCGTGAAACCCGGGGCCATCGTGCACCCGAAGAGCGTCCACGCCCCGCCCTCGGCGACCCGCCCGCCCATCCAGGTGCCGGCGGACACGGTGAGCTGGACGTGCTGGCCGCCGAGGACGTCCGGACCGAGGACGGCCGTGCGGGCGCCGCCGTCCGGGGCGAGGAGCAGCAGTTCCAGCGGGTCGCCGAGGTAGAAGTGCCAGGTCTCGTCGGACGGGAGGCGGTGCAGCGCCGAGTAGTCGTCCGGTGCGGCGGTCAGCAGCGCGACGATCGCGGTGCCTTCCGGCCGCCCGTCGGGCCGCTCCGGACCCGCCCAGGTCCGCCGGAACCGCCCGCCCTCACGCGGGATCGGTTCCAGGCCGTAGTGCGCGATGAGGTCGTCAGGGGTCACGGCACGCAGACTAGGCCCTGTAGGCGGCCTCGTCGCCGAAGGCCGCCTGGCGGTCGAGGAACGCCAGCCGGGCGCGTTTCTCGGGCAGGTACACGTCCGGGAGGTCCACCTCGGGCAGTACGACGGTGGGGCCGGAAACGAAGCCCTGGCGCAGGAAGCGGGCGACGGCCTTCGCGTTGCGCTCGTCGGGGTCGACGACGATCCGCCGCCGTCCGAGGCCGGTGAGGACGTACGCGGTGACGGCGGTCAGCAGCCCCGATGTCCAGCCGTGCCGGGGCCCGCCGGGTCCGGCGGGCGCGAGCAGCAGATGGACGCCGATGTCGCCGGGCTCGACGGTGTAGCACTCGGCGACCCGGTCGGCCGTCGGCTCGTAGGTCTGAAGGAGCGCGGCCGGTTCTCCGTCCTTGACGAGGAGGAAGGCGTGGTGGGTGTCGAGCGTGTCCAGATGGGCGTAGATCTCGCCCACCCGCCGCTTCGACAGCCCGTTCATGCCCCAGAACGAGGCGCGTTCCTCGCTCACCCAGGCGTGCACCGGGTCCAGGTCGGCCCAGGGGTCCAGGCGCAGGATCCGCACGGTGCCGAATCCGTCGACGAGTTGTTCGTGGACGGCCTCCCGGGCGGGGACGCGGGGCTCAGCGGCCATCGGTGCCCTCCTTCTTCAGCAGGTCCCAGTCGGTGACGACCGGGACGAGGTCCCCCTCGAGCCACAAAGGGAGTTGATCGCGGTGGTGGGGCGAGCCCGAGACGCCCGAGGCGCCGAAGGGGACCACCCAGAGGCTGTCGTCGCGGCGGGCCAGGTCCCAGACGTAACGGGCCGACGGGCCGCGCGCACTCAGATCGGTCAGCCCGGGGACGGCGGAGGTGCACAGGACACAGTCGTGGTCGCCGGACAGGCCCGGTTCCTCGTACGGCGGTTCGTCGTCCTCCGGTGTGTCGTACGGCGTCCCCGCCAGCGCCCGCCAGGGGGCCAGCCGGTGGGTGTCCCCCCAGGCGCCTCGCGGCGGGTTCGCGGCGACCTCCTCGACGGCCTCCCGCACCAGCGCGGCACGGTCGACGCCGAACAGCCGCTCGGCCCTGAGCAGGCGTTCGAGGGCGTGGGCGATCCGGTGCAGGAGCGCCAGCCAAGGGTGGAAAACCTCCGGGTGGGCGGTCAGGGCGGCCAGTTCGGCGAAGGCGGGGTGGGCCGCCAGCCGTCGTACGACCGCGGCGCGCACCGCCGCGTACGCCGCCGCGGCCGTGCTGCCGGCATCCATGTGCCGGTCCCAGCGCAGCAGACGGCCGCGCAGCGCGCTCGCCGCGGGGGTGAGGCCGTCGAGAGCGGCGAGAAGGTCCAGCAAGGGCGCGGCGGTGGCGAGATGGGTGTCCATGTGGATGGCCGCCATGTCCCCGGCGGACCAGACGGCCTCCCGTGTCAGCAGTGCGCGGATTCGGTCCGCCCGGTGCGCGGGGGCGAACTCGACGCCGAGCGGGGAGGCCGGACCGCGCTGGTTCGCCATCACGGCGATGCCGTCGTCGACGGCTCCGCGCGGCATCGGGTGCCATCCCCGCCACTCGTGGCCGGGCTCCCAGGCGGGGACCAGCCGTATGCGGTTGGCCTCGGCCCGCAGGGGTACGGCGCCGGCGACGCGATGCAGCACACCGCCGTGGACGTCCGCCGCCAGGACGACATTGACGGGTTCGGCCCAACGGTCCAGCGCCCGGTCCACATCGGCGACGCTGCGCGCCCGCAGCAGGGGGAGCAGGGCACCGAAGCCCAGCTCCCCGGTGACCCGGGCCGGGTGGCGGAGGGCGATGGCGAGCGGGGGGTCCTGGTCTGTGGGGGTGTGAGTGGCGGTGTGCGTGTCCGTGTCCCGACCGGTGCGGGTGTCGGTGTAGGTGTCCTCGCCGGTGTCCTGCGGGCCGCCGCTGATCACCGGGCCCCTCGGCGTCTCGATCACCTCCACCTCGACCGGGTCCGCCCCGGCCACCTGGACCCGCTCCATGTGGCGGGCCGCGGCGCGCCACCGTCCGTCCGGGTCCAGGGCCTCCACGCCTCCGTCCGCCGTGCGGCGCAGCCGCTCGCGGTAGAGGTCCTGGTAGTCGGCCATCGCATTGGTGATCGCCCAGGCGACCGGGCCCGTGTGACCGAAGTGGGCGATGCCGGGAACGCCGGGGACGGCGAGGCCGAAGACGTCGAACTCCGGGCAGGCCAGACGGATCTGCTGGTAGACGCCCGGGGCCTCGATGAGGCGGTGGGGGTCGCCCGCGATGACGGCCTGCCCGGTCGTGGTCCGCTCGCCGCCGGCCAGCCAGCCGTTGCTGCCGGAGGTGCCGGGGCCGTCGGTGGCGAAGAGGGCGACGGCCTCCTCGCCGAGGTGCCGTACGGCCTCCTCCCGCCACAGCTTGGCGGGGAACCCGGCGAACAGGAGGTGGGTGGCGAGCCAGACGCCGAGGGGATGCCAGGGCTCCCAGGGGCCGGGGACGAGTCCCGTGCTAGCGAACTCGGGTGCGCGGCGGGCGCCTTCGTCCAGCCCCTCGTTCACGCCGTCGGTGTAGGTGCGCACCCAGTCGGCGCTCTCCGGGTCCCGCCTCTCCAGGGCGGCGAAGCAGCGTCTGGCCGTGTCGTCGAGGCGGGCCCGTCGCGCGAGGAGGTCCCAGGCCAGGGCGGTAGGGCCGAGGAAGGACGCCGAGGTGCCCCGCGCGCGGTGCCGCTCGACCTCCAGCTGCCAGGCGCGGTCCAGCGCGGTGACCCGGCCCTGGGCTCGGGCGAGCGCGTGGGCATCGCCGGCGCGCAGGTGCGGGATGCCCCAGGCGTCGCGGTAGGTCTCGATGGTCACCCTGCGCCCCTCGACTAATTTAGGTAAGCCTTGCCTAAGTGTCAGGGGGATCGTACGCGAAGGGTGCGGACGCCGTACGGCGGGGCGATCATCGGGACATGGATGTCACGCTTCACCTCGCCCAGGACCCCGAAGCCGACGCGCTCCTCGGGCGCAGTCCGCTCGCCGCGCTGACCGGGATGCTGCTGGACCAGCAGATCCCGATGGAGTGGGCGTTCAAGGGGCCGTGGACCATCGCGCAACGGCTCGGCGCGGACGACCTCGACGCGCACGAGATCGCGGCATACGACCCGGAGGCCTTCGCCGCGCTGCTGTCGGAGAAGCCCGCGGTGCACCGCTACCCGGGCTCGATGGCGGGGCGCATCCAGCAGCTGTGCCGCTATCTCGTCGAGCACTACGACGGCGACGCCGAGGCCCTCTGGAAGGACGTCGGCAGCGGGCCGGAGCTGCTGAGGCGGCTCCAGGAACTGCCCGGGTTCGGCAAACAGAAGGCGCAGATCTTCCTCGCCCTGCTCGGCAAGCAGCTGGGCGTGCTGCCCCCGGGCTGGCGCGAGGCCGCGGGGGTGTACGGCGAGGCGGACTCCCACCGTTCCGTCGCCGACATCACCGGCCCCGACTCGCTGGCTAAGGTCCGTGCGCACAAGCAGGAGATGAAGGCGGCGGCGAAGGCGGCCAAGGCGGCCAGGACCGCGGGCCCGTAACCGCCGGCCGGCACACACGCGGTCGCCGGGCCGGCACGCACGCAGTCTTCGGACGCAGCGCACGCGGTCGTCGCCCGCAGCGCACGCGGTCGCCGGGCCGGCACGCACGCAGTCGCCGGACGCAGCGCACGCAGCGGCCGGGCCGACACGCACGCAGTCGCCGGACGCAGCGCACGCAGCGGCCGGGCCGGCACGCACGCAGTCGCCGGACGCAGCGCACGCAGCGGCCGGGCCGGCACGCACGCAGTCGCCGGACGCAGCGCACGCAGTGGCCGGGCCGGCACGCACGCAGTCGCCGGACGCAGCGCACGCAGTGGCCGGGCGCAGTCTTCGGACGTAGCCGTCGCCCGCAGCGCACGCGGTCGCCACACAGGCAGTCACCGGTCCGTGTGCGCCGGTCAGTCGATCGGACCGCCCCGGTGGCGGGTCCTGCGTGACCGGTCCAAGCATGGACCATGACCGACGCACCGAGCGGTTCCCCGTGGGGATCCGAGTACGACGACCGTCACGTCCACGCCTCGCGCGACCCGCACGCGCCGAGGCCCTCCGACGGCCTCGAGCCACCCGTCGAGGGCCTTCTGCACCTGCTCTCCCGCACCGCCTGGCAGGTCGTCCTGGCCACCGGTGTCGCGTCCGTGATCCTCGGGATCCTGGTGCTGGTCTGGCCGGGCCCGTCGCTGCTCGCCGCCGGGGTCCTCTTCGGGATCTACCTCATCGCCAGCGGCATTCTCCAGGTGGCGTCCGCCTTCGGCACGCACCGGGCCACCTCGCTGCGGGTCCTCGGGTTCCTCAGCGGCGCCCTGTCGATCGTGCTGGGACTGTTCTGCTTCCGGGGCCCACTGGAGTCGATCCTGCTGCTCGCGCTGTGGATCGGGATCGGCTGGCTGTTCCGTGGGATCGCCCAGGCTGTGGCAGCCGCACACGACCCCGGGGTGCCCGCCCGCGGCTGGCAGATCTTCCTCGGCATCGTCACCTTCGTCGCCGGGATCGTGCTGATCGTCTCGCCGTTCAAGTCGATCGCCGTTCTGGTGCTGGTCGCCGGCTGGTGGCTGGTCGTGGTCGGTGTCGTCGAGCTGATCACGGCGTTCCGGATCCGCGGCCGCGCCGAGCGGATCCCGCGCACCGTGTGACCCACGTCAACCGCGCACCGCGCAAATCACTCAAGCGGGCGATTCTCGCGGCCGATGCGATGAACGGCGCCGTGTCGACGGGCAGATGACCCCTGTGAGCACCACCCCGCACCCCCCTCGCACCGCTCGTCGGTGTATCTGGCTGCGGGTGCTCCTGGTGCTCCTCGCGCTGCTCGCGGTCGGTGCGCACGCCGAGGCCGTGACGGCCGAATCCGACGAGGTGTCCGCGGTTCAGGTCTGCGACGCGGAGCACGAGGAACTCATCACGGCGTTGCGGCCGGCCAGCGCTCAGGGCCCCCGTGCCCCGGCGCCGCTGCGGCCGGTGCCACGGGGGACCGGCGGGCCGTCCCAACCGCCGGGCCCGGTACCGGCGTCCGCACGCGCACCCTTGTTCCCCGCCCTGTCCGCCCTGCGCACCGTCGTCCTGCGCTGCTGACAGGTCCGGCCTCCGGACCATCACCTGCCGCCGACAAGGCCGGCAACGTCAGCAACGCGAGGACGACGTCATGCCCAGAGATCCGTACGCGGCCCTGATCGCCCTGCTGCGGGCCGAGGCCATCCGCAGCACGAAACTGCGACCGAAATCCGAACCCGAACCCGACGACGGGGAGGAACCCCCGCCGGCCCGCGCTCGGGAGGGTGACCCCGAGTAGCGCACGGCGGCCGCCCCCACCGGGCGGCCGCCCCTCTCCGGCACCACCGCGCGCGGTGCTCCGGGCCCGGACCCGCGAAGGCGTGACCGGAGGCTGTTCCATGCCTCCGAAGAGGCGCGGGAGCACCCCACGGGGGCCCGCGCGCGGTGTCCCGGACACCGGCCGGCTGTCGCTCCTCGCGAGCCAGGGTTCCGTATTGCACCCGTTTACTGCCTCTTTTCCTTCGTCGCACTCCGTCGCCATGGCTGCGCCCGGAACGTCTGGCCCGGTAGGCTTTCCGTGTGATCTTCAAGCGCATCGGAAACGGCCGGCCGTACCCCGACCACGGCCGGGAAAGCACCCGGCAGTGGGCGGACGTCGCGCCGCGCCCGGTCCGCCTCGATCAGCTCGTGACGACCAAGCAGCAGCTCGATCTGGAGACTCTCCTCGCCGAGGACTCGACCTTCTACGGCGACCTCTTCGCGCACGTCGTGAAGTGGCAGGGCGACCTGTATCTGGAGGACGGCCTCCACCGCGCGGTGCGCGCGGCGCTGCAACAACGCCAGGTCCTGCACGCGAGAGTGCTCGAACTCGACTGATGTCCGGCACGCCCGCCCACCTTGTGCGGAGGGCTCCGGCTCGCGCGGCGTGCCCGCTCCCGTGACCCGTTCGGGTTGGACCGAGAGACGCCCAATGATCATCTAGTAGGCATTGCCGCCCAGGGGCACTACGCTGCGCCCATGAGCATGCTGACTCCCCCAGGCATGGGTGGCCAGTACCGGATCACGGGGGACAAGTATCCGAGGATGCGCCGGCCACGACGCCGCGGCAGGCTCGTGTTCGCCATCGTCGCGTCGGTCGCCGCCGTCGGGCTGATCGGCTGGGGGACACTGCAGCTCATCGACGTCTTCACCGGCGGCGACAGGACGTTGGCGGTCGGCTCGAAGGCGGGCTGCGCCATCGGGCCGAGCGCGTCGCCCACGACGGCCGCCGGCGCTCTGACCGAGCCCGGCCGGATCACCGTCAACGTCCTCAACGCCACGGCGCACACCGGCCTGGCCAAGGAGACCGCGGACGAGCTGAAGAAGCGTGGCTTCCGCATCGGCACGGTGGGCAACGCGAGCCAGGACTACGACAAGAAGGTCAAGGGAACCGGGGTACTGCTCGGCTCAAAGACCGCCCTGGACACCGCGATCCCGGTCCTCGGCACACAGCTCGCGGACGCCGAGCGCCGTACCGACGCCCGCACGGGTACGGCCGTCGACCTCATCCTGGGTGACGGCTTCAAGTCTCTGACGGCCAAGCCGGACGCGGACAAGGCCCTGGCGGCACTGACCGCCCCGGCCTCGTCACCGTCCCCGGGCAAGAACGCCAAGAAGGGCTGCTGAGCGACCGGCCGCGGCGGCCGGGGACCGAGCACCGCGGCGGGACATACACCGCAACGGGACGCGCGGTGCAACCGGACGCGCACCGCAACGCAACGCACAGCGCAACGGGACGCGCACCGCAACGCAACGCACAGCGCAACGGGACGTACCGGTCACCACGCGAACGGAAGCAACCGGGCGCGGCCGCCATCGGCGACCCCCGCCCGGCCCGGCGTGCGCCGTCTACTCCGCTGCCCCGTACAGCCGGTCGCCCGCGTCTCCGAGGCCCGGCACGATGTAGCCGTGCTCGTTGAGGTGGTCGTCGACGGCGGCCGTGACCACCGTGACCGGTGTGCCCGCCAGTTCGCGCTCCATCACCTCGACGCCCTCCGGGGCGGCGAGCAGCACCACGGCCGTCACATCGCGCGCTCCGCGCCTGATCAGCTCCTGGATCGCCGCGACGAGCGTGCCGCCGGTCGCGAGCATCGGGTCCAGGACGTACACCTGGCGCCCCGAGAGGTCCTCCGGCATGCGCGTCGCGTACGTGGAGGCCTGGAGCGTCTCCTCGTTGCGGATCATGCCAAGGAAGCCCACCTCGGCGGTCGGCAGCAGCCGGACCATGCCGTCGAGCATGCCGAGGCCGGCCCGCAGGATCGGGACGACCAGCGGGCGGGGGCGGGAGAGCTTGACGCCGGTGGTGGCGGCGACCGGGGTCTCGACGTCGATCTGCTCGGTGCGCACGTCCCGCGTGGCCTCGTAGGCGAGCAGGGTGACGAGTTCGTCGGCGAGCCGACGGAAGGTCGCGGAGTCGGTGCGGCGGTCGCGCAACGTGGTGAGCTTGTGGGCGACCAGCGGGTGGTCGACGACGTGGAGACGCATGTCCCTAACAGTAACCGGGCTTTCCGGGGCGGCCGCCCGGCCGTACCGCCCCGCCGGCCGCCACCCGGCCGGCGGCTCGTCAGAGGACCGCCCGCACCTGGCATCGATCCCCCCATCAGGGGGAAAGTGGGAGGGACGGAACGGGGGTGGTGTGCCTATGCCCGAGGGGGACTCCCACGAGGAACCCGAAACGCAGGACACGGACGCCGAGCGCAGGCGGCGCCGGGCCGTGTTCCTGCGCGAACTCGCGGAGGCCCGGGAGCTCCGCGACCGCGTCCAGCCCCGTCGAGCCAAGGCCGCGCGCCTGCGTCACGTCATGCGCATGCGCACCTTCCGCTGGTAGCGACGCGGCCGCCTTGGGGGTGGCCGTGCGGCCACAACGCCCCGGGCCGCGTACGATCCGCTGGTGGCGGCAATGAGTGCGCTGGTGAGTGGACCGCTTCGACCGGGGTGTTCGATCGGAGCATCCTCGATCGAAACGGCCAGACACAGGGAGCCGAAGACGTCCCCTGAACGCCTTGTTTCTGCCACGATTCCGAGTGGGCGGGGCTCGGAGAACACGCTCCCCGCCCACGACCTCCGCCGGGGGGACCCCCAACCGGCACGCCTATGACCAGTGGGAGAGTCACGGTGTACTTCGCCGCACTGCTCGCGCGCACCGAAGACGGGTGGGAAGCGAGCGACACAGAGCTCGACGATGTGGAGACCCTGTCGGATCTGACCGACCTGGCCCACGACGCCTCGGTCGACGAGGACACGGTGCTCGTACTCATCGAGCAGGAGGACGCGTGGTTCGGCGTCGTCCGCGTGGATGGCGAGGAGGACCCTCGTATCTACGTTTCGGACGCCTCGGCCGCCGCCCGCAGCTCGTACGGCGAGATCCTGCTCACCGACGAACTGCTCGGAAGGGAGCCCGGCGACGACGTCGCCGACCTGGACTCCCTCGACCTCGACGGCACGGAGGACGGGGAGGCCGAGGACGACGACGCGGCCGGTTCGGACACCGCCGTGCCGCACGGACCCGTGGGCGACAGCGAGATCCTCGACGACCTCGGCGTCGGCGAGAAGGAGCTGCGCGCCCTGGACGCCGAGGACGCGCTCAGCTCGATCGCCGAGGCCCTGGGCGCCTCGGAGGTCCTGGAGACCGTCCGCTAGGAGCTCCGGGTGATCGAGGACGGGACGCCGGCCCCCGATCCGGTGCGCGACCGGTGGCGGGCCGCCATGCGGCTCGCCCTGGACGAGGCCGGCAAGGCCGCCGAGGGCGGTGACGTGCCCGTCGGCGCCGTTGTGCTGTCCGCGGACGGCTCGGTGCTGGCCACCGGTCACAACGAACGCGAGGCGACGGGCGATCCGACGGCCCATGCGGAGATCCTCGCGCTCCGCCGGGCGGCGAACGCGCTCGGCGAGTGGCGGCTGTCCGGCTGCACGCTCGTCGTCACGCTTGAGCCCTGCACGATGTGCGCGGGCGCGGTGCAGCAGTCCCGGGTGGACCGGCTGGTCTACGGCGCGCGCGACGACAAGGCCGGCGCTGCCGGGTCGCTGTGGGACCTGGTGCGCGACCGGCGCCTCAACCATCGCCCCGAGGTCGTCGACGGCGTGCTCGCCGACCGGTGCGCACAGCTCCTCACGGACTTCTTCCGGGCCCGCTGAGAATCCCCGCCCGGGCGATCACCGGAAACGGATTTCAGACCCCGGCCCACCTTGGGGTAGGGTCTCCCTCGGTAGCGTGTCCGAGCGGCCGAAGGAGCTCGCCTCGAAAGCGAGTGTGGCGCAAGTCACCGAGGGTTCAAATCCCTCCGCTACCGCCGGAGAAGGGTCCCGTCGACAGACGGGGCCCTTCGTGCGTCCGGGAAAGGGTCAGGTGAGGACCTGGTGCATTCGTGATCTTTTGCGGGACCCGAACACCCGGCCGAGATACACTCACCGCCGGCGAACGGGCCCGCGAGGCGCAGCAGACGGGGGAGGCCGCGGTGGCGGTGCAGGGAAAGAAGGTCGCGCTGTACGCGCTCGTGGTCTTCGTGCTCTACGTGATCATCACCGACCCATCCAAGGCCGCGGACTACGTCCAGATAGGGTTCGAGGGCATCTCCACTGCCGCCAAGGCCATCGGCCAATTCATGACGTGGATCGCCGACGGAGCCCAGTGACGTTCCACCGGGCCGGGCGGCCACCGTCACACCCCTGGGAGCGCCCGTGATCCGCCACCTGGTCCTCTTCAAGCTCAACGAGGGCGTCCGGCGCGACGACCCGCGCGTGGTGGAGGGGGTGCGTGCCTTCGAGGCCCTAGGCGACCAGATCGACGAACTGCGCTTCTGGGAGTGCGCCTGGAACATCACCGACCGGCCCATCGCCTACGACTTCGCGATCAACTCGGCGGTCGACGACACGGACGCGCTGCGGCGCTATCTCGAGCACCCGGCGCACCAGGCGGGCGTCGCGATGTGGCGCGAGTTCGCCACTTGGGTGATCGCGGACTACGAAATCTGAGCGACAGCGGGCACGGATTCCGTGCGACACCCCCCGCGGAGCCCTCCACCGGAACGGTGGCGGGCTCTCCTGTGTCTAGTGCCCCAACTCTCCCTCAACACGGCGTTATGCGGTGCTTGCACAGAGTGTCCATTTCTTGTGATGCTATGACCGCTTTTGACGGTGAGTTGACAGAGGCGTTAGTGGATGAAGAGGTGGCGTTGACCGTGTCGGCCAGTACTGCGCCACCCCAGGACGAGGAGGCCCCGCGCCCGAGTCCCGGCCGGCACCGGACGTCCGCCACGGCTCCCGCACGACGCCAGGAATCCGCCACCTCCGCCTCCCCGGAACCCCGGGAACCCGACAGCACCCCCGCGCCCGCCTCCTCCGCCTCCACCGCCCCTTCCGACCCCCGGCCGCCCGACACCACCCCCTCGCCCTCCCGCGACCCCCAGCCCCCCGACAGCACCTCCTCCGCGCCCCCGGACCCAGCCTCGGCGACCAACCCCCCGAAGCGCCGCGGCGCCGACACCCGGGCCCTCACCCAGGTGCTCTTCGCCCAGCTGAAGGATCTCGAGCCGGGCACGCCGGAGCACCACCGCGTGCGCGGGGCCCTCATCGAGGCGAACCTCCCGCTGGTGCGCTACGCCGCCGCCCGTTTCCGCTCCCGCAACGAGCCCATGGAGGACGTCGTCCAGGTCGGCACCATCGGTCTGATCAACGCCATCGACCGCTTCGACCCCGACCGGGGCGTGCAGTTCCCGACCTTCGCGATGCCGACCGTCGTCGGCGAGATCAAGCGCTACTTCCGCGACAACGTCCGCACGGTCCACGTCCCGCGCCGGCTGCACGAACTGTGGGTACAGGTGAACAGCGCCACCGAGGACCTGACGACGACGCACGGGCGCTCCCCGACCACCGCCGAGATCGCCGAACGGCTGCGCATCAGCGAGGACGAGGTGGTGGCCTGTATCGAGGCCGGGCGCTCGTACCACGCCACCTCGCTGGAGGCCGCCCAGGAGGGCGACGGACTGCCGGGGCTCCTGGACCGGCTCGGCTACGAGGATCCGGCCCTCGACGGAGTCGAGCACCGCGATCTCGTACGGCATCTGCTCGTCCAGCTGCCGGAGCGCGAGCAGCGGATCCTGCTGCTGCGCTACTACAGCAATCTGACCCAGTCGCAGATCAGCGCCGAACTGGGGGTCTCCCAGATGCATGTGTCAAGGCTCCTCGCCAGGAGCTTCGCGCGACTGAGATCCGCAAACAGGATCGATGCATAACTCACGCGAGCGAATCATTCCCAAGGGTTCTTCCCGACAGTTCTGCACTGAAAGGCAGTCAGAACCCTTCCAACCAGGGCACCTTCACCTCGTAGATGTCGACATGTCACTACAGCGTGTTGCCGACATGTGACATTCTTCCCGGAGCGCGTTTGCCGCAGCCTCGTGGCCGGTATTCAGTCGGAGGCTGCGTTCCTCTCGACGGGAGCGTCCGCCGCGACCGTCCCGCGACCCAAAGGGGGTGGCATGTCCGCAGACCAGGGCAGCTCGAAGGTGCTCACGCTCATGCAGAGCGACCCCGCGCCCGACGTGCTCCAGGACCTTCAGGCCCCTCAGGACCTCCCGGGTGCCGAGATCCTTCCGGCTCCCGAGGCCCCGGACCTTCCGTCCTCGGAGCCCATCGACACCCGCACCCTGTCCCGCTCCCTCTTCCTGCGGCTCGCCGCCCTCGACGAGCACAGCCCGGAGCGCGCCTACGTCCGGGACACGCTCATCGAGCTGAACCTCCCCCTCGTGCGCTACGCGGCCGCCCGCTTCCGCAGCCGCAACGAGCCGATGGAGGACATCGTCCAGGTCGGCACGATCGGTCTGATCAAGGCGATCGACCGGTTCGACTGCGAACGCGGGGTGGAATTCCCGACGTTCGCCATGCCGACGGTGGTCGGTGAGATCAAGCGGTTCTTCAGGGACACGTCGTGGTCCGTGCGGGTGCCGCGCCGGCTCCAGGAGCTGCGCCTGGCTCTCACCAAGGCCAGCGACGAGCTGTCGCAGAAGCTGGACCGCTCGCCGACGGTCACCGAACTCGCCTCCGTGCTCGGGGTGTCGGAGGAGGACGTGGTCGACGGCCTCGCCGTCGGCAACGCGTACACGGCGTCGTCGCTGGACTCGCCCGCACCCGAGGACGACGGCGGCGAGGGCTCGCTCGCGGACCGCCTCGGCTACGAGGACTCGGCGCTGGAGGGCGTGGAGTATCGCGAGTCCCTCAAGCCGCTGCTGGCCAAACTGCCGCCCCGTGAGCGGCGGATCATCATGCTGCGCTTCTTCGCGAACATGACGCAGTCGCAGATCGGCGAGGAGGTCGGCATCTCCCAGATGCATGTCTCCCGGCTGCTCACCCGCACGCTGGCGCAGCTGCGGGAGGGCCTGATCTCGGACTAGCCCCGCCGCGCCCGGCCCGGCTGACGTCGCGTCAGCCCGGCCCGCCGGCCGTTTCGGCCTGTGCGAGAGAAAGCCCCGGGGGCCGTCTCCGTCCGGAGTCCGGCTCCCGGCCGGTTACTTCATCGCGAGCCAGGCGACCGCGGCGACGATCACCACGGCGGCGATGACACCGACGATCAGGCCGATGCGCGGCCCCGCCGAGGCGGGGGCCGACTGCCTGGCCTGCGGCGCCTCGTCGACGAACGCGCGGAACATCTGCGTGCTGCCGGCGGGGTCGTAGTTGCCCTGGGGGCCCTGGGTGTTAGCCATGGCCCGAGACCCTAGCGAATCCGCGGTTGCCACCCAAGTGGGGGGCTGCGCCCTGATGCCCGGTTCGGGCTGAACGGCCTGGTCCGCGCCCGGCGGGCGGGTCTGCGCTCCCGGCTCTCACCTCGGGATTTACACTCGCCAATACTTGCCTTTGTCAACTTTTTACGCGTCGGACCCAATGATTCATTTGCCTGCAGCAACCAATGAACCTAAGGTTGCTCTAGGCAACGAATTATCGGGAGGTGCGATGGCCGAGCGAGCGCAGTACGCAGAGCTCGCGCGACAGCTCAGCGCCATCGGTGCCGTGAAAAGGGACATGGGGCGGATCCTGCCGCCCGAGTGCCCGGGCGGCTCCGCCGCCGTGCTGACCCTGCTCGGTCGTCACGGCGACATGCGCATGAGCAAGCTCGCGGAGCTGCTGGCCGTCGACATGTCGGTCACCAGCCGCCATGTCGCGCACGTCGCGGAGCGCGGCTGGATCGAGCGCTCCCCCGACCCCGCGGACAAACGCTCCCGCATCCTGCGCCTGACCGACGCCGGCATGGCCCAGCTCGACGAACTGTCCCGGCGCAGCACCGAACTGCTGGCCGAGCGGCTCGCCGACTGGCCTGACGACGACGTCCTCCGGCTCATCCAGCTGATGACGCGGCTGCGGGAGAGCTTCGGCGACTGCCGCTCCGCACCCCGGCTCGCGCACTCCGCCCCCGCGGCGGAACCCCCGGCGGAACCCGTTGCCGACCGGACCACCCGTACACCCGCATAGACGTAAGAAAAGGAAGCCCATGGCAACGACCACACCAGCCGGTGTGCGGGCTCACGCCAAGCACGGGGGAGGCTCCCCCGACGGCGCTCCGATGACCCACCGGCAGATCATGGAGGCCCTGTCCGGGCTCCTGCTCGGCATGTTCGTGGCGATCCTGTCGTCCACGATCGTCTCCAACGCACTGCCGCACATCATCGGCGACCTCGGCGGCGGCCAGTCCGCCTACACCTGGGTCGTGACCGCGTCGCTGCTGGCCATGACCGCGACCACCCCGCTGTGGGGCAAGCTCGCGGACCTCTACAGCAAGAAGGCGCTCGTCCAGATAGCCCTGGTCATCTATGTCCTGGGCTCGATGGCCGCGGGCCTGTCGCAGAATCCCGGCATGCTCATCGCCTGCCGTGTCGTCCAGGGCGTCGGTGTCGGCGGTCTGTCCGCCCTGGCGCAGATCGTCATGGCGGCGATGATCTCCCCGCGTGAGCGCGGCCGCTACTCGGGCTACCTCGGCGCCACCTTCGCCGTCGCCACCGTCGGCGGCCCGCTGATCGGCGGCGTCATCACCGACACCTCCTGGCTCGGCTGGCGCTGGTGCTTCTACGTCGGCGTGCCCTTCGCGGTGATCGCGCTGATCGTGCTCCAGAAGACCCTGCACCTGCCCGTGGTGAAGCGGGACGTCAAGGTCGACTGGGCCGGCGCGCTCTTCATCTCCGCCGCCGTCTCCCTGCTGCTGATCTGGGTCACCTTCGCCGGTGACAAGTACGACTGGCTGTCGTGGCAGACGTACGCCATGGTCGCGGGCGCGGTCGTTCTCGGCGCGGTCTTCGTGTTCGTCGAGACCAAGGCCGCCGAGCCGATCATCCCGCTGCGCCTGTTCCGCAACCGCACCATCACCCTGTCGTCGCTCGCCTCGCTCTTCGTGGGCGTCGCGATGTTCACCGGCACGGTCTTCTTCGCCCAGTACTTCCAGCTGGCCCGCGACAAGTCCCCGACGATGTCCGGTGTGCTGACCATCCCGATGATCGGCGGCCTGTTCGTCTCCTCCACTGTCTCCGGCCAGGTCATCACCAAGACCGGCAAGTGGAAGGCGTGGCTGGTCAGCGGCGGCGTGCTGGTCACCGCCGGTCTGGCGCTGCTCGGCACCCTCCGGTACGACACGGCGTACTGGAAGACGGCCGTCTTCATGGCGCTGATGGGCCTCGGCATCGGCATGATGATGCAGAACCTGGTGCTCTCCACGCAGAACCAGGTGGCGCCCACCGACCTCGGTTCGGCCAGCTCCACGGTGACCTTCTTCCGCTCCCTCGGCGGTGCGATGGGCGTCTCCGCGCTCGGCGCGATCATGGCCCACCGGATCACCCACTACTTCACCGACGGCCTCGTCGACCTCAGCCCGAAGTACCGGAGGCTGGCGGCCCACTCCGGCTCCGACGGCGCCATCCCGGACCTCGCCAAGCTGCCCCGGCCGCTGCGCACCCTCATGGAGAGCTCGTACGGCCACGCCATCGGCGACGTCTTCCTGATCGCCGCGTGCTTGGCGTTCCTCGCCTTCGTGATCACGCTGTTCATCAAGGAGGTCCCGCTGAAGACCCGGGGCGGCCTGGCACAGGCCGCGGCGGCCGAGGCCGAGCAGGCCCCGGCGGCCACCGCGACCGCCACCGTGACGACCGGCCCCGCCGAGGAGAAGACTCCCAGCTGGGCCATGGCGAGCACCGAGACCGCTGCCGAGGGCACGGCCGCACAGAGGCTCGCGGCCGTCGCCACCCTCGCCGCACCCGGCGAGTCCACGCCGTCCGGCGGCATCCCGGTGCGCGGCTTCGTCCGCGGCGCCGAGAGCGCCCCGGTCCCGCAGGCAGCCGTCACGCTGATCTCCCTCGGGGGTCGCCAGCTGGGCCGGTCGGTCGCCGGGGCGGACGGCTCCTACGCCGTGGACGCGCCGGGCACGGGCTCGTACGTCCTGATCGCCTCCGCCGACGGCTACCAGCCGCAGGCGTCCACGATCGTGGTGAACGGGGAGCCGGTGGCGTACGACATCCTGCTCAGCGGCACCAGCGGCCTGAGCGGTGTCGTCCGGGCCGCCGAGACCGCACTGCCGGTCAAGGACGCGATGGTGATCGTCACGGACGTCCGCGGTGATCTGCTGGCCACCGCCACCACCGGCGAGCAGGGCGACTTCTCCTTCGCCGAACTGGTGCCGGGTCCCGTCACCGTCGCGGTGAACGCCGCCGGTTTCCGGCCACGGGCCCTGCCCGTCGAGGTGGGCGGCACCGGGGTCACCCGGATCGAGGTCGACCTCGACTCCGGCGCCCAGGTACAGGGCGTCGTACGGGCCCCGCACGGCCCGCTCGCGGACGCTCGCGTGACCCTGGTGGACGCGGCCGGAAACGTGGTCGGCACGGCCACGACCGGCGCGGACGGGGCGTATGCCTTCACCGACCTGAACGGCGGCGAGTACACCGTCATCGCGACCGGCTATCCGCCGGTGGCCACGGCCGTGACGGTGAGCGGCCGCGGCGTCGACGACCACGACATCGAACTCGCCCACCCGGGCGAGTAGGCCGGACCCCGGCCCGTGGGGGCGCGCTCTGAGCGGAGGTGCGCCCCCGCGGGCCGGATTTTTTTGAGCCTTTCCACGGGGATTTTCAAGGATTCAGAGGGAGACCACACGATGGCACTGACCGCACGCATCCGTACGCGGGACGGCTGGGCCGTGTCGCACGCGGTCGTCACCGTGACCGACATGACGGGTACGCAGGTGCTGCGTGCCGAGGCCGACGCGGAGGGGTCCGTCCGGGACACCACCGAACTGGCACCCGGCGCGTACACGGTGATCGTCACAGCGGTCGGGTACGCGCCCGCCGCCTCCAGCGCGATCGTCACCGCGAGCGGCCGGGCCGAGATCGGGGCCGTGACGCTGGCCCGGCAGGGCGGCGCCGAGCTGCCGCCGCCCGGACCGTGGGCCATCGACCCTGCGCACTCCTCGGTGAGCGCCGTCGCGCAGCACCTGGGCATCTCCAGCGTGCACGGCCGGTTCACCGAGTTCTCCGGGCGCATCGAGATCGCCCCGGACGAGGTGCGGAAGTCCCGCGTCGAGGCCGTCATCGGCGCCGCGTCCATCGACACGGGCAACGGCATGCGCGACGACCACCTGCGCTCGGCCGACTTCCTGGACGTCGAGGCGCACCCGCGGATCACCTACCGTTCCACCGGCCTGACGGCCACCGGCTCCGACCGCTGGACGGTCCATGGAGAGCTGCATATGCGCGGCGTCGTCCGCCCGGTCGACCTCGACCTCGCCTACCTCGGCACCGGATCCGACCCATGGGGCGGCACCCGCGCGGCGTTCCGGGCCACGACCGAACTGCGCCGCGAGGACTTCGCGATGAACTACAACCAGGTCCTCCAGGCCGGCATCGCCGCGATCGGCACGACGCTGCGGGTGGAACTGGACATCCAGGCGGTGCAGGGCGAGTCACTCCCGCAGGCGTAGGCACGGCGGGGTCGGGCTCCCCGGCCGCGTGAGCGCCTAGGCTTCCGTCCCATGGCACCCGACATCGCGACGAACACCGCCGTATCGCTGGACGAGCTGCTGGACTTCGTACGCCCCCGGCACCGCGCGATCCTGCTGACGCGCCGGGCCGACGGAGGTCCCCAGGGCTCTCCGCTGACCTGCGGGGTCGACGACTCGGGTCGGATCGTGGTCTCCACCTACCCGGAGCGGGCCAAGACGCGCAACGCCAGGAGAGACGGACGGGTCAGTGTGATCGTGCTCAGCGACGACTGGAACGGCCCGTGGGTCCAGGTCGACGGCACCGCCGAGGTCATCGACGCGCCGGACTCCGTGGAGCCGCTCGTCGAGTACTACCGCACCATCGCGGGCGAACACCCGGACTGGGACGAGTACCGCGAGGCGATGGTCCGGCAGGGCAAGTCGATCATCCGGATCACCCCGGTGAAGTGGGGCCCGGTGGCGACCGGCGGCTTCCCCGCCCGCCTCGCGCCCCCGCAGGACTGACCGCCCTGGGTCACCCGGGCCGGCCCCGGGCGACCATGGCCTCGATCCCCGCGATCAGCGTCTGAAGCGCGAACGCGAAGTCTCGGTCGCGCATCTCCTCCACCGTGTCGCCGCCGCGGGCCTCGACGAGGTCCGCGGAGCGGTGCACGGCCTCACCCAGGTCGGGGCTCCGGGTCACCGCGCTCAGCGCCTGCCGGAAGTACTCGTCCTGGGTCGTCCCGGCCGCCGCACAGCGCTCGATGAAGTGCCCCTCGATCGTGCCGAATCCGTACACGAACTGGAAGACCGCCGAGATCGCGCCCATCTGCTCGTGCGCGGGCAGCCCGGTCAGCCGGATCACCCGCTGCACGGCGAGCGAGAAGGCGGCGGCGTACGGGCCGATGTTGAGGAACCTCCCGGCCAGCGGGGACAGCCAGGGGTGGCGCACCAGCAGCGCCCGGTACTCCGCGGCGAGCGCCCGCAGCTGGTGGCGCCAGTCCCGGTCCGCGTCGGCGGCCGGCAACCGCATCTCCCCGAAGGCCGCGTCCAGCGCCAGTTCCAGCAGGTCGTCCTTGGTGTCCACGTACCAGTAGACCGACATCGCCGTGACGTTCAGCTCGGCGGCCAGGCGGCGCATCGAGAACTTCGCCAGGCCCTCCGCGTCCAGCAGCCGCACGGTCGCCCCGGTGATCCGCTCGCGGTCCAGTCCGGAGGGCTGACCGCCGGCTGCGCGCGTGCCGCCGCCCCGGGGGGCCTTTCCCTCCAGCCAGACGCTGGTCCGCAACGGGCGCCCGGCCCGCTGGGCTGCCTTCACCATGGCGCACCTTCCTCGACACTCCGACCGTTGATCACGATGCCAGGTGCCCCTTCGGGGGCGCGAGACCGCTGTGCGGCCGCCACCCCCGATTCTTCCCGTTCCGTCCCCGCGAAAAGCGGTGGGCCGCGCATGTGCCCGGCCCACCGCTTCGAGGCCCACCCTCGGGTCCCGGGCCGGCCGTCAGCCGCCGGTCCTCCGCGTGAGGTCGTAGAACGTGGCCGAACCGACCGTCACCTTCTTGAAGTTCTTCTCGACCCACGAGCTGATCTGCGAGGAGACGCCGGAGCCGCCGGCACCGCCGCCCCTGCCGCCGAAGCCGCCGCCGGAGATGAAGTAGTGGATCCTGCCCTGCGCCACGTACTTCCGGAACTGGGCGAGCGTCGGTGACGGGTCGCTGCCGTTGAAGCCGCCGATCGCCATCACCGGGTCTCGGGTGGCGAGTTGGTAGCTCGCGGCGTTCTGGGAGCCGATGGACGCGGCGACCCAGGTGTATTTCCCGGCGTCCTTCTCCAGCAGCTTCCTGGCCTCGGAACCGACTTGGGCGCCGTTGAGCAGGCCGCCCATGCCGCCGGCACCCCTGCCGTCCCCGCCCGTCCGGCCGGTGCCGGGAAGGCCGTTGCCTTGCTGCGGGTTCTGGCCCGGACCGTTCTGGCCCGGACTGTTCTGGCCCTGCCCGTTCTGGCCCGGCATGCCGCCGCCGGGCAAGCCTCCGGGGAAGCCGCCGGTTCCGCCGCCCGGGAAGCCGCCGCCCTGCCCGCCCTGGGTGGTGCCGTTGCCGTTCTGCTGGTTGCCGCCCGGCATACCGCCGCCGAAGCCGCCGCGCATGCCGCCACCGCCGGGGCCGCCGGGGCCACCGGGACCACCGCGGCCGCCCATCCTGCTCGCGCCCGCCGGGCCGGCCGTGACGATCGAGCCGGTGTGGCCCTCGTTCACCGTGGTCAGGGTGTACGCGGCCGGGCCCGCGAGGGCGGTCACGATGCTCAGACCCACCGTCGCGAGGGCGAGCTGCCGCCCGAGCCGGGCCACGAAGACCAGGCCGAGGGCGCCGGCCAGACCGCCGAGGAGGACGAGCCACTTCAGCCAGGGGAGATAGTCCGGCGTGCGGTTGAGGAGCACATAGCCCCAGGCCGCGGTCGCCGTGGCGGTGGCCGCGAGCGTGAGCGACGCCCAGGTCCTCGACCGCTCCTCCCACAGGACCGTGACGCCCATGCCGACCAGGGCGGCGATGTAGGGGGCCAGAGCCACCGTGTAGTACTGGTGGAAGATGCCGGCCATATAGCTGAAGACGACCGCGGTCGTCAGCAGCGAACCACCCCAGGCGAGGAAGGAGCTGCGGGTCAGGTCCGTCCGGGCGGCCCGGCCGGCGAGGACGAGGCCCGCGGCGAACAGGATCAGCGCGGCCGGCAGCAGCCAGGAGATCTGGGAGCCGATCTCGGCGCCGAACATCCGGTCCCAGCCCGTGGCGCCCCACTGACCGCCGCCCCCGCCGCCCATGCCGCCGACGCTCCCGGTCTCGTCGCCGTTGATGCGGCCGAGGCCGTTGTAGCCGAAGGTCAGTTCCAGGAACGAGTTGTTCTGCGAGCCGCCGATGTAAGGGCGCGAGGACGCGGGCCACAGCTCGACGGTCGCGACCCACCAGCCGCCGGAGACGACCAGCGCGACCGTCGCGAGGCCCAGTTGCAGCAGCCTCTTCCTCAGTTTCACGGGCGCGCAGACGCCGTACACGGCCGCGAGGGCCGGCAGGATCAGAAAGGCTTGCAGGGTCTTCGTCAGAAAGGCGAAGCCGACCGCGACACCCGCCCAGACCAGCCACTTGGTGCGGCCGTCCTCCAGACCCCGGACGACGAAGTAGACCGTGACCGCCATCAGCAGCGCCAGCAGCGCGTCCGGGTTGTTGAACCGGAACATCAGCGCCGCGACCGGGGTGAGCGCGAGCACGGCACCCGCGATCAGGCCGGCCGCGGGGCTGAACCGGCGCCGGACGGCCGCGTACACCACGGCGACCGTCAGGACGCCCATGATCACCTCGGGGACGAGGATCGCCCACGAGTTCAGCCCGAAGATCCGTACCGACAGGGCCATCGGCCACAGCGCGGCCGGGGGCTTGTCGACGGTGATCGCGTTGCCCGCGTCCAGCGAGCCGAAGAACAACGCCTTCCAGGAGGCGCTGCCGGCCTGGACCGCCGCCGAGTAGAAGGAGTTGGCGTATCCGGAGGCGCTCAGGTTGTACAGGTACAGCAGAGCGGTCGCGAGCAGCAGACCGAGGAACGCGGGACGGGCCCAGCGGGGGTCCTCGGGCCGGCCGCGCCGGAGTCTGCGCACCAGTGGCTGCCCGGGCTCACCGGCACCGGGGACCGGTGCCGCCGGTGCCGTGGAGGGCGGTCCCCAGGAGTGCGGCCCCGTACCACCTTGGTGGGTCGGCTGCTCGAAGTGGGTGGTCATCGGTAGTCCCTCGGGTCGGTGTCCTGCGGACGCACCGGCTGCACCGGCGTGGGGGCGTCCCTCCAGATGGCACGGTCCGCGTCGGCACCGGCGTGGAACTGGGCGGTGTCGTACGTGGTGCCGTACGTGCTGTCGTATGTGCGGGGGGTCCGGTCGTAGCCGGGCGCATGGTCGCCGTCGCGCCGGTCCGGGAAGACCCAGGCCCGGAAGAGCAGGAACCGCAGCACGGTCGCCGCGAGGTTGGCGGCGATCAGCACCGCCAGCTCCGTGGAATGCGCCGGATTGCCGGTAGCCGCGTTCAAGGCGGCGAGGGAGCCGCTGGTGAGGGCGAGCCCGATGCCGAAGACCACCAGGCCCTGCGCCTGGTGGCGGACGGCGCCGCCCCGGCCGCGTACCCCGAAGGTGAGCCGGCGGTTGGCCGCCGTGTTGGCGACCGCCGAGACCAGCAGCGCGAGCGCGTTGGCGATCTGCGCGCCCGAGAACTGCCGGAAGAGACTGTAGAGCGCCAGGTAGAAGAGGGTGGACAGGCCGCCGACCACACAGAAGCCGACGAGCTGACGGGCCAGGCCCCGCGGCACGTCCTGGATGTCCCGGTCACGCGGGTCGTCGCCGAACGGCCGGGCGAGCCGGTCCAGCGGCAGCGAGCCGGTGGCCAGCGCCCTGCCGATCCGCCACACGCCCCTGAGGTCGTCGGTCGCCGTCTTCACGATGTGCACCGTGGAATCGGGGTCGTCGACCCAGTCGACGGGCACCTCGTGGATGCGCAGACCGGCACGCTCGGCGAGCACCAGCATCTCGGTGTCGAAGAACCAGCCGGTGTCCTCCACCAGCGGCAGCAGCACCTGGGCCACGTCACGGCGGATCGCCTTGAAGCCGCACTGCGCGTCCGAGAACCGGGCCTGGAGCGAGCCGCGCAGGATGAGGTTGTAGGCGCGGCTGACGAACTCCCGCTTGGGGCCGCGCACGACCCGGGAGGTACGGGTCAGCCGGGAGCCGATCGCCAGGTCGGAGTGGCCCGAGATCAGCGGTGCCACCAGGGGCAGCAACGCGTTGAGGTCGGTCGAGAGGTCCACGTCCATGTAGGCGAGGATCGGGGCGTCCGAGGCGGACCAGACGGTCCGCAGCGCGTGGCCGCGCCCCTTCTGCTCCAGCCGGAAGGACGTCACCTCCGCGAGCTCCGCCTCCAGCCGCGCGGCCACCTGCGGTGTGGTGTCCGTGGACGCGTTGTCCGCGATCGTGATGCGGAAGGCGTACGGGAAGGTGCGCCTGAGGTGCTCGTGCAGTCCGAGCACACACGGCTCGAGGTCCTTCTCCTCGTTGTAGACGGGGATCACTACGTCCAGCACAGGCGTACCGGCTCCGGCGGCCGGGAGGTGCTCCCGCGCCGGCAGGGGGCCGGGAGAGGAATCGGTTCGCATGCCCCCGACTCTTCTCAAGCGCCCTGTCGCACCCATGTGGTGAGGCTGTGCCGTGCCTGTGAGTGCCGTTGCCGGTTCGTTTCGGGAGCGGGCGCGGGGACGTACGGGGTGAGCGCCGGCAGATGCACGGTGAACACCGTGCGTCCGGGCACGCTGTCGACGGTCACCGCGCCGCCGTGCGCGGTCGCCACGGCCTGCACGATGGCCAGCCCGAGTCCGGTGGAGCCGGTGGCCCGTGAGCGCGCCGAGTCGCCGCGCGCGAACCGTTCGAAGACGTGCGGCAGCAGATCCGGCGGAATGCCCTGGCCGTCGTCCTGGACGTCCACGCACAGCCATGGCCCCCGCCGCACGACGCGTGCGGTGACGGTCGTGCCGGGCGGGGTGTGGGTGCGGGCGTTGGCGAGCAGGTTGACGAGCACCTGCTGGAGCCGGGCGGCGTCCGCCGACACGAGCGCGGGCTCGTCCGGCAGCTCCAGCCGCCAGTTGTGGTCCGGCCCGGCCGCCCGGGCGTCGCTGATGGTGTCCACGACGAGCGGTACGAGGTCGGTCTGCCCGAACTGGAGCGGGCGGCCCGCGTCCAGCCGGGCGAGCAGCAGCAGGTCCTCGACGAGGAGCGTCATGCGCCCGGCCTCGGACTCGATCCTTCCGAGGGCGTGCCGGGTGTCGGGCCCGGTCTCCTCGCGTCCGCGCCGGGTCAGCTCGGCGTAGCCGCGGATGGAGGCGAGCGGGGTGCGCAGCTCATGACTGGCGTCCGCGACGAACTGCCGTACGCGCGTCTCGCTCTGCTGGCGCGCGTGCAGGGCGCCGTGGACGTGGTCCAGCATCCGGTTGAGCGCGGCCCCGACCTGCCCGACCTCGGTGTGGGGATCGGTCTCGGACTCCGGCACCCGCTCGTCGAGGGTGACCTCGCCGGTGTGCAGCGGCAGTTCGGAGACCCGGGTGGCGGTCGCGGCCACCTTGCGCAGGGGCCGCAGGGCGAGTCCGACCAGTACGGATCCGGCGATCCCGGCGGCGACGAGACCGGCGCCGGCGACGCTGACCTCGACGAGGATGAGAGTGTCGACGTTGTCGGTGACGTCGGAGGTGGGCAGCCCGATGTAGTAGTTGCCGCGGATGCCCGACATGTACCTGACCCGGTACCCACCCAGGCCCGGGATATCGACGCTGTGGATGCCCTCCTTCGGCACGGTCGCGAGCGCGGCGACCTGCGCGGCGTCGAGCTGGCTGGGGACCATGCCCTTGTCGTTGTTCACCTTGGCGACGGCCGCCTTGACGATCCTGCCGCTCGTGTCGACCACGGCGGCGATGTTCCCGGGCTGCGTCCCGCCCTTGGTGACGATGAAGTCGAGCTTCGCGTCCGTCGAGTCGATCCGGTCCGAGGCGCCCGGCAGGGACCCGGTGCCGGACGGCGATTCCGAGCCGTCGCCGGGTCCCAGCGGCCCCCCACCGGGCACCCCCCTGGGCGGCCCGGCGGCACGCCGGCCGGCCTCGACGACCTGTGCGTCCTTCTGCTTGTACAGATGCTGGCTCAGTGCGATCGTCGTCACCGTGCCGATCACCGCGCACACCACGGCGATCAGACTGACCGCCGAGACGACGAGCCGTGTCCGCAGCGTGCGCGGCTGTCGTCCTCGCCTCTGCGTACGCGGTCGTCGTCGCCTGCTCATGACGCCGCGGGCTTGATCAGGTAGCCGGCGCCGCGCCGTGTGTGGATCATCGGCTCACGGCCGGCGTCGATCTTCCGCCGCAGATAGGAGATGTACAGCTCGACCACATTGGCCTGCCCGCCGAAGTCGTAGGACCACACGCGGTCGAGGATCTGCGCCTTGCTGAGCACGCGCCGCGGGTTGCGCATCAGAAACCGGAGCAGTTCGAACTCGGTCGCGGTCAGGTGGATGCTCTCCCCGGCCCGCCACACCTCGTGGCTGTCCTCGTCCAGGGTGAGGTCGCCGACGACCAGGACGGAGTCCGAGCGGCGGTCCGCGGCGCCGGAGCGCCGGATCAGCCCGCGCAGCCGGGCGACGACCTCCTCCAGGCTGAACGGCTTGGTGACGTAGTCGTCCCCGCCGGCGGTCAGACCCGCGATCCGGTCCTCCACGGCGTCCTTGGCGGTCAGGAAGAGCACGGGCACGTCGGGCAGTTCGCGCCGCAGCCGTCCCAGGACGCTCAGGCCGTCCATGTCGGGGAGCATCATGTCGAGCACGACGGCGTCGGGCCGGAACTCGCGCGCGGTCTGGATCGCTCCCTGTCCGTCACCCGCGCTGCGGATCTGCCAGCCCTCGTAGCGAAGGGCCATGGAGAGCAGTTCGGTGATCGACAACTCGTCGTCCACCACCAGCACTCGGACGGGGCTCCCGTCCGGCCTCAGCAGTTCGGTGCGCCCCTGGGGCGAGGTCGTGGTCATGGCTGGACAGCCTGTCGAGGTCCCCTGAGAGAGTCCTTTCACCTTTCTGTGATTTCCCTGAGAAACACACAGGCGCCTCTCAGGGAACTCCTGGGAGAATTGTGACGATACGTCAGTTCTGCTCTCGGCCGGGCGGGAAGGGGCGTTCGAAGGCGTGGCTGCGCTCGACCTTGGCTATATGCACCGTGTAAGCCTGGTACCACTCCGCACGCCCCCGCTTCTGGGCCGCCCGGTGCTCCGAATCGGTCCGCCACGCCTCGAGGGCGGCCGCGTCCCGGAAGTAGCCGACGGTGATCGACAGCCCGCCGGGGGTACGGGCGTGATCCATGCCGAGGAATCCGGGAATCTCCCTGACCAGTTCCTCCATTCGCCCGGCGGTCTCCGCGTACCCGTGGTCGGCCCCGGTGCGCAGGGAGGTGAAGACGACGGCGTAGTACGGGGGTTCGTGGGCGGGGGCGGGGACGGGGACGCCGACTGCGGCCGCCGGGACTGCGGGAAAGGCGGGGGCGCCGGGCACACTGCGCTGATCGCTCATGCCGACACGATCGGCGACGCCCGCACCGCCCGTCCACCCCCCCCGGCCCGGAACAGCACGTCGGCCCCTTCTCGGCACCGCCGCTCAGAACAACCCGTCCTGCACGCCCGGCTCCCCCGACTCCCTGACCGGAACAGTCAGCCGATCACCGGGAGCCCCCGTCAGCTCCCACCCGGTCATCAGCCGGGTGTCGAGTACGACGACGCCGCGCCCGGTGGCCAGATGAAGATCGGGTCCGGCGGCGGCCAGCAGATCTCCGCTCACCACTCCGCCGGCGACCAGCTCGCTCACCACAGCTTCCGCCCGTGCCAGCCCCTCCAGGCCGAACACCGCGCCATGGTCGACCGCCCGGAACGGTGCCCGCTCCAGCGACTCCGGCCAGCCGCCGAGCGCCACCGCCCGGGCGTGCAGCTCCGCCAGCTCGGCGGCGCGCTCCCCGGCGGACGGCAACGCGGCCCGCACCGCGCGCTTGCCGGCGTAGGGAATCCGGTCCGGTACCCCCAGCGCCGCCCGCAGCAGCTCCTCGGTGCGGCGCGCCGCCATCAGGGGCCCGGTGCCCAGCCAGCCGAAGGACACGGCGCCCTGCTCCAGCAGCCGCGCCGGGCCGCGTTCGGCCGCGGTGATCCCGACCTTGACCATGCCGGGCCCGAACCACGCCAGATACACCCGGTACGGGCGGGGATCATCGGCGACGGTGTCCGCGGCCACGGAGTGCGCCCGGTTCAGGCGCGCACACTCCTCGCACCGCGCACCGGTGCTCCGCCCCGAGACCTCCGCCCGCATCGGGCATCCATGGCCCCGCGCCCCCACACAGGTCCGCACGCTCCCCGCCACGACGGCGAAGGCCACCCGCCTCCCCCGCGCCAGCTCACTGGGGCGCCCGCCCTCCCAGTGCAGCCGGGGCCCGCCGTCGGACCACGACAGCCCCGCGCATCTCCAGACCCGAGTCATCACCGCCGAGACTAGGCTCCGCCACTGACACTGCGGGACCGACGCGGGCCCGACGGGCGACGCGGGCCCGGCCTCGGTGGCCCATCGCCGCGCGGACGGCCGCGACCAGGTCCGCCACGCCGTGCTCCTTCAGGACGCTGTAGTGGTCGCCCCTCAGCTCCACGCCCCGGGGGGCGGCCGCCGAGTAGCCCGAGCGGCCCTCGATGAAGGAGTAGTCGTCGCCCTGGGCCTTGAAGAGGGCGATCGGCGCTTCAAGGGTCCGCTAGGCCAGTTCGCGGAAGCTGTACTCGAACTCGTACGTCGTGCCCACGACACAGGCGATGCGGCGAATCACGGCTTCGTCCAGGGACGGTCGTCGGGCTACTCCTTCAGGACCGGCCATCCCCTGCCCACCGCGCGTCGGCTCGACGACCTCCTCGCCGCCGAGGGCGTCCCGAGCGTCCTGGTCGGTGGCCAGGACGGAAGCTCCCCGCCCGGGCCCTCAGGGCCGTCACCGCCGAGCCGGCCGCCACCGACACCGCGCACGCGGACGGCGAGAGCGACTCGGGCCTCGCGGAGGCACGCTGAGCGACGGCTCGCCGGTCCGGACGACGCCGTCTGCCGCAACGCCCAAGTCCGCGCAGGATCCGGGGGCTTGGTTCCTCATCGCATGGCCGATCCACATCCCCCATTTCCTCGATCGGGTGTTGCCCGTCCCCTGAGCGCGTCAGCACACTGAAACCATGTCAGGCGATCTCTCCGGACCAGACGACTCTCACCGTCGCCCGGTGTCCGAGCAGCGGGTGTCTCATCGGGAGCGGGACGAGGCCGTGGAGATCCTCCGGGTCGCGGCCGGGGACGGCCGGCTGACGTCCGCCGAGCTGGACGAGCGCGTCGAAGCGGCGCTGGCGGCGCGCACTGCCTCCGACCTGGCGGTACTGGTCGCCGATCTGCCGCTCGAAGGGATGCCGCCACAGGCTCGCGAGGTGATCCGGATCGACCAGCGCTTCGGAGAGGGCAAGCGCTCCGGTCGCTGGCTGGTTCCCCGCCGGATGGAGATCCGGCTGATGTTCAGCGACCTGAAACTCGACTTCACCGAGGCCGTGATCACCCACGACACCCTGCACATCGAGGTCGACCTGCGCATCGGCGGAAATCTGACGCTGGTCACCGGACCGGGGATCGTGGTCGACGCCGACGACGTCACCTACAGCCGCGGCGACATCAAGGTCCGCCCGGTCACCGGTCCGGAGACTCCGGTACGACTGCGCGTGGTGCTGAGCGGCAGGTCGACGGGCGGCGACATCGTGGCCCGTCTGCCACGACGCGCACCTTGGCAGCGACTTCGCCGCAGGCCTTGAGCACCCGGTAGGGCCTAGGCATCCGCGTCGGGCCGCTGTAGCGGCCACTCATGGGTGGGGTCGTCGGCGAGCAATGGCCTCAGGGCGCCGAGAAGGGCGCCGATGCAGATGTCGCGGAGCCGGGTGCGGGTGCAGGTCTTGTGGGTGAGCCAGTCGAGGCAGAGGACCTGGACGAAGACCAGCCAGCTTTTCAGCACGGCGGACACGGCCTCGCGGGCGCTGTCGTCCGCGAGTGGGAGTACGGCCGGCAGCCGCGTACGGAGTGCGTCCAGCTCGTTCGTCGTGATCGACTGAATCACCGGGTCGCCCGCGAGAACCCGGTTCGCGGCGAGGACGGCGTTGCGGTTGGCGACGAAGTAGTCGAGGTGGACGTCCATGCCCTGGATGAGCTGCTCCACCAGGGAGTCGGCAGGGTCGAGCCGGGATTCGGGCGGCTGTTGTCGCTCGCCGTTCACGGCTGGCCGCAGTGGTTCCAGATCGCACCGGCGGTGATCGAGATCGGCCTGCCGCCTGTTTTCTTCTGGCTGGCCGACGCGGAGGAACGAGCTCTGCTCGGCGGCACGGAGACCGTGCCCACCGGGCGATGAACGTGGCCCGACCCAAAAAGAACCCTGCAATTCGGGGTCCGGACGCTCCTTTTCCGGACCGTCCCGTCGCGCGGGCACGCCTACGAGGAACCTGCCCCTGGGGATCGGGGCAGATCGCTCGGTCTTCGCGCTGCTTGCGTGAGCTGGAGGTGTAGCCGGGGACTAGAAATAGATGATGTCCCAGTGGCTGCCTTCGTCGCAGTAGAGGTCGCCTGATGCTGACTTCCACAGCGGGAAGCCGTCGCCGCGGAGGCCGGCGTATCGGAAGGTGCCCTTGATGTAGTCGTTGAGAGCGGGGATGGGCAGGAGGTCGATCTTGTAGCCGTTGGCGTGGGTGTACTTCTCGCCTTCCCCGTGGCCGACCTCGGTGCCGCCGATGACGATGAGGCTCGCGACGCCGCTGGCCTTCTTGAGGTTGATCACCCCGTCCACCGTGCCGCTGAGGATCCCCTCGTACGAGACGCAGCTCGGGTTGTTCTTGTCGGTGCAGTTCCCGGGCGATGTGGCCGTGATGCCGTTGGAGATCAGCCGATCCTCCGCCTGGTCCTGCGTCAACGGCGTGCCGGCAGCCGAAGCGACCCCGGCGGTGAACAGCAGAGCGGCCCCGATCCCGGTGACAGTGACTGCCAGCTGGGGCAGTACGCGCATGGTGCCTCCTGAAGGTTGGGTGTCTGACGCCGACCGTGCGTCACGGAGTACAACGACCGTTCGCTGGACTGGTGTCGGGTGATCAACCGTTCGCGCTGCTGTTGGGAGGAACCGATCGCGGGGAAGAGTCATTGGCCGTGGCCGCCACCGTGGTCTCCGTCGCCGGTGATCGTCCACGGGCGCATCAGGTCGTCGTCGTCGGGTTCGAGAAGGTGGCAGCGATGGATATACGTCGCCGGGAGCCCGGCGCCGCTGCCCGGAATCGACGCGCTCGTAGCCGTCGGCGGGGTGAATTCCTGCATGATGATTCTGGTCACCTGCTCCGGTTAAACCCTCATGGGCAGCCGACCGAAGTCGACGACGTGCCGATCGCCTCGTGAGGGTCGTGCGGGTTCGTGGCCCATTAACCCAACACCCTTACCAGCGGAGGGGCGTCCTTCGCCCGACCATCGTCTCCGGCCTTCCATCGCCTCACGTAACATCCAAGGGATACAGGGCCGGCTCGAAACGTTGCCGCAGCACACTGGTCCCGTCCGGCAGAGCCACACGTTGAGCCGATCTCGGCGGCAATTCGGCAGGGATTGGAACTCGAATCGAATTATCCCGCCGGTCTGAATACACGTAAAACCATCTCACCTGCGCGGCGCACTGTGGATCCGGTTTCGCCGCTTCCCCGTGCGCCAATTCAATACCGCGGCCCTTTCGGGAGGCCGCCAAGGGTGCCACCAGGAGACCAAGACGGAGGAGCCGGACGACTGCTTGCCGCTACCGAGGCCGAGTCTCGGGGCGCTCCGGACGCGCCGTGCCCGTCGTGCCGGGCTCCGGGATGATCCCACTGCGGTGCACCCGAAGGCGGCGCAGCGCATCCGCGACGCCGACTCCCTCTGACGGCGACCCCGTTGCCGTACTTCGCTGCTGTACGCCCTCGAAACGCCAGAGGCCCCGGATCTCTCCGGGGCCTCTGATCTGTGCGCACTCGGCAGGATTCGAACCTGCAACCTTCTGATCCGTAGTCAGATGCTCTATCCGTTAAGCTACGAGTGCTTGTTTTCTGTTTTCTGTCCCCGCTCCCGGCTCTTCCGGCCCGCTCGCGGCGACAGGAAGAACATTACATGACTGCCGCCGCCATGTGAAATCCATTAGGCACACCCCTTGTGACCTGCGGAAACGCCATGTGGGAGAGCTGGGGACGATGCGCGGGCGACCGGGTGGGGACGGGCCCGGCAACGCCGAAGCCCCGGTCGCGGAGGACCGGGGCTTCGGGATCAGGTGCGGAGGCGGAGGGATTTGAACCCTCGATGGGCTTTAAGGCCCAAACCGCATTAGCAGTGCGGCGCCATAGACCGGACTAGGCGACGCCTCCAGCACAACCGTCCGCGCGAGCGCGAAGGTGCGTGCAGATGATGACACAGCCGAGCGGTGTGTCACCAATCGACCCCCACGGTACTAGGGAGAACGGTCACAGGGCAAAGCACAGGGCCGCTGATCCGGGACCCGCCTGGTGCCACCGCAGCCACATGCGCCACTCGGGTCACAAACGCAACCGTCCCGCTCCGCCACCGTTAGTCATGGCATGATCCAGTTCACCTCGCGCTCCGTGCTCCTCGGGGCCGCGGCCCTGCTCGCCGCCGTCGCGGCCCCCGCCCCGGCCGACGCCCACGGCACGCCGCCCCTTCCCCGCGGCGACCAGCTCGTCGTCACCGTCCGGCACACCGGGCAGGCCGACGGGACGTATCTGCTTCGCTGCCACCCGTCGCGCGGCAACCACCCGAACCCCGCCATCGCGTGCACCATGCTCGACCGGCGCACCATCTGGGGCCGCGACCCCTTCGCCCCGGTGCCGCCGCGCGCCCTGTGCACGATGCAGTACGGCGGCCCGGCCACCGCGCACATCTCCGGGACCTGGGCCGGACGGCCGGTCGACGCGCAGTACGACCGCCGCAACGGCTGTCAGGTGGCCCGCTGGGACAGCCTCGTGCCCCTGCTGCCGGACATGCGTACACGCGAACGGCACCACCGGACGACAGCCGGCGCCGGGGCGCGTCCGAGCTGATTTCGGGGGTTTCACCCGGCGACCTGCGCGGTCACAGCTTCTGCGTCACTTCCGCGAGCGACCTCCCTCTCATCCGGCGCCGCGTGCCGGGCCACTGCCCGTAGACTCCCTCGCGTGACACGCCGCGGGCCGGTTGGCAAGATGGCACCCGCGGTCGGCAAGGTGCGGTAACAGGGAGGAAGCGTCTCGTGAGCAGCAGGCCATCCCGAGGCGCTGCTCGCCTCGCTGCCATACTGGACGCGCTTCCCGACGCATTGGTGCTGGTCAACGCCAACGGAACGGTCGTCAACGCCAACACCATCGCCCTGGAGGCCTTCGAAGCGCCCGGTACCGCCCTGGTGGGGCGGGGGCTCCTCGACCTGCTGCCGCAGTTCGACTCGCGGCTGATCCCCGGGTCCATGCGGCGGCCCGACTCCCTCGACCCGCGCGGACGCACCAAGCCGACCCGGATGACCGCGCGGCGCACCGATGGGAGCGAGTTCCCCGTCGAGGTCACGAGCGCCAACCTCGAGGACGGCCGCCAGGCCTACGACGGCTACGGCTACACCGGCGACGAACTGCTCATGCTCGTCGTCCGCGATCTTTCCGGCACGGTCGACACCGAGGCCGAACTCGCCCGCTCCCAGCGGCAGACCGAGATGATCCTGCGGGCCGCGGCCGAGGGCGTGATCGGCACGGACACCGACGGGCGGATCGTGCTCGTCAACCCCGCCGCCGCCCAGATCCTCGGCTACCGGGCCAGCGACCTGGGCGGCAAGGAGCTGCACACCCTCATTCTGCACTCGCGCGAGGACGGCTCCCCCTTCCCGTACTCGGAGTCGCCGCTGCACGACACCCTGCTTTCGGGGCGCAAGCACCGGGTGCGCGGGCAGGTGCTGTGGTCCAAGCCCGGGAAGAAGGTGCCGGTCGACCTGACGACCTCGCCGGTGCGCGACGGCGACCAGATCGTCGGCGCCGTGATGACGTTCACCGACCGGCGCCCGTTCGACACGCTCGTCGCGGAGAAGGAGGCGGCCGACGAGCAGCACCGGCAGGAGCTGGAGCGGACCGTCAAGGAGCACGAGGAGGAGCTGGAGCGGCTGCGCGAGGAGCACGCGGCCGAGCTGGCCGGACTGCACGAGCGGCACACGGAGGAGATCGCGGCCGGCGAGGAGCGCTACGCCGCGCTCGGCGAGCGCGAGAAGGACCGCTACGAGGCACTGACCGCCCGGCACGATCAACTTCTCGCCGTGCTCGGCCAGTCGCTGCGCGGCCCCCTCGACGAACTGCGCGGTGAGCTGTCCAAGCTCGCCGCGGACGACGCCGGACAGCTGTGGCCAGAGGCGAACCAGGTGCTCCACCACCTCGCGGCCGGCTACTCGCGGATCACCACGCTCGTGGACAACGTCCTCGGTTACCAGCGGCTGGACTCGGGTGAGGACGAGCTCGTACGGACGACCGTCATGCTCGACGCGGTCGTCGCCGCGGGTGTCGACGGTGCCGTCGAACTGATCGGGCCCGGACGCGTGCAGTTCGCCGTGCACGCCCCGCCCATCGAGGCCGAGGTCGATCCGCAGCGGCTCGCCGAGGCGCTCGCGCATCTCGTCGCGGACGTGGCGGGCGTCGACGCCACGGGCAACGCGCCGGTCTCGGCGGGCGGTTACCTGGACAACACCGTCGTGGTGGCGGCCGCGCAGCGGGGCGAGGTCGTACGGATCGAGGTGCGTGGCCCGTACGCCGGGGGAGACCCGGTGCACCAGCCGATCGTCGCCGGGATCGTGCGCGCACACGGCGGTGTGCTGCAGACGCACGAAGTGCCGGGGATGAGCGGCAGCGCATACGTGCTCGAGGTGCCCCTCGGCGGCGGCGCCGGAGCGGTCGCGGCACCCCCGGTGAAGACACCCGCGGAGGAACCCGTCGGCGGGCCCGTGCAGATCGCGCCGCCGGAGCAGCCCGCACAGCAGGGCGGCGGACGCCGGCGGGCCCGCCGTCCGTCCGTGGACGCGTTTCTGGAGAGCGAGGTGGGCGCCGGGTCCGCCCCGTCCTCCGAGCAGCAGGCCGCGGTGGCGCCCACCGGGCGGCGCAGACGGCGCCCGGTGGAGGAGCCGGCCGCCGAGGCGTCGGTTCCGGCGCAGGCGGCCGAGGGCGAGGACTCCGTGGAGACCCCCGCGTCCGGCGGCACGGGGCGACGGCGCGGACGGCCGAGCCCCGCCGAGAGCAGTGCCGAGGGCGTGGCCGAGGGATCGGTCGTGACGGCGGCGGAGCATGCCGCCGGGGCCCCGGCGGCCGCCACCGGACTGGGCGGGGCCGTACCGCCGCAGGGAGTGCCCGTCCCCACGGGCCGGCGCGCCCGCCGGGACGCCGAACCGCAGGCGCTGCCGCCCGCGCTGCCCGCGGCTGCCGGTGCGCCGTCCCCCCAGGACCCCGATGCCGCCGAGACGCCGACCGGACGCCGTCGGCGCGCTCTGGCCGCCGCCAACGAGCGGGCCGCCGCCGCGGATTCCGGTGCCCGGACCGTGTTCGCGCTGCCGCCCGCCGAGGCGGACCGCGCGCCGGAGCAGTCCGCTCCCGTTCCCGGCCCGGCTCCCATCCCCGGCCCGGCGGACGAGAGCCGCCATGACGCGGTGGCACACGACACGGCCGACGACCACACTCCGCCGCAGCCGCACCCGGTGGCCGCACCCATGGGCCGCCGCCGCGGACGGACTACCGCCACGCCCGGGCAGCAGCCGGACAGGGCGGACGCAGCCGGAAACCCGCCTGCCCAGGGTGTGCCCGGACCGATGCCCGCCACGCCCGGCGTGTCCGCACCGGTGGCGTCTCCCCAGGGGACTCCCGGGCAGATGTCCCCGGTGGTGCCCGCGCAGGGCGTGCCCGCTCCGGGGGGCCCGCAGCCCGTCCCGGCACAGGGCGTCCCCGCACCCGTGGTGCCCTCGCCGACCGTGCCTCCGCAGGGGGTTCCGGCCCCCGCCGTTCAGTCCGTCCCCGGGCAGCCCCCCGCCGCTCCGCAGCCCGCGGCGCAGGCGCAGCCCGGCCCGCAGCCGATGGTGCCCGCTCAGGGCGCGTCCGGGGCCGGTGTCCCCGGGATGCCGCTACCGCAGCCCACGCCGTCGGCGGGCACGCCGCTGCCTCCGGAGCGCGCCGCCCGGCCGGGAGCCCCCCGGGCCGGGACCCCGCAGCCGCGGACCGCCCAGCCGCTTCCGGCCGAGGCCGCCGCGCCCATGGACCCCAACTCGACGCAGGGGCGGGCGATCAGCGTGCGGACCCTCGGGCAGGGCGTGCCCTTCGCGCGTCAGGCCGCGGCCCAGCCGGGGACCCAGCCCCGCCCCCAGTCCGCCACGCCTCCGCCGCACTCACCGAACGGTTCGGGTCGCCGCCGCAAGCTCGGAACGCCTCCGGAGCCCGCGGGCGAGCGCCAGGACACGGCGGCGCGCCCGCATCCCCAGTCCCCCTCGGCTCCGCTGCCGGCGCAGCCCTCCATGGCCGGGCAGTCCCGCCTGGCCGGAGCCAGCGAGGGCGCCGGACGGTCGTACGCCATAGGGGCTCCGGACGTGAACGCCGACGAGGGCCCCGAGCCGCTCGACGGCCCCGGCGGCGCCGTGGAGGTCGCCGACCAGCCCCAGTCGCGGCCGATGGACGACGAACTGCCCCCGGAGCCGCTCGACAACCCGCGTCGGCTGCTCGTCTGGCCCGCGCCGGACGTGACGACCCAGCAGGCGCTCAGCGACCGCGGCTACCGGCCCGTCATCGTCAGCTCCCGTGAGGAGGTCGACGCGCAGATCGCCGCCTTCCCGGCCGCCCTCTTCGTCGACCCGCTCACCGGACCGATCACACGGACCGCGCTCCAGTCCCTGCGCCAGGCGGCGGTGACCGCCGAGGTTCCCGTACTGGTCACGGCGGGGCTCGGGCAGGCGACGCGGGAGGCGGCGTACGGCGCCGACCCTGCCGTACTCCTCAAGGCGCTGGCCCCGCGGGACTCCGAGCAGCACCCGCCGCGCGTGCTGCTCATCGAGGAGCACGCGGAGATCGCGCTGGCCCTCACCGCGACCCTGGAGCGGCGTGGCATGCAGGTCGCGCGAGCCGCTTCGGATACGGACGCGGTGACGCTGGCCGCGCAGATGCGGCCGAACCTGGTGGTGATGGACCTGATGCAGGTACACCGCCGACAGGCCGGGGTGGTCGACTGGCTGCGCGCGAACAACCTGCTCAACCGCACCCCCCTCGTCGTCTACACCGCGGCCGTGGACCAGGTCGAGCTGCCCCGGCTGGTCTCGGGGGAGACGGTGCTGTTCCTGGCCGAGCGCTCGACGAGCCCCGAGGTGCAGGACCGGATCGTGGATCTGCTGGCGCGGGTCGGCACCAACTGAGTCCCCCCGAAAGGGACTTACCGGTTCATACGTCGCGTGGGGCGGTGTTTCACGTGAAACACCGCCCCACACCATGTGCTCAACGTGCCTGATCGGCCCTAGATGAGCGTGACCTCCAGCTCACCCGCCGCGTACTGCCGACGCAGCAGCTTCTTGTCGAACTTGCCGACGCTCGTCTTGGGCACCGACGGAAGAATCGTCCAGCGCTCGGGGAGCTGCCACTTGGCGATCCTCGCCTCCTCGGCCAGGAAGGAGCGCAGGGTGGGGAAGTCCGCCGTGGAGCCCTCCTGGAGCACGACGATCGCCAGCGGGCGCTCACCCCACTTCTCGTCAGGCACGGCGACGACCGTCGCCTCGGTGACCTCCGGGTGGGACATCAGCGCGTTCTCCAGGTCGACGGACGAGATCCACTCGCCGCCGGACTTGATGACGTCCTTGGCTCGGTCGGTGAGGGTGAGGAAGCCGTCGGGGCTGAGGGTGCCGACGTCCCCGGTCTTGAGCCAGCCGTCCTCGCTGAACTTGTCGTCCGGGCGCAGGGGCTCGGCGTCCGGGCCGTTGTAGTACGCCCCCGCGATCCACGGTCCGCGTACCTCCAGCTCGCCCGCGGACTTGCCGTCCCAGGGCAGCCGTTCCCCGGCGGGACCGGTGAGGCGGGCCTCGACAGCGGCCGGGAAACGTCCCTGGGTGAGCCGGTAGGCGAATTCCTCCTCCGTGCCCACCGCCTGGGCGGGCGGGCGGGCGACCGTGCCGAGCGGGGAGGTCTCGGTCATGCCCCAGGCGTGGCAGACTCGCATCCCGAGCTTGTCGAAGGCCGCCATGAGCGAGGGCGGACACGCCGAGCCGCCGACGGTGACATTGCCGAGGGACGAGACGTCCCGGGGCCGTGCGGTCAGCTCGGCGAGCAGACCCTGCCAGATGGTGGGGACGGCGGCGGCGTACGTGGGCCGCTGCTTCTCGATCATCTCGGCGAGCGGCCCGGGCTGGAGGAAGCGGTCCGGCATGAGCAGATGGACGCCGGTCATAAAGGTGGCGTGCGGCAGGCCCCAGGCGTTGACGTGGAACTGCGGAACCACGACGAGCGCGGTGTCCTCGTCGGTCAGGCCCAGCGACTGCGCCATGTTGCACTGCATGGAGTGCAGATAGATGGACCGGTGGGAGTACAGGACGCCCTTGGGGTCGCCGGTGGTGCCGGAGGTGTAGCACATGGCGGCGGCCTGGCGTTCGTCCAGCTCCGGCCAGTCATAGGTGGTCGGCTTGCCGGCGAGGAGGTCCTCGTACTCGTGCACCTGGGCGGAGACGCCCTCGAGCAGCGAACGGTCGCCTGGGCCGGACACGACCACGTGCTCGACCGTCTTCAGATGCGGCATCAGCGGGGCGAGCAGCGGCAGCAGGGAGCCGTTGACGATGACGACCCGGTCGGCGGCGTGGTTGGCGATCCACACCAACTGCTCTGGAGGAAGGCGCAGGTTGAGGGTGTGCAGGATCGCGCCCATGGAGGGGATCGCGAAGTACGCCTCTACATGCTCGGCGTTGTTCCACATGAGGGTGGCGACCCGGTCGTCGTCCCCGACGCCGATGTCCTCCCGCAGTGCGTGCGCCAACTGGGCGGCGCGGGCGCCGATTTCGGCGTAGGAGCGGCGGTGCGGTTCTCCCTCGCCGGTCCAGGTGATCACCTGAGACGATCCATGGACCGTCGACCCATGGGTCAGAATCCTCGAGATCAGCAGCGGTACGTCCTGCATCGTGCTCTGCACGGCGTCCTCCCGGGGCGACATTGCCTACGCGGTGTAGGGGGTTGCGCTGATTCTGCGCACATACCGCGCGGTATGTCACTACTCCCCGGAATGATCGATCAGTATCCGGGACGTGATGTCCAGCGCACGGACTCCAGTTCGGGGTCCTCGCGGAGCTTGCCCAGGGCCCTGGACACCGCCGACTTCACCGTGCCGACGGAGACGCCGAGCACCTCCGCCGTCTGGGCCTCGCTCAGGTCCTCGTAGTACCGCAGGACCACCATCGCCCGCTGACGTGCGGGAAGTTTCATGATCGCCCGCCACATGGCATCGTGCAGGGCCTGTTCCTCGGCCGGGTCCGCGGCGGGCATCCGCTCCGGCTCGGGCAGTTCGTCGCAGACGAACTCGTCGACCTTGCGCTTGCGCCACTGCGAGGTCCGCGTGTTCAGCAGTGCCCGGCGCACATACCCGTCGAGCGCGCGGTGGTCCTCGATCCGGTCCCACGCGACATAGGTCTTCGCCAGGGCGGTCTGCAGCAGGTCCTCCGCGTCGCTCGGGTTCGCGGTCAGCGACCGGGCGGTGCGCAGCAGCACCGGCTGGCGTTCCTTGACGTACGACGAGAACGACGGATAGGGAAGGGTCTGCCTCGCTGATGCAGCGGCGTTCGGAGCGCTGGTGCAGACGGGTGTGGTCATGGCTCCACGCTAGGTTCGCCTCCCCGTGCGGCGGATCGGCCGGAGGTCCCGAAGCGGCCTCCCCCTCAGGTTGTATGCGGGAGGTCGGCCTTACCTACTGAAGGTGGACGAGCCGGTGCGCACGCGTGCGGGTTCACCCCTGAGAGACGAGCACCGGAGCAGGTGCGAAGAGGGGTACCGGGCCCTGAGGGAGGGGGCCGGGTCATCCGTCCGCCGTCAGGACGAGGCCGGAGGTGGGGACCCCGGTTCCCGCGGTGACCAGGGTGCGGGTGGCGCCGGGTATCTGGTTCACCGCGGTGCCGCGCAGTTGGCGTACGGCCTCCGCGATGCCGTTCATCCCGTGCAGATAGGCCTCTCCCAGCTGTCCTCCATGGGTGTTGAGCGGCAGAGTCCGCGCGGCCACGAAGTCCGCCGCCGCGCCCGGTGCGCAGAACCCGAACTCCTCCAGCTGCATCAGCACGAAGGGCGTGAAGTGGTCGTAGAGGATGCCCACGTGGATGTCCTCGGGTCCCATGCCCGATGTCCGCCACAGCTGACCGGCCACCACGCCCATCTCCGGCAGCCCGGTCAGGTCGTCCCGGTAGTAGCTCGTCATCTGTTCCTGGGCGCGGCCCGCACCCTGGGCGGCGGCCGCGATGACCGCGGGCGGGTGCGGCAGGTCACGGGCCCGCTCGACGGAGGTGACCACCAGCGCCTGGCCGCCGTCCGTCTCCTGGCAGCAGTCCAGCAGCCGCAGCGGCTCCACGATCCAGCGCGAGGCCGCGTGGTCGGCGAGTGTGATGGGCCGCCCGTGGAAGTACGCCGCCGGGTTGGTCGCCGCGTACCCGCGGTCCACCACGGCCACCTGGCCGAACGCCTCGGGGGTCAGCCCATGGGTGAAGAGGTAGCGCTGGGCCGCCATCGCCACCCAGGACGCGGGGGTGAGCAACCCGAACGGCAGCGGCCAGCCCAAGGCCGTCCCCTCCGCCGACGGCTCCCGGTGCTGCACCCCGGAGCCGAAGCGGCGGCCGGAGCGTTCGTTGAACGCCCGGTAGCAGACCACGACCTCGGCCACCCCCGTCGCCACCGCGAGCGCGGCCTGCTGGACCGTCGCGCACGTCGCCCCGCCGCCGTAGTGGATCCGGGAGAAGAAGGACAGTTCGCCGATCCCGGCCGCCTGGGCCACGGTGATCTCGGGGCTGGTGTCCATCGTGAACGTGACCATGCCGTCGACGTCCGCGGGCGTGAGCCCCGCGTCGTCCAGTGCGGCCCGCACCGCCTCCACCGCCAGCCGCAGCTCGCTGCGGCCGGAGTCCTTGGAGAACTCGGTGGCCCCGATCCCGACGATCGCCGCCCGTCCGCCGAGGGCGTCCTTCGTGCGCACGCTCATTCGGGACTCCCGACCGGGAGGGTTGCGGTGGCGGTGTCCGTATCGGTGTCCGTGCCGGTGCCGGTGTCCGTTCCCGTATCCGTGCCCGTATCCGTGCCGGTGCCGGTGCCGGTGCCGGTGTCCGTGCCCGTATCCGTGTCCGTGCCCGTATCCGTGCCGGTGCCGGTGTCCGTGTCCGTGCCGGTGCCGGTGCCCTGGAGGACGACGGTGACCGTGCCGGTGACGTGCCGGCCGATGCCGTTCTCCCCGGCCACCCGCACCGTGACGGTGTTCCCGTCGACCTCCTCGACCGTGCCGGTCAGCACCATGGTGTCCCCCGGGTGGTTGGGCGCGCCGAGCCGTATGGCGACCCTGCGCAGGACCGCATGAGGGCCGAAGTGGTCCGTGACATATCGTCCGACCAGGCCGTTCGTGGTCAGGATGTTCATGAAGATGTCCGGTGAACCCTTCCGGCGGGCCAGCTCCGCGTCGTGATGCACGTCCTGGTAGTCACGGGAGGCGATCGCACCGGCCACGATCAGCGTGCGCGTGATCTCGATCTCGAGGGGGGTCAGCCGCATCCCCGCCGCGACTGCCGTACGCGGGATGTCCACCGGTATGCGCGGGGAGTCCATGTCAGCTCCCGTCCCCGTCCTGGGCCCGGAACACCGGAAGCTCCAGCTCGTCGTCGTACCGTGCGAATTCCAGACGCACGGGCATACCGATCCGCACCTTGTCGTACGGCACCCCGATCACATTGCTGACCATCCGCACGCCCTCCGCCAGCTCGATCAGGCCGACCGCATAGGGCGGGGAGAAGGCCGGAAAGGGCGGATGATGCATGACCACGTACGAGAAGACCGTCCCGGCGCCGCTCGCCTCGGCCGTGTCCCACTCCGGGGAGCCGCACGCGTTGCACCCCGGCAGCCAGGGGAAGCGCAGGGTGCCGCAGCCGCTGCACCGCTGGATCAGCAGCCGGTGCCGGGCCACGCCCTCCCAGAACCCGGCGTTGTCCCGGTTGATCACCGGGCGGGGCCTTCGGCCGCCGGGCCTGGCACGCACGGGTGCGTACTTGAGGATGCGGAACCGGTGTGTCCCCACCGGCTCCCCGTCCACTCGCAGGTCCATCCGCGTCGTCACGAAGTACCCCGTGCCGAGTTTCGTCCGCTTCCGGTCCGAGACCGACTCGATCACCGCGTCGAAGGTGACCTCGTCGCCGGGCCGCAGCGGGCGCACGTACTCCTGCTCGCAGTCCGTGGCGACGACCGAGGTGCAGCCGGCCTCATCGAGCAGTGCGAGCAGCTCGTCGTACGCCCCCGCGCGCCCTCCGTGCCCGGAGAGACCGCCCATCGTCCACGTCTGGAGCATGGTGGGCGGGGCGATGGCGTCGGGGCCGGTGTACGCGGGGTTGGTGTCGCCCATCGCCTCGCACCAGTGCCGGATCATGGGCGCGTTGACCCGGTCCTTGCCGACGCCCGCGACGGCGGCCGGCCGGCCCTCGTACGTCTTCAGCCGCGCGGCGAACGCACCCTCGCCCGCGTCGCTCATCGGCTCCTCCTCTCCCGGAGCAAGACTTTCTGACTGTCCGTCAGCTCATGGCGGCTGTCAAGGGAACCGCCCGCACGCGCGCGTGGGCGCCGGAAAACGTCCGCGCGGCGGCACCGAAGCACCGCCGCGCGGACGTGTGATGACCCCAGAAAGCACCCAGACGTACATCAGGGCCGATGACGGCGCATCGGCCCGTCGCTCACCACAGCCGGGTGAAGTGGATGAGCACGGTCTGGCTCCGCTGATTGATGGCCGTGAACGCGGAGCGGTTCACCTGGGCCGTGTTGCTCTGGTTCGAGGCACCGGTGCCGACCGCCTGCTGCTGTGTGGTGGACGAGTTGCCGTTGTTGTCGCGGCCGACGCCGCTGCCGGTGATACTCGCCGCCGCCGCGTTCGATCCGTCGTCCGCGAAGGCGCCGTTGTCCGCCGAGGCGACGCCCGTGAAGAGGGCGGCCGCGAGGGGCAGGGCCGCGACGGTGGCGAGAACGCGGGCGGTACGGATGCTTGCCATGTGTTTCCTCCAGAACCCTGTACGCGCCGGCCAGGTCGCCGGTGTGTACGTGAAGTACGGCTTGTGCCAAGGCAGTTGGCCGACCACCTCGGACGGTGCACGACGTCGCGACTCCAGAGTTGCCCAGCGCATCACCGGCGAATCGCCCTGGAAGCCGCGATTCGCCCGCAAGCGTGAGGAGCGGTCGATAAACCCCTTTCACGACATTCCCTTGCAGGTGCCCGCACACCGGCCGACCGAGGCCGTCGGATCCCGTACGCGCCAAGGGCCGAAGCGGGCCCGGTGAAGCCCGCCCCAAGGCCACCCCCTCTTCCCTTTTTCGAACGTGTGTACGAACATGGATGTATGGCCACCATCGACCGGCAGGCCACCACCCTGGCCCTGGCACACGCCCTGTCCGCCGCGGAGCGCGGGCTCGCGGTGATCCCGCTGTCCCGGACGAAGCTGCCGGCCCTGCGCTCACCCCACCGCGACGACCCCGAACCGACGACCCCCGTGTGCCATGGCGAGTGCGGCCGCTTCGGCCACGGGGTGTACGACGCCACGACCGACCCCCGCCGCATCCGCGCACTGTTCGCCGCAGCGCCCTGGGCCACCGGCTACGGCATCGCCTGCGGCCTGCGTCCCCACCACCTGATCGGTATCGACCTCGACACCAAGTCCGGCACCGACTCCTCGGCCGCCCTGCGCGAACTGGCGTCGCGCCATCTGTTCACCATCCCCGAGACGGTCGTCATACTGACCCCGAGCGGCGGCCGTCACCTGTGGCTGAGCGGGTCTCCGGACGTCGTCGTCCCCAACTCGGCGAGCCGTCTGGCCCCAGGCATCGACGTCCGGGGAGCCGGTGGCTATCTGGTCGGCCCCGGCTCACGCACCGAGCACGGGGCGTACGGCATCGCGCCGGGCACCGCACACCTGGCGCCCGCGCCGTGCCCGCCCGCTCTGCTGCGCCTGCTCACGCCCCCGCCCCGGGACCCCCACCCGACGCCCTCGTCGACCGGGCGGCACGGCCAGGGCCTGGTCGAGTTCGTCCTCGCCGCGCATGAGGGCCAGCGCAACACCCGCCTCTTCTGGGCCGCCTGCCGGGCCTACGAGAACGGCATCGGACCGGCCCTCGCCCCCGCCCTGGTCGACGCGGCGATCCGCACCGGCCTCACCCGGCGCGAGGCCCGCTCGACGGTCGCGTCGGCGGCACGGATGACGGGGCGGCCGGCCTGACACGGTCTCCGCACCGGTCACCGGCAAGAAACTGCTGGCGGTGGCCGGGGACTCACGCTTCCTCGAACTCGTCCGCCACGCCGACGAGCACCCGATGGAGAAGACGAAGACCTCCGTCGAGGGCGGTTGAGGAGCCCTAGTCCTCGAGAGTGCGCCTTCTGCGCTTGTCCTTGCCGGAACGCCTGACCAGCTCACCCGCGACGAGGGTTGCGGTCGCCACGGCACGCACCCACCGAGGGCCACCGCGTGCCGCCCACACCACGGCCCCACACCCGGCCACCGTGAGCACCAGCACCACACCGAGCAACACAACCATCGGATTCCCCCTTTTCCCGGAGATCGTGCCCTGCCCGGACGATGGCCACAGGCCGTTCCGTACGCTCCGGCCCGCCTCCGAAGCGCTGAACGTGGCCGGAGACTGGTACGACCTGGTCGACCTGCCCGGCCACCGCATCGCCATCGCCGTCGGCGACGTCGTCGGCCACGGCCTGCCCGCGGCCGGCGTCATGGGACAACTGCGCGGCGCCCTCACCGCCGCCTGCCTCGTCGCCCAAGGCCCCGCCCGCGCCCTGGAAGTCCTCGGACTCTACGCCCGCACCATCGACGGCGCCGAGAACACCACCGTGGCCACGGCATTCATCGACTGGGAGACCCGCACCATCACCTACAGCAGCGCCGGCCATCCTGCACACGGTGCGAAGTGGCACATCGTAATCACCGTAACTGTGAAGGTAGTTGTACTTGGGAGTCTCGGCGTGAGCCCTGAATGGCTCGCGCCCGCTGGCGCTCTGGCCGGCATGCTGCCGAAGTTGCGGTTCTGGCGATGCCGGCTGGTGTGCGGAAACGGGCTGCCGAAGCGGGGATGCAGACGCCGTGGGCTTCCAGGAGCGGGCGGACGTCTTTGACCGCACGGCCGATGGTCATGGCGGTGGTGTTGAAGAGCTGCCCGAGAAGCTCCTGGAGAGCGAGTTTACGCAGGTGAGGGCATGCCCCGCGCTCCCGGTCCGCTCGTTGTCGCGAAAAACAAGAGCAACTCGTACAACCACCCTCCCTCTTCGCGGGTCCGATCGAGCGTCACGCACGGATGTGCGTATAGCTCGGCTCATCAGGAAGGACTTCCTTGGCTTCCATACGCGGCACCCGACGCCGTCTCGGCGCCTCCGTCGCCACCGTTCTCGCCGTGACGGTCGGTGCCGGCGTCCAGGCCTCGCCCGGGGCCGTGGCCGCTCCCGCTGCCATGACCGGGGCCACCGCCGCCCCCGCCGACGAGACGAATCTGCCCCTCGGTGCCGAGATCGTCAGCACCGGCGACACCGGTTACCTCACGTCCCGGATGGACGACTCCGGCAACAAGGTCCTGGAGTGGCGCAAGTACGTGGACGGCTCGGTGCTGCCGGTCAGCACGGGCACCATGGGCTACGACAGCAACTCCGACATCGTCGTGACCAGCGACGGCGGCAGCATGGTCTTCCTGCGGGACATGAAGGAAGGCGCCACCTGGTCCGCGTCCTACGACCTCGCGTCCGAGTTCAAGCCCGGTGCGAAGCTCGTCGGCGTGGTTGGCGACAACCTTTTCGTGAAGGTTCCGACAGGCAGCGGGGACTACCACGAGCTGTGGCAGCTCGCCCAGGTCGACGGGGTCGCCAAGAAGACGAAGCGCTCGTCCAACCCCTACAGCATGGACTTCAAGGTCGTCGCCTCCACAAGCGACGTCCTGCTCGTCCTGAGCAGCAACCGGGTCTTCCCGAGCTCGACGACCTTCCGGACCGAGTACTGGAAGACGCGCACGTCCGTCGACAGCGACGCGACGATCGAGTCGGGCAGCAGGGAGAACACCGCCCCGTGGACCCAGGCCTCGACGGGCGCCTACACCGCCGACTACGAGGCGTGGGCCGAGTACCGGGCCGGGGTCACCGAACTCGTCGTGGACGGGACGGGCGTCCACCAGAGGTTCGCCATGGACAGCTCCATGAGTGGTGCCGTCATCGCCGGCGTCACCAGGGACACGCTGCTCTACGGGGTCCCGGGCAAGGCGGCCGACGAGACGCTGAGCCCGCTGTACGCCCGGAGCATCACCGACTCCACCGCCGCGCCGTACAAACTCCTGGAGCACTTCTCCAGCGTGGCCCACGCGCCGGACGGCGGTCTGCTCGTGCGGGGCGCCACGGCCGACGCCGACGGGCTGTTCCGGATCTGGGAGGGGAACGACGGCCTCCCGAGCGCCACGCTCGTGGCGGACACGGGCCGGGTCCTGGCCGTCAAGGTGACCGAGTCGAAGGTCCCCACCGCGGTGAGCCTGGAGAAGCCGGGCACCACGGTCCCGATGGAGTGGAACCTGTCCCGCGCGAACGCCACCGTGGACCTCACGCTCACGCATACGGCCACCGGCAAGAAGCTCACCAAGCGCCTGCCCCAGCCGGTCTCCGACAGCCGCTTCGCCTTCGTCTGGGACGGCGTCCTGGAGGGCATCAGCGCCCCGAACGGCGCCTACACCTGGCAGATCACCGCCACCCCGACGGACGGCGTCGGCGGCCCGGCGACCGCCCACGGGAGCTTTCAGGTCTCGCGCCAGGCCAACCCGCACGACTTCAACGACAACGGCTCGACGGACGTCCTCGCGCGGGACGCCTCGGGTGTGCTGTGGCGGGACGACCTCTTCGACTGGCCGTCGGGCAGCAAGGTGACCACGGCCAAGCGGACGAGGATCGGTACCGGTTGGCAGGTCTACAACCAGATCGAGGCCGCGGGGAACCTCGCCGGCGCCTCGACGGGCGACCTCGTCGCCCGCGACACCTCGGGCGTCCTCTGGATGTACCTGGGCAGGGGCGACGGCACCTTGGCGACCCGCGTCAAGGTCGGCACCGGCTGGCAGATCTACAAGAAGATCACCGGTGGCAGCGACCTCACCGGAGACGGCCGAGCCGACCTCCTCGCCACCGATGCCTCCGGCGTCCTGTGGCTCTACAAGGGCACCGGCAGCTCGTCCGCCCCCTTCGCCACCCGCCTCCGGCTCGGCAGCGGCTGGCAGATCTACAACCAGATCACCGCAGTCGGCAACATCGCGGGCACCACGGCCGGTGACCTCGTCGCCCGCGACACTTACGGCGTCCTCTGGCTCTACCAGGGCAACGGCAAGGGCAACTTCACCACCCGCGTCAGGATCGGTTCCGGCTGGAACGCCTTCTCCCACCTCGTCGGCGCCGGCGACGTCACCGCCGACGGCCGCCCCGACCTGATCGCCTACGGCGCGAACGGCACGTACGTCTACCGCTCGACCGGCTCGACGACGGCCCCGTTCAGCCGGCTGACGACCAACCTCTACGCGGGCGAGGGCACCAAGTTCAACAACATCGCCTAGCCAGGAGCCCTCTGATAGGGGACCCGGCGTCCCCTGTCGGACATGGCCCCATCCCGCTTCCTGGCCCACAGATGGCCCATACGCCCTGGTCAAGCCCGGGATACGGGCGAGCCGGAAGTGAGACAAGGTGCGTGCAGAAGGGGTGCCTCTCGCCGAGAGACACCCCTTCTGACCAGCACATACGCTGACCTACAAGCGGTGGGTGTGGGATTTGAACCCACGGTGGCTCGCGCCACGACGGTTTTCAAGACCGTTCCCTTAGGCCGCTCGGGCAACCCACCCAGCGCCCACCGTGATCGCGGGCGCGGGACAAGAGTAACGGGTTGGCAGGGGCGCGCGGGGGTCACCGCCGATGGCGCGGGCCGCCGGATCAGCTGTCGCCGGCGCGGGAGGCCAGGGTCAGGTCGACCGTGTGGGACTTTCCGTCGCGCTCGTAGGTGATCGTGACCTTGTCCCCCGGCTTGTGGGTCCAGATCTCGCCGATCAGGGTCGGGCCGCTGTCGATCACCCTGTCGTCGAGCTTGGTGATCACGTCACCCGGCTTGAGGCCCACCCTGTCCGCCGGGCCGCCCGGCTCAACGGCGGCGGTGCCGGCCGCCCCCTGGTCCGTGATCTTCGCCCCGCCGCTGCCTTCCTCCAGCGAGACCGAGGCGCCGATCTTGGCGTAGACCGGCTTACCCGTCTTGATCAGCTGCTGGGCGACGTACTTGGCCTGGTTGATCGGGATCGCGAAGCCCAGACCGATCGAACCGGACTGGCTGCTGCCGCCCATGCCGTTGCTGCCCGTGGACTGGATCGCGGAGTTGATGCCGATGACCGCGCCCTGGGCGTCCAGCAGGGGGCCGCCCGAGTTACCCGGGTTGATGGAGGCGTCCGTCTGGAGGGCGCTCATGTAGGACGCCTTGCTGGAAGAGCTGCCGTCGCTGGAGGCCACCGGGCGGTTCTTGGCGCTGATGATGCCCGTGGTCACCGTGTTCGACAGGCCGAAGGGGGCGCCGATCGCGATCGTCGCATCGCCGACCGATACCTTGTCGGAGTCGCCGAGCGGGAGCGGCTGGAGGTCCGACGGGGCGTTCTTGAGCTTGATCACGGCGACGTCGTAGCCCTGTGCGTGCCCGATGATCTCGGCGTCGTACTTCTTGCCGTTCGGGAAGGTCGCCGAGAGCTTTCCGCCGTCGACCGCCTCCGCGACCACGTGGTTGTTGGTGACGATGTGGCCCTGCTTGTCGAAGACGAAGCCCGTGCCGGTGCCGCCCTGGCCGTTGTTGCTCTCGGCCTCGATGGTCACCGTGCTCGGCAGGGCCTTGGCGGCCACTGCCGCGACCGAGCCGTTGTCGTGCTTGACGTCGCCACCGCTGGTGGCGGCGGACACGGTCGTCGAGCCGGTGGAGTCGTCGTTCCTGGCCAACTGGTAGCCGATGCCGCCGCCGACGCCGCCCGCCACCAGAGCGGCGACGAGGATCGCGGCGACCAGGCCGCCACGGCTCCCTTTCGGCTTCGGGTCCGGCTCCTGGTACGAGGCGCCCCAGGCGCCACCCGCACCGCCGCCACCCCCGTACACGGGCATGACAGGCGGAGGCGGCGGCCAGCCCGCCGCGGCGGCCGAGGGGGCGCCGGGCCGCCCCGGAGGCACGGGCGGGAACTGTGTGGTCGGCGCGCCCTCCGGCTGGGCCGGGCCGGGCGCCGCGGACGGCGCCCGCCCCTGGGGAGCCGCGCCCGGCGCGGAAGCGGGAGCGTCCACCGGCACGGGAGGTGCAGACGGGGCCGGGGGTACCGCAGTGCCCTCGTTCTCGGTGCTCACAGCTCTTCTCCTCGTTCCACGGCTGTTCCAATCGGTTGCACTCGGCCGCATCCGCTCACCCTGCGAGACGCCGGGCGCGTTTCACCTGTGCAAGTCTTTCGTATGCCGTCAAGCTTTTCCCACGGGACGTCAGGGCACCATAAGCGGCGGCTGTGGGTCTGCCCCTTCCCTTTATATCGGACCTGTCCGAACAAAAATCTGCATTCCCGACACCTCGCCGATACCGTCGCGTCGCCTTCCGATCCCACGCCTTCCCCCTGACGGTGGCACCATGACGCGGTGACCCACGCACGACAGCACCTGGTCCAGGTGGTCGCCCACCGCGGAGCCTCCGAGGAGGCCCCCGAGCACACCCTGGCCGCGTACAAGAAGGCGATCGAGGGCGGCGCCGACGCCCTCGAGTGCGACGTCCGGCTGACCGCGGACGGACACCTCGTCTGTGTCCACGACCGACGCGTCAACCGTACGTCCAACGGCCGAGGCGCGGTCTCCGCGCTGGAGCTGGCCGACCTCGCCGCCCTGGACTTCGGCTCCTGGAAGAGGAGCGACGAGGAGCCCGACTGGGAGCACCGCCCGCAGGACCCCGAGGACACCTCCGTCCTCACCCTGGAGCGTCTGCTCGAACTCGTCGCCGACGCCGGGCGCCCCATCGACCTCGCGATCGAGACCAAGCACCCCACACGCTGGGCGGGGCAGGTGGAGGAGCGGCTGCTGCTTCTGCTGAAGCGATTCGGCTTGGACGCCCCGGCGTCCGCGGCCGAGTCGGCGGTACGGGTCATGAGCTTCTCGGCGCGCTCGCTGCACCGCGTCCGGGCCGCGTCCCCGAACCTGCCGACGGTCTATCTGCTGCAGTTCCTCTCACCCCGGCTGCGGGACGGACGGCTGCCCGCGGGCGTCCGGATCGCGGGCCCCTCGATGCGGATCGTGCGCAGCCACCCCACCTACATCCAGCGGCTGAAGCAGGTCGGCCACCAGGTTCATGTGTGGACCGTGAACGAGCCCGAGGACGTCGACCTCTGTCTCGAGCTGGGCGTGGACGCCATCATCACCAACCGCCCGCGCGCGGTACTCAACCAGCTCGGCCGGTGAACGCCTGCGCGAGAGTTCCGTCACTGAGAACCACCGCGAATCCACCGCATAAGGGGACGAAAACCAGCCAATTGACAACAGGGTGTGCACCGGCGCGTTCGCTGCGTGTTCGAGCGTGAACAATGCGTCAGCACAGGTGCACGGTCCGGTTTCCAGGCCATTCCCATGGGGCATTCACACCGTGGCGTGGGGCGAAGGAGGTCTCGGGGGTGGCGTTGGTGGTGGCACAGGAGGTGCCCACGTCGTCGAGCATGGCCGTACCCCATGGTCCTGCGGGCGTGGGGAAAGCAAGACATCGGATGCGCGATCAGCTGCGAACCGGTGGCGTGGCGGAATCGGTCATCGACGATGCCGTACTGATCCTTTCGGAACTGCTCAGCAATGCGTGTCGCCACGGCCGACCACTGGGCGACTGCTTGCAGGGGGACGGGGACGTGCGCGCCGCATGGCGCGTCGACGCCTCCGGGCGGCTCACGGTCGAGGTGACGGACGGCGGCGGCCCCACCCGTCCGGTTCCCGCGACCCCCTCGGTCACCGCGCACGGCGGCCGTGGACTGAACATCATCACGGCACTGGCCGAGGACTGGGGCGTCCGGGACGACGTCCACGGCGAGGTCACGGTCTGGGTCGTGGTCCAGGACGACGTCGGATCGGCACACCGGCGCGACGACTTCGCTACGCGTGTCACCTCCCCGTCCGTGTCGCAGATACCCGGCCTGGACTTCGCGGACGCGTTCGACGACCTGGACTGAGACGGCGGCATCGGCAGGCCGGACCGGGAACGGCACCGAGGGGCGGCGCTCCCCCGAAGGCTCCTCACAGGGAACGGGACAGCCCGAAGGCCGCCGTCCGGACACCCCGCCGACCCGGATCCCAGCGGCCGGGGACGCCCGTCGCCCGGCGGTCGGCCGGGGCGCGGGAGGAACGGCCGACGCCCGCCCGGTCGGCGCCTTTCGACCTGGAACGGAGCACCGCTTCGAGGACGCCTCGGTGCGTTGTCCACAGGATCCCGTCGGGCGTCGTACGAGCGGCTAGGCTCGCGCCCGTACGAGACGAGCCGTAACCGGGAGACACCCACGATGGCCAAGAAGCGACTCCAGACCAAGGCCGAGCGGCCGCAGCTCACGGAGGCCGAGATCCCGGTCGTCGGCGCGCGTGAGCCCTGCCCCTGCGGCAGCGGCCGCCGCTACAAGGCCTGCCACGGCCGGGCCGCCGCGCACGCGGTGACCGAGCTGGTGCAGCGTCCGTTCGAGGGACTTCCGAGCGAGTGCGACTGGATCGCGCTGCGCGAGCTGGTGCCGGCGGCGACCGCCGAGCTGAAGCTCAGGGAGGACCTCCCCGAGGACGTCCCCTCGGTCACGCTCGTCACGGTCCTGCCGATGGCGTGGCCGGCCCTGCGCCGCGACGACGGCTCGGTCCTGCTCGGCCTTCAGAACGACACGGCGTCGGGCGACATCAGCCGCGACCTCGCGGACACCCTCCAGCGCGCCCTGACGGCCCCGCCGGGCACGCCGGTCCAGGGCCGCCGCGCACCCGCCGACGGACCGCGGCTTCAGGATCTGCTGGACCCCGAAGGCCCCTTCGAGCCGGTCGTGCACAGCGGCTTCGAGTTCTGGGTCCCGGACGCGGAGAACGCGACGCCGGAGGTCGCCGCCTCCCTGGAGCGGGCCAACGCCGCTGCCATCCCGACCGTGAAGCTCGAGGGCGTCGACGCCGCCTACTGGTGCGAGACTCCCGAGAAGAACCACCTGCGGTGGGTCATGCCGCACCCCGAGGAGCGGCTTCTGGACGCTCTCGCACGGCTGCATGCGGCCGGCCAGTCGAGCCTCGGCGAAGGCACCCGCCTGGTCGGCTCCTTCCGTGCCCACGGGCTCACGGTGCCGGTGTGGGACCTGCCGAGCGAGGTGAGCGCGGCGGACATCGAGAAGCCGGCGGCCGAGTTCGCCGAGCGTCTCGCGACCGCCCTGGCGGCGGACGCACCGCTCACCGCGGACGAGCGCCGCGCGCGCGGCGGGCTGACCAACCGGCAGGTGACGCTCAGCTGACCCACCACCGCCGCCAACCGACCGTTCAGACGGTCCCGGGCTCTCGGGCAGGTGACTCCTGTCACAAGTTGCCGATGTGACAGGTAAATCGATGTCCGAATAGCCGAGATCGAATTTGCGAAGCGCCGATCTCTTGTTACCGTTCCAGTAGCCCGGTTGCTGGTGCATCCCCCGTCGCCAGCAACCGGGTCTTCCCATGTACACGTGCGCACATTCCGTCACGCGCGTACATCAACCGCCTTGAGCAGCACACGAGTTACCGCTCACGCGACTTACTGCTCGCTCGACTCGGGCCGTTCGCTCCCGGAGCGCAGCAGCAGCGGTCCGCCGCCGTCTCCCCGGGCGAACTCCGCGACCGCCGCGTACGCCCCCGGGTCGCCCGCCACATGCTGCCCGGGCGTCTCGCAGGTCTCCGGATCGTCCGCGGCGGCGACCGCGCAGCGCGTCTCGACGGTGCGTCCGTCGGGCGTCATCAGATTCAGGACGGAACTCAGGCGCTCGCCACTGGCGTTGCGGTAGTACGTGCGCGCCCAGACGTCCCCTGCCCGCGTCAGCACACAGGTCTGAGCCTCGATGCCGTCGCCGGAGGAGAGTGGCGATCCGCAGCGGACGGCGGTGGCGAGCCCGGGACCCCGCACCAGCGGGGAACGCAGGGAGACCGATCGCTTCGCGTCATCGTGCGCCGGCTGGCGGACCGCGACGCGGCCCGCTTCGCCGACCTGTCCGGCAAAGGCCACGGTGAGCGGCAGCGCGGCCACGGCCGCGGCCACACTCAGGAGCGCCAGCAGCCGCATCCCACGGGGGTCGGGCCGACCGGGCCCCTGCGGCTCCTCCCCGGAGCCGAGCCCCCTTTTCCCGTGTCCCCCCGGACTCATCAGCATGAGTGCGAAGATATCCGCCGATCAGGGGCGCCCGGTTCGGTGCGCGCCCGACACCCCTACAACTCGGGGGCGCTCACACCCTTACGAGTGAGGGCCTCCACGACGGCGTCGACGACGGCCTCCACGTCGGGGACCCAGGGCGAGGCGGAGCCGGGCAGCGGGGCGCGCTCCCAGCGGATCTGCCCGTGCCCGGTCTCGGACGGGGGGAGGGCAAGATAGCCGCCCTCGCCGTGGAAGCGCAGCGAGCCGGGGACGAAGTCCTGGGCGTAGAGCAGTTCGCCCAGTTGCTCCATGGAGTACGGCGCCACGAGGATCGCCCAGCGGTGCGGCCCCGCCACGACCGGGCCGAGACGCATGCCCTTCCGGTCGAGCGCGGCCAGGGCGCGCGAGGCCGCGAGGGCGGGCAGGCTCACCGCGCACGGCGCCCTGCCCCCGGTGGCCAGCACGATCGGTGCGGAGGGCCGGTTGGTCCACCACCAGCGCACCATGCGCTCGTCGGTGCTGGCCGCGAGCAGCCCGGGGTCGAAGGGGTGCGCGCCGGGCACCGTGCACTCCGGGTCGGGGCATCCGCAGCGGGCACGTCCCTGCGGGTCGGGTGCCACACCCGGGAGAACCGGCCACTGCCATGCGGTCGCGAAGGTCAGAGCCGCGCCGATCAGCTCAGGCTTTCCGTCCCTCCGCGTGGACAGGAGCCTGCGTCGCCTTCCGAGGATCTCGCGCATGAGCGCTCGTTCCTTTCCGTTGCACGCCTGGCAACACCGAGGACCACATCACACCATGTGTCGATCACTTCACTGTGCGTACCTACTGGCGCATCACACCCCTGTCGTGGACAAGGGGAACCCCTATGGGCCGAGCGTTGGCTGCGTCCGTCCATACTGCGCCCATGACCAGCATGGGCATGGCGTGGGGTGGCGGCGCCTGGCGATGTGCCGTCCCGCTCTTGCTCGCCGCCTCCGTCACGGGAGGATGGGGCTCGATCGTCGGTGGTTAAGACGCCCGGGTCCGGCGCCAGGTTCCGGGTGATCCCCAACCACCCCTGGCCTTCACCGAGTACGTACCCATCACGACCGCTGTGACGCTCCGTCGAACAAGGCCAGTCGACCGCAATAGGCCGATACCCGAGGCGGTTTTAAGCCAACTTTGCATCCTCGCAAGAGAGTAAGAGCGCCACACGGACACCAGGAATCCCAGCAGGACAATGCTGGACATCCCCTTACGAGTGCGTGTACATGTGGAGACACCGCTAGCGGCGCAGATTGACATGGGGGTTTGCGATGCTATCCAGCAATACGCACCGGTTCGAAAGCCGGACGCCATGAACGCCCCTCACCCTCCGAAAGTGGCCGGAATCGATTCAGCGGTTCCTCCGCCCGCACACACTGTTGCGCCGACGCCTGCCGCCACGGGTGCGCCTTCGGCCGTGCCCACCGTCCCCGTCGGGCCGGGAGCCCTCCTCCAGGACCGGCTCGCCGGCTGGGTCTCCGATCTGACGACCCTCCACGAACTCACCGAACGCCTTGCGCGCACGGACTCGCTCGCCGATGCGCTCCAGGAACTGCTGCGCGCCGGAGCCGCCCTCGTGGGGGCCCGGCGCGGTCTTGTCGTACTGGAGCCGCGCGACGGGCTCGGCCCCGACACCACGATCGGCCTCGGCCTGGCGCGCGCCGACCTCGGGCACATGGAGACCGTGCCGCGCAGCGCGCTGTCGTACGGCAGGATCCTGGACGGACTGCCGGGCGGTGAGCGCGAGATCGCTCAGCCGGATCTGTTCTCCGAGGACGGCCTCGACCCCCGCCACCGCGAGGTCGCCGCCCGGCTCGGCTATGCCGCCAGCTACGCCCTTCCGCTGTCCAGCGAGGCGGCCGGCCGTCTCGGCGCCGCCGTGTGGCTCTACGACGAACCCGCCGAACCGGTCGAGCGCCAGCGCCACCTCGTCGGCCTCTACGCCCGCTACGCGACCGAGCATCTGGCGCGGATGGTCGAGATCGAGCGCACGCGCGTGTGCCTGACGACGATCTCCGAGGAGCTGCTGCCGACCCGGCTGCCCCGGGTCTCGGGCGTCCAGCTCGCCGCCCGGCGCCGCACCGGCCCGCGTGGGGGCGGCGACTGGTACGACGCGCTGCCGCTGCCCGACGCCGCACTCGGTCTCGCGGTCGGCTCCGTGACCGGGTCGGGGTCCAGCGCGGTCGCCGCCATGGGACGGCTGCGGGCCTCCCTGCGCGCCTACGCCGTGATGGAGGGCGAGGACCCGGTGGCGGTCCTGTCCGACCTGGAGCTGCTGCTGCGGCTCACCGAACCCGCCCGTTCCGCCACCGCCCTGTTCGCATACTGCGAGCCCGCGCTGCGCAGGCTCACACTCGCCGGCGCCGGGCACAGCCCGCCACTCCTGATCGGCCCGCGGCGCACGGAGTTCGTCGAGACCTCGCTGTCGGCGCCCCTCGGGATGCTGGCCTGCTGGGAGGCGCCCAGCATCGAGCTGACCGCGGAGCCGGGCGAAACCGTACTGATGTACACCGATGGGCTGCTGCACCGCACCGGAGACTCCCTGGACCGCGCCTTCGCCCGGCTGCACGCGGCGGCCGCCGGCGTGCCGAGGCCGGTGCGCGCCGACCCGGGGGCGGTCGCCGACCACGTACTGCGCACGGTGCTGCCCGACGGCCTGGACGAGGCGGACAGCACGGAGGACGTGGTGCTGCTGGCGGCACGGTTCGAGTAAGGGCACGGCTTCCTTCGGTAACAGGCGTTCCGTCCCTGGGCCCCCTTCAGTACGACCGTACGATGGTGGGGGCCCAGTGCCGTATCCAAGGAGGATGACCGTGGCGGACGAGCTCACTCCGGCGACCCCGGACGAGACCGAAGAGCCGATCAAGCAGCGCAAGAACGGCCTGTACCCGGGCGTTTCCGACGAGCTGGCCGAGAACATGAAATCCGGCTGGGCCGACACCGAGCTGCACGGCCTGCGGCCGATCGCCCAGACCGCCGAGACCGCCGCCCGCCGCGCCGCTCTGTCCGCGCGCTTCCCGGGCGAGCGCCTGGTGGTCCCCGCGGGCAATCTGAAGACCCGCTCGAATGACACCGAGTACCCCTTCCGGGCCTCCGTCGAGTACGCCTACCTCACCGGCAACCAGACCGAGGACGGCGTTCTCGTCCTGGAGCCGGCCACCTCCCCGGACGGGAAGAGCGGCCACAAGGCGACGATCTACCTGCTGCCCCGCTCCAACCGTGAGAACGGCGAGTTCTGGCTCTCCGGCCAGGGCGAACTGTGGGTCGGCCGCCGCCACTCGCTCGCCGAGGCCGAGCAGCTGTACGGCATCCCCGCGTCGGACGTGCGCGAGCTGCCCGAAAAGCTGAAGGAGGCCACCGGACCGGTCCGGGTCGTCCGCGGCCACGACGCCGGCATCGAGGCCGCGCTGCACGACAAGGTCACCGCCGAGCGCGACGAGGAACTGCGCGTCTTCCTCTCCGAGGCCCGTCTGGTCAAGGACGACTTCGAGATCGGTGAGCTCCAGAAGGCCGTCGACTCGACCGTGCGCGGCTTCGAGGACGTGGTGAGGGTCCTCGACAAGGCGGAGGCCACCTCCGAGCGCTACATCGAGGGAACGTTCTTCCTGCGCGCCCGCGTGGAAGGCAACGACGTCGGCTACGGCTCCATCTGCGCGGCGGGCCCGCACGCGTGCACGCTGCACTGGGTACGCAACGACGGCCCGGTCCGCTCCGGGGACCTGCTCCTGCTGGACGCGGGCGTGGAGACGCACACGTACTACACCGCGGACGTCACCCGCACGCTTCCGGTCGACGGCACCTACAGCGAGATTCAGAAGAAGATCTACGACGCCGTGTACGAGGCCCAGGAGGCCGGTATCGCGGCGGTGAAGCCAGGCGCCAAGTTCCGCGACTTCCACGACGCCGCCCAGCGCGTGCTGGTCGAGAAGCTGGTCGAGTGGGGCCTGGTCGAGGGCCCTGTGGAGCGCGTCCTGGAGCTGGGCCTGCAGCGTCGCTGGACCCTGCACGGCACGGGCCACATGCTCGGCATGGACGTCCACGACTGCGCCGCCGCGCGCACCGAGACGTATGTGGACGGCACGCTGGAGGCGGGCATGGTGCTCACGGTCGAGCCGGGCCTGTACTTCCAGGCGGACGACCTCACCGTCCCGGAGGAGTACCGCGGCATCGGCGTCCGCATCGAGGACGACATCCTGGTCACGGAGGACGGCAACCGGAACCTGTCGGCGGGCCTTCCGCGGCGCTCCGACGAGGTCGAGGCGTGGATGGCGTCCCTGAAGAGCTGATACGGCGGTGAAGGGCCGGGTGACCGTGGAGCGGTGCACCCGGCCTTTCGCATGAGCGGCGGAGGCCCCCGGTACCTGACGGCCTCAGGCGCCCTCGGGCGCGGCGGGGCGGCGTGCTCCCTGCGGCCGCCCGCAGGCCGGGCCCCGGCTACACGACCGCCAGCGGGGAACCCTTCTTCCACTTCAGGATCTTGTCGAAGCTCACCACCGCCCCGTCCCGCCCCGGCGTGTTGCCGATGTGGACATGGTCGGCGAGTTCCTCGATGAGGCACAGCCCCCGACCGTGCTCCGCGTCGGTACAGCTCGGCAGGGTCACAGCACGGGATCTGCCGAGGGGGAAGCCCGGGCCCGAGTCGGCGACTTCGATGCGGCACGTCTCGCCGTCGAGGTACGCCGTGACCCGATACCCCTCCGACATGCCGCCGAGGGCGGTGCCGCCGCCGTGCTCGACCGCGTTGGCACAGGCCTCGCTCAGGGCGACGGAGATGTCGTAGGAGATGTCCGGGTCGACGCCCGCGGTCTCCATCGTGCCCATCAGGAGCCGTCGGGCGAGCGGCACGCTCGCAGCCTCGCGCCGCAGTTGGAGTGACCACCAGATGCTCATGCTCCAGCCTCCTGGCTGCGGCTCGACATACCGTTACGTATTGCCGCGCGTACGCGGCCGCAATCACCCGTGCGACGAGATCCCGCCCGTACGGCGGATGCGCCGAGGCCGGGAAGGGGTGTATGCACGCAGCCCGCATCGCCGGAATGCGATTTTCCGAGAACACCCCTCCGCATACCGCACGAAAGCCATCTTGCGGACCTGCCGCATGGGCGCCGAACGGTCAGTGCGATGATGAGGCCGCCATGAGTGCCCCCCACCAACGCACGCCGCGCACCGGATGCGAGCTGCGGTTCCTGCGGGCCGCGGTGTTCGCCGCGGTCTGCGTCGTGCTGGCCGGTGCCGGGCACGCACTCGCCTCCTGCGCCACGATTCCGCTGTGGACGCTGGGCGCCGGCTTCCTCGGCGTGTTCGCCGTCACCGCCGTGCTCGCCGGGCGCGAGCGCTCGCTGCCGGGCATCGCGGCTCTCCTCGCGGTGGGCCAGAGCGTGTTGCACACCCTGTTCGGGCTCGGGCACCACTCCGGTGCGCCGTCGATGGCGTCGAACGCGACGGCGACGGCCGATGCCACGCTCGTGGCACGGGCCGCACACCTGCTGTGCGGCACCACCGCGGCGGCGATCTCCCCCGCCCAAGCCCAGAAGATCCTCACCGACGCGCGGCTCGGCATGGGGACGGACATGGCCGCCATGCACCACCCGGCGGACGCGCTGTCGACCACGGCCGGTTCGTGGTGGTCGGTGCTGCCGTCCGTGCCGATGCTGCTCGGCCACGTCCTCGCGGCCGTCGCCGCCGGGTGGCTGCTGCGCCACGGGGACAGGGCGCTGCTGCGGCTCATGAGCCTGTCGGCGCACGGGGTCGCCGAAGGGGCGCTCGTACGGGCGCTGCGGTCCTCGTTCGCCCTTGTGCGCGCCCTGCTGGCCGGGCTTCCCACGCCCCCCGAAGCGGGCGCCCGCCCGCGCACCGTGTTCCTCGTGGCGCCGAAGCCACGGACGACCGCGCTGCGGCATGCGGTGATCCGGCGCGGACCGCCCTCCCCCACTTCCTGCGTCCTCGCTGCCTGACGCGACACGCCGCCCCTCGTCCTGTTGGGAAGGGGCCGCCGTCGCGCGGCACGCGCGCGTGCCCGTGAAGCGCCACGACCGTGGCGCCCCCTGCGCACACGCCCCCTCTTCCTCAACGGACTCTCACTCGGAGTGGAGTGTTTCTCGCGTCATGAAGTCCATCAAGAGCTCCCTGAAGCCGTCCCGTCTCGCCGTCACCGGTGCCGTCGCCGCGTCGGCCGTGCTGTTCCTGTCCGTCCCCGCGTTCGCGCACGTCACCGTGCAGCCGGAGGGCGCGGCCGCCAAGGGCGGCTACGCGGTCGTCGACTTCAAGGTCCCGAACGAGCGTGACAACGCCTCGACCACCAGGCTCGAGGTCACCTTCCCGGCCGACCATCCGCTCGCCTCGGTGATGCCGCAGCCCCTCGACGGCTGGAAGGTGCAGGTCACCAAGTCCAAGCTGGACAAGCCGCTCACGCTGCACGGCAAGCAGATCGACGAGGCCGTCACCAAGGTGACCTGGACCGCCACCGGCAAGGGCATCGAACCGGGCTACTTCCAGAAGTTCCCGCTCTCCGTCGGCCAGCTCCCCGAGAACACCGACCAGCTCGCCTTCAAGGCGCTCCAGACGTACTCCGACAACGAGGTCGTGCGCTGGATCGAACCGGAGAAGGAGGGCCAGGAGGAGCCCGAGAACCCGGCCCCGGTGCTCCAGCTGACCGCCGCCGCCTCCGGTCACCACGGTTCCGGCGCCGGGGACGCCTCCACCGGGTCGGCCGCCGAGGAGACCGCGGCCGAGGGCTCCCCCTCCAGTGACACCACCGCCCGCGTCCTCGGCATCGTGGGCATCGTGGTCGGCGCGGCAGGCGTGGCGTACGGCGTTCTGGCCGGCCGCCGACGCGCCCCGCAGGCCTGAGTTCCGACTCCCTTCCGGACACGCGCCGGGGTCGTACGGCATCGCCGTGACGCGTCCCGCATGACCCCGGCGCACATCTGAACCCTTACCTCTGGGACATTTCTCTATGCGCACGAAGAAGACGCTCGCCGCGGCCGCTCTCCTCGCCGCCGCCGTGCTCACCCTCTCCGCCTGCGGAACCGGCGTCGACGGCGACAAGCCGGTCGCCGAGGTCTCCGCGGAGTCCGGCTCGAACAAGGCCGCCACCGTTCTCGACCAGCCGTTCGAGAAGCCGGACCTCGTCCTCACCGACACCCACGGCAGGAAGTACGACCTGCGCGCACAGACCAAGGGCAAGCCGACGCTGGTCTACTTCGGCTACACCCACTGCCCCGACGTCTGCCCGCTCACCATGAACAACCTCGCCGTCGCCAGGAAGGAGACGGAGAAGAGCAAGGAGCTGACCCAGGCGCAGAAGGACTCGCTGCGGATCGTGTTCGTCACCACCGACCCGGAGCGTGACACCCCTGCCGCGCTCGGCAAGTGGCTCCAGGGCATCGACCCCGACGTCGTGGGCCTGACCGGCGACTTCCCCACGATCCAGGCCGGCGCCCGCAGCCTCGGCATCACCGTCGAGGCGCCGCGGAAGGGGAAGGACGGCAAGATCGCCTCAACCCACGGCACCCAGGTCATCGCGTTCTCGCCGAAGACCGACGGGGGCTATCTGCTCTACGGCCAGGATGCCACCGTCGACGACTACACCAAGGACCTGCCCAAGATCATCAAGGGAGAGAACCCGTGAGTCTCCGTCTCGGCCGGGTCGCCGCGCTGACGGCGGCGGGTCTGGTGCTCGCGGGCTGCGGCGGCTCGGGCGGCTCCTCCTCGGCGCGGCCCGAACTGAAGGTCAACGGCGCCTACATGCCCGCGCCCGTCACCGGCGACATGGCGGCCGGCTTCTTCACCGTGACCAACTCCGGCGGCGCCGACACCCTCACCTCCGTCACGAGCAGCGCCGCCCGTGACGTCACGCTGCACTCCACCAAGGACGGAGCGATGGAGGAGGAGAAGTCGTTCCAGGTGCCCGCGGACGGCACACTCGACTTCGCGAGCGGCGGCAGCCACCTGATGTTCGAGGACCTCACCCGCAAGCCGAAGCAGGGCGACAAGGTGCCCGTGCAGCTGCACTTTGCCAAGTCCGGAACGGTCACGGTCGAGATGCCGGTGAAGTCGGCGACGTACTCCCCGAAGACCGGGCACTGAGAGAGGGATCACCGTGACGCAGGCCATCGCTCCCGACGCGCACGTCCGGAGAAACATCCGCACGGCGCTGCCGCGCACGCGGCGTCTCCAGGCGCTCCAGGCACTGCTGGTGCTGCTGCTCGCCGTGATGGGCGCACTCTTCGCCGGGGCCGCGCCCGCCTCCGCGCACGCCGCGCTGATCGGCAGCGACCCCGCGCAGGGAACGGTGGTCGACAAGGCGCCCACCCAGGTCACCCTCACCTTCTCCGAGAACGTGGCGCTCTCCGACGGCTCACTACGGGTCCTCGATCCACAGGGACAGCGCGTCGACACCGGGAAGCCGTCCAACCTGAGCGGGACGATGTACGGGGTGCGGGTGCGCGCGGGCCTGCCCAAGGGCACGTACACCGTCACGTACCAGGTGGTGTCGGCGGACAGCCACCCTGTCTCCGGCGCCTTCACCTTCTCCGTCGGCGCGCCGTCCGCGACCACGGTTTCGGCCTCCGGCCCGGCCGCGGGCGGCGGCGTCGTCGGCTGGCTCTACGGTCTCGGACGGTACGTCTCCTACGCCGGGTTCATCGTCCTGGTCGGCGGCGCGGCCTTCGTGCTGGCCTGCTGGCAGCGGGGCGCCGGCGTGCGGGCGGTGCAGCGGCTGGTGGTCTCCGGGTGGGTGGCCCTCACCTCGGCGACGCTCGCGCTGTTGCTCCTGCGCGGTTCGTACACCGGCTCGGGGAGGGTCGCCGACATCTTCGAGGTGTCCCTGGCCGGGCAGGTGCTCCAGACCAAGGCCGGGGCGGCGCTGGTCTCCCGGCTGCTGCTGCTCGCGGCGGGGGCGCTCTTCATCGCGGTGCTCTTCGGGGCGTACGTGCGACGGGACACGGGTGCCGAGGCGGCGGCCGGCGAGGACGCGGACGGCGAGGGCGCGGACGGCGAGGGCGCGGACGGCGAAGACGGCTCCTCCTTCGAGGACGCCGCCGCCCAGGACGCCGAGAAGCGGGACCTCACCTTCGGTCTCGCCCTCGGCGGGGCCGTCGTGGCGGCGGGACTCGCGGCGACCTGGGCGATGGCCGAGCATGCCTCGACCGGCATCCAGACCGGTCTCTCGATGCCGGTCGACGTCCTGCATCTGCTGGCTGTCGCCTGCTGGCTGGGCGGGCTCACCACCCTGCTCGTGGTGCTGTACCGGGCACCCTCGTTCGAGGCGGCGGCCGTGCGGCGCTTCTCGCGCCTCGCCTTCGGGAGCGTCGTGGCGCTGACAGCGACCGGGGTCTACCAGGCGTGGCGTCAGCTCGGCTCGTGGTCCGCCCTGACCGGGACGTCCTACGGGCAGTTGCTGCTCGTGAAGGTCGCCCTGGTCGCCGTTCTCGTGGGTATCGCCTGGATCTCACGGCGCTGGACGGCGCGGCTGGCGGATGGGCCGGCCGCGGCGGTGGTGACGGAAGGCTCGGCGGGGAAGCAGCGCACGACGGAGACCAAGCGCGCGACCGTCGCGGCGAAGGCCTCGGCCAAGGGATCGGTGAAAGCGTCGGCGAAGGCGCCGGGCAAGGGATCGGTGAAGGCGTCGGCGGAGGGCAGCGCGCGGGGGAATGTGCCCGACCCGGAGCGGGCCGCGCAGCTGGCCCGGCAGCAGGCTGCGGTGGCCGCGGCACAGGCCAAGCGGGCCCGCGAGGCCGACCCCGTCCGTTCGGCGCTGCGGCGCTCCGTGCTCGCCGAGGCCGGCGTCGCGATCGTCCTGCTCGCCGTCACCACCGCGCTCACCACGACCGAGCCGGGGCGTACGGAGGAGGCGGCCAAGGCGGCCACCGCGTCCGCCTCGCAGCGGTCGGGCCCCCTGTCGCTGAAGGTCCCCTTCGACACGGGCGGCCAGGAGGGGAAGGGCACCGTGGAGGTCACCCTCGACCCGGCCCGTGTGGGCGGAAACGAGATGCACGTCTATGTGGTGCGGCCCAACGGCAAGGCCTTCGACGTCCCCGAGGTCAAGGTCGCCTTCACCCTGGAGTCCAAGGCGATCGGACCGCTCCCCGTCGTGCCCGATCGCATCGCCACCGGGCACTGGTCGGCGCGCGGCGTGCAGATCCCCATGGCGGGCGACTGGAAGATCGCGGTGACCGTCCGGACCTCCGACATCGACCAGGCAACCGTCACCGAGAACGCGAAGATCGGCTGAACCCACCATGGCTGACCAGTCCACACCGGAGGCGTCCCCCGAGGGCATCCCTTCCCAGAAGGCGCCCGGCCACCCCACCGCCGAGCGCTCGCCCAGGGGAGCCGCGGCAAAGGGGTCCTCGAAGAGGACCGTTCCCGTCAGGAGCGCCCCCGGGGAGCCCGCTTCCGGCAGTGTCCTCCCGCGGGCAGCGATCTCGCGGCGGCGGCTCCTCGGGACCGCCGGGGCCACCGGGCTCGCGCTGGGCGCGGCCGGCGGTGCCGCCGGATACGCGGCGGCACCATCCGCGAAGACCCCTCCCCTGACCTCCCTCGGCACGGGCCGGGCGATGTTTCACGGGAAACATCAGCCGGGCATCACCGACGCCCTCCAGGCGCGAGGCCATCTCGCCGCCTTCGACCTGGCGCCGGGTGCGGGCCGCAAGGAGGCCGCCGCGCTGCTGCGCCGCTGGTCGGTCACCGCAGAGCGGCTGATGGCGGGTGAGGCGGCCCCGCACGACGACACCGACGTCGCCCGTGACGCGGGTCCCTCGGCCCTGACGATCACCTTCGGCTTCGGTAACAGCTTCTTCTCCCGTACGGGCCTGGAGAAGCAGCGTCCGTCCGCCCTGGACCCGCTGCCCGATTTCTCCTCCGACCGGCTGGACAAGTCCCGCAGCGACGGCGATCTGTGGGTCCAGATCGGTGCCGATGACGCGCTCGTCGCCTTCCACGCCCTGCGCGCCATCCAGAAGGAGGCGGGCGGCGCGGCGCGGCTGCGCTGGCAGATGAACGGCTTCAACCGCTCCCCGGGCGCCACCGCCCACCCGATGACGGCGCGCAATCTGATGGGCCAGATCGACGGCACACGCAATCCGAAGCCGACCGACACCGACTTCGACCGGCGGATCTTCGTCCCCGCATCCGGTGACCCGGCATGGATGGCGAACGGCTCGTACGCCGTCGTACGCCGGATCCGCATGCTGCTCGACGACTGGGAGAAGCTCTCGCTCCAGACGCAGGAGGCGGTCATCGGACGCCGAAAGTCCGATGGGGCACCGCTCAGCGGCGGCACCGAGACGACCGAGATGGACCTGGAGAAGTCCGGTGCCGACGGCACCCCGGTCGTGCCCCTGAACGCGCACGCGCGTATCACCCGGCCCGACCGGAACGGGGGCGCGGCGATGCTGCGCCGCCCGTTCTCCTTCCACGACGGCTTCGACGCGGACGGGGCGCCCGACGCGGGCCTGCTGTTCATCTGCTGGCAGGCGGACCCGGTGCGCGGTTTCGTCCCGGTCCAGCGCAAGCTCGACCGGGGGGATGCGCTGTCGCCGTTCATCCGCCACGAGGCGAGCGGCCTGTTCGCGGTGCCGGGCGGAGCTGCGCAGGGGGAGTACGTCGGACAGCGGCTGCTGGAGGGGTGACCGGGGACCCCGCAACCGGTTGTCCGAAGCCGCAGCCGCTGTCCGACGCCGCAGCCGTTGTCCATGGATGCGAGCCGGGTTTCCGCCCGGCCCATTAGGGTGAGGTCATGCCAGCCAGCTATGCGTATCTCGGTCCCGAGGGCACCTTCACCGAGGTGGCCCTGCGCACGCTGCCGGAGTCCGCGACCCGGGAGCTCGTCCCGATGGTGTCGGTCCCGGCGGCGCTCGACGCCGTCCGCAACGGCGAGGCCGAGGCCGCGTTCGTGCCGATCGAGAACTCGGTGGAGGGCGGCATCACGACCACGCTCGACGAGCTGGTCGCCGGTGAACCGCTGATGATCTACCGGGAGGTCCTCCTGTCGATCACCTTCGCGCTGCTGGTCAGGCCCGGCACCAGGCTCTCCGAGATCAAGACGGTCACCGCGCATCCGGCCGCGCAGCCGCAGGTGCGCAACTGGCTGAAGGCCCACCTTCCGGACGCCGTCTGGGAGTCCGCCGCCTCCAACGCGGACGGCGCCCGCCTGGTCCAGGAGGGCCGCTACGACGCCGCGTTCGCGGGCGAGTTCGCCGCCGCGCGTTATGGCCTTGAGGCGCTGGAGACCGGCATCCACGACGCGGAGAACGCGCAGACACGGTTTGTGCTGGTCGGCAGGCCTGCCCGGCCGGCGGCTCCGACGGGCGCCGACAAGACCTCGGTCGTTCTGTGGCAGCGAGACGACCACCCCGGTGGCCTGCGCGACCTGCTGGGAGAATTCGCCGTCCGGGGTGTGAACCTGATGCTGCTCCAGTCCCGCCCGACGGGAGCGGGAATCGGGAACTACTGCTTCTGTATCGACGCCGAGGGCCATATCTCCGACCGCCGGGTGGCCGAGGCCCTGATGGGGCTGAAGCGGATCTGTCTCCAGGTGCGGTTCCTCGGCTCGTACCCGCGTGCGGGTATCACGCCGGACGAGGTCCGGATTCCGCCGGCGGGGACGTCGGACGGCGAGTTCGTGGAGGCCGCTGACTGGGTGGCCCGCTGCCAGGACGGCCGGTTCTAGCCAGGGCGGCCGGTTCAGGGCGCCCGGTACTACCTGCGGATTTTCGTTGTCCACAGAAGTTATCCACAGGTTGGCTTCTCGATCTGGGGACAAGTCGACAACGCGGTACTTCTGGGTCGACAAATCTCTCCCGTGACCCCCCGTCCGTCTACCGCCGCGTTCGACACTGTTGTCCACCCGTTTCTCTCGATCAACACTTTGAGGCGACCCCTTTACACCCGAAAGTGCAAGTCGTGAGGGTTTGCTCCGCGAATTCCCGACTCATGGGAGAGCCGTCAGAATGATCAACTTCGGAGTCCACAGATCTTCCGCACAGCCTGTGGATAACTCCAGGGGGCCTGTGGATACCTGTGGACAAGCGAAGCTCAAATCCCGGTGTCCACAAGGAATTGCAGTCAATGGAGCGCGCCCGGAACGCCTCCTTCCGGGGGCAGTACCCTCTTTCTTGACACGCTCCGTAATTGTCACAGAACGGAACATGTGGCGCGGATCGATAAACGGAGTCGTAGGCCGCAACTCCGCACCGGTAGCCTTGAGGGGTGATTGACCTTCGTCTGCTCCGTGAGGACCCCGACCGTGTTCGCGCGTCCCAGCGCGCCCGTGGTGAGGACGTCGCGCTCGTCGACGCCCTCCTCTCCGCCGACGAGCGGCGCAGGTCGTCCGGCGTCCGCTTCGACGAGCTCCGTTCCGAGCAGAAGGCGCTCGGCAAGCTGATCCCCAAGGCCTCCGGAGACGAGAAGGCCGAACTGCTGGAGAAGGCGAGCCGGCTCGCCGCCGGTGTCAAGGCGGCCGACGCCGAACAGCACGAGGCCGATGAGGAGACCAAGCGGCTCCTGCTCCAGCTCGGCAACCTGGTGCACCCCGACGTCCCGGTCGGCGGCGAGGAGGACTTCGTCGTCCTGGAGACGCACGGCACCATCCGCGACTTCGGTGCCGAGGGCTTCGAGCCCAAGGACCACCTCGAGCTGGGCGAGGCGCTCGGCGCGATCGACGTCGAGCGTGGCGCGAAGGTCTCCGGTTCGCGCTTCTACTACCTGACGGGCGTCGGCGCCCTGCTGGAGCTGGCGCTCGTCAACGCGGCGATGGCGCGGGCCACGGAGGCCGGGTTCATCCCGATGCTCACCCCGGCCCTGGTCCGTCCGCGCGCCATGGAGGGCACGGGCTTCCTCGGCCAGGCGGCGGAGAACGTCTACCACCTGGAGAAGGACGACTTCTATCTGGTCGGCACGTCCGAGGTCCCGCTCGCCGCGTACCACATGGACGAGATCATCGACGCGGACCGGCTGCCGCTGCGTTACGCGGGCTTCTCCCCGTGCTTCCGCCGCGAGGCCGGCACGTACGGCAAGGACACGCGTGGCATCTTCCGCGTGCATCAGTTCGACAAGGTCGAGATGTTCTCGTACGTCGACCCCGAGGACGCGGAGAACGAGCACAAGCGGCTCCTGGAGTGGGAGAAGGACTGGCTCAACGCCCTGGAACTGCCGTTCCAGGTGATCGACGTGGCGACGGGCGACCTGGGCGCGTCCGCCTCGCGCAAGTACGACTGCGAGGCCTGGATCCCCACCCAGGGCAAATACCGTGAGCTGACCTCGACCTCCAACTGCGACGGCTTCCAGGCCCGCCGTCTGTCGGTCCGCATGCGGGACGGCAAGAAGGTGCAGCCGCTGGCGACGCTGAACGGCACGCTGTGCGCCGTACCGCGGACGATCGTGGCGATCCTGGAGAACCACCAGCTGGCCGACGGCTCCGTGCGGGTGCCCGAGATCCTGCGCCCGTACCTGGGCGGCCGGGAGCTGCTGGAGCCCGTGGCCAAGTGAGCACGGCCGGGTCCGACCGTTTTCCGTACCAGCTGATCGCGACCGATCTCGACGGGACGCTTCTGCGTCCCGACGAGACGGTCTCCGCGCGCACCCGTGCGGCGCTCGCCGCGGCCACCGCGGCGGGCGCGGCGCATATCGTCGTCACCGGTCGCGCGGTCCCGTGGACCCGCCCCATCCTCGACGACCTCGGGTACCGGGGGCTCGCGGTGTGCGGCCAGGGCGCACAGGTGTACCACGCGGGGGAGCGGCGGCTGCTGACGTCGGTGACCCTGGACCGGCAGATCGCGGGTCTCGCGCTGGCGAAGATCGAGGCGGAGGTGGGCCCGCTGCTGCTGGCGGCGAGCCGGGACGGCCTGGACGGGGAGGTCCTCGTCGGCCCCGGCTACCGGGTCCATGACGGACCGCTGCCGTACCGGCCGGTCAGTGACCCGGCGGACCTGTGGTCGGCACCGCTGAACAAGGTCTACATCCAGCACCCGAGGCTGAGCGACGACGAGCTGGCCGAGGCGGCGCAGCAGGCCGCCGGGGGTCTGGTCGGCGTCACGATGGCGGGCCAGGGGATAGTGGAGATCCTGCCGCTGGGCCTGACGAAGGCCACGGGGCTGTCGCTGGCGGCCCGCCGCCTGGGGTTGAAGGCCGCGGACACGATCGCCTTCGGGGACATGCCGAACGACATACCGATGTTCGCCTGGGCGGGCTGCTGCGTGGCCATGGCCAATGCGCACGCGGACCTCAAGGCGGTCGCGGACGAGGTGACGCTCTCCCACGAGGAGGACGGCATCGCGGTGGTGCTGGAGCGGTTGCTGGGTTAGCCGGTGCGGCGCCGTGCGCCGGATACGGTCATGTCTCGCGGTTCATGTCTCGCGGAGGATGCGCGGATCGAACGCGCGCGGGCTTTTCAGGCCCGACCAAGGCTTAGCAAGCCTGTGCCTTACCGCTCGGCCAATCCTCCGGGTGGGCGGCCCACGCGAATCCCTTCGCGTGCTCGAAGCGGCCGCCCCGGGCAGCTCCCCGTGCGGGGCGGGCTCGACGGAGGGGTAACTACTCCGGAGCCCGCCGCGGGCTGCCCTGTCGGGAGCCCGGCGTACTGCCGTGCATGGACATCGCCCAGCTCCTCTCCCAGAATGTGGCGCCGGCTCGATCCGGCGTCGTGGACACAGCCACTGTGCCCGTCCACCGCATCGGGCGCCACCGATTAAATTCCGCCCGCCGCGGGGCGCATGGCCGCTACCGCCGACGCCACCTGCGGCGGCGGGCCTTGCTGAAGAACCAGCCGGCGGGCGGCTCGTCCGAACGCCAGGGCTGGGGGTCGGGCGACTGGTTCCGCCAGCGGGCGGCCAGCATCCGGGCGCGCGCGGAGGGCTCCGTCGTCGGCGCGGATCGTATGAAGTCCTCGTCGAACGCGACGCCGTCCCAGGCTTCCCCGGTCTCTCCCGGCCCTTCGCCCTGTGGTGCGTCCGCTGTCATGCCCGGTCCTTTCCGCAGCGCATCCCCTGTGCCCAGTGTGCCCAAGCCGATGTGAAGCCGCTGTCAAAAGCGCCTTCGAATAAGACAAGAACAACGGCCCGTGTCCGAGACGCCTACGGGTGCGGCCTCCTCCCGGGCCGCACCCGCGCCGGAGCCCCGCCGAGGCCCCTCGGGCGCTGTCACTCCTCGCCCGCCAGCGTCAGCGTCCGCAGTTTCTGGCCCGCGTACCAGGTGGCGCCCAGGGTCAGCACGATCAGCAGCACCGTCGCGGTGGGCAGTGCGACGTCCGACGTGACGAGCGAGCTGTCGGAGACCTTGTGTGCCACGGCGAGCGCCCACTGCTGGACGCTGAGCGTGCGCGCCCCGGAGACCAGCGAGCCGAAGAGCGCCTCCCAGACCAGCGCGTAGACCAGTCCGAAGACCACCGCGTGCCGGCTCACGGTGCCGAACAGCAGGAACAGCGCGGCGTAGGCGATGGAGGCGACCAGCGCCGCCACCGTGTAAGCGACCGCGATCTGCTGGCCGTTGCCGTTGAGGATCAGGCCCGCGATGAACGTCGGCAGCGCCGAGAACGCCATGGTGACCGCGATCGCGACGATCAGCTTGGTGACGATGATCGTGGGCCGCTTCACCGGCTTGGCCAGCAGATACACCACCGAGCCGTCGTCGATCTCGGGGCCGATCGCGCCGGTGCCCGCGATGACGCCGATGATCGGCACCATGGTGGCGAGCGCGAAGCCGCCGAGGACGTCGTGGGCCACTTGGTCGTCGGCGCCGGTCAGCGCCCGGACGACCGCGGAGATCACGATCAGCAGGGCGGGCAGCGCGCCGAGGATGAGGGCCCGGCGGCGGCCGAGCAGGCCCCGGTAGGTGAGGCGGGCGACTGTGGGGTCGTACATCTTCGGCCTCCTACGCCGCGACCAGATACGAGAAGACGGACTCGAGGGATTCGTCGGACGGCGAGACCGTGAGCAGCCGGATGCCGTGCTCGCGCGCGACCTTCGGCAGCAGGGTCGTGAACCGCCCGAAGTCCACCGCCTGGATGCGCAGGGCGCCCTCCATGAGGTCGACTTCGATGCCGGACGTCGACGGGTCGGCGATCAGCGCGGCCGCGAGCGCCCGGTCGTCGCTGGAGCGCACCAGATAGCGGTGCGGGCGGTCGGTCATCAGGCGGCGGATCTTCCGGAAGTCGCCGCTCGCCGCGTGCCGTCCGGCGACGATCACCTCGATGTGCGAGGCGAGTTGCTCGACCTCTTCGAGGATGTGAGACGAGAACAGCACCGTGCGGCCCTCGGCACCCATGCGCCGCAGCAGTTCCATCAGCTGCATGCGCTGGCGGGGGTCCATGCCGTTGAACGGCTCGTCGAGCAGCAGCAGGGACGGATCGTGCACCAGCGCGGACGCCATCTTCACGCGCTGGCGCATGCCCTTGGAGTACGTGGAGATCTTCCGGTCCTGCGCGTACTCCATCTCGACCGTGGCGAGCGCCCGCTGGGCGGCCTTCGCTCCCAGGCCGTGCAACTCCGCGTTGGCGACGACGAATTCGCGGCCGGTGAGGAAGTCGTACATCGCCTCGCGCTCGGGGACGATGCCGATGTGCCGGTAGATCTCCTCGTTGCGCCACACGGGCTGTCCGTCGAGCGTGACGGAGCCGGTGGAGGGGGCGAGGAAGCCGCCCATCATGTTGATGAGGGTGGACTTCCCCGCGCCGTTCGGACCCAGCAGGCCGGTGACGCCGGGGCCGATCGTCATCGTGACGTCGTTGACGGCGACCACGTTGCCGAACCAGCGCGAGACGTGGTCGATGGTGAGCGTGGTCACAGTCCGGCCTTTCGGTAGCGGCGCATCAGCAGGCCGTAGCTGCCCGCGATGAGTCCCAGGACGACGAGGAGATAGACGGCTCCCTGTGCGGTCGAGGGTCCGTCCCCGCCGGGGAAGGAGGAGCTCGCGCCCAGGAAGGCGGTCTGCACACCGTCGATGAGCGTGACGGGCGAGAACAGTCCCATCCAGACGATGGCGGCGGAGTCGCCCGACTGCGCGTCCGCGATGGCCTGGATGGTGGAGACGGCGCCGTACGAGATGGTCAGGACGGCGATGACGGCTGCGATGCCGAAGCCACGCCGGGGGGTGGCCGCGGCGATCACCAGGCCGATCCCGGAGAACAGCAGGGAGAGCAGGGCCACGGAGACCAGTCCTTCGGCGAATCCCTTCGTCTGGTGGCCGAAGTCCAGCTTGGCGAGCAACGCCCCCACATAGAGGACGAGCAGCGGCGCGGCCGTCAGGATGAACATGGCGGAGGCCAGGGCCGCGTACTTGGCGCGGACGTAGTCGGCGGTCTCGATGGGGCGTGAGAAGTACAGGGGCACGGTCTTGAAGCGCAGGTCCCGGGAGACCGACTGGGGTGCCTGCGAGGCGATGTACAGGCCGATGACGGCCTGCATGATGATCGCGTAGCGCGTGTAGTCGACGGGCAGGTCCTTCGCCTTCGTGGCGACCGCGACCGCGACCATGATCAGTGCGGGCGCGCACATCACCACGAAGAGCAGCATCGGCAGCACCTTGGACTTCACCGAGCGGCCGAGGCCGTAGGCGCCGCGCAGGGACTGCGAGTACAGCGAACGACGGGCGTAGGCGCGGCCCAGGCGCGGGCCGTCGTACGCGCGGTAGCCGATGTTGTGGATCCGGGTCTGCTCGGCCGCGCGGGCCGTGGGCTGCTCAACCGCCATGGCCGACCGCCTCCTTCCGCTGGTCGTCGCTGTCCTTGAAGACCTCCGCGATGTGGTGCCTGCGCTGTTCCATGCGGACCAGGCCGAGGCCCAGGTCGGCGACGACGTCCCGGACCAGGTCGTACGTCTGCTCGCCCTCCGCGGTCAGCAGCAGGATGTGCCCGGCGCCCGGCAGCCCGCTGCCGTCGTGCGTCGTCACCCCGCGCGCGAGGAGCGCGTCGCGCGCCGCGCTGGTGCCGTCCGGGTGTTCGTCGGTGTCGGTCACCTCGATCGCGAGGGTCGTGGTGGTCTGGGTGAAGTCCCGGGTGGAGCTGGAGCGCAGCAGCTTGCCGCCGTCGACGACGACGACGTGATCGCAGGTGCGCTCGAGTTCGCCCAGCAGGTGCGAGGTGACCAGGACCGAGATGCCGAAGTCGGTGTACACCCGGCGGATCAGGCCGAGCATCTCGTCGCGGCCGACCGGGTCGAGACCGTTGGTCGGCTCGTCCAGGAAGACCAGCTGGGGGTCGTGGACCAGGGCCTGGGCAAGCTTCACGCGCTGCTTCATGCCGGTCGAGTAGCCGCCGATGGGGCGGTAGCGCTCCTCGTACAGGCCGACGTGGCGCAGGGTGTCCGCGGTGCGCTCACGGGCGGCGGCCGGGGGCAGCCCGGACATCCGCGCCATGTGGACGACGAACTCGGTGGCCGACACATCGGGCGGCAGGCAGTCGTGCTCCGGCATGTACCCCACGCGCTCGCGGATGGCGCCGCCCTTGGTGGCGACATCCAGGCCGAGGACCTCGGCACGGCCCTCGGTGGCGGGGGACAGACCCAGCAGGATCTTGATCAGTGTTGACTTGCCGGCTCCATTGGCGCCGACGAGCCCCGTCACACCGGGTCCGACGTCCACGGAGAGCCGGTCAAGCGCGGTCACCCGGGGGAACCGCTTGCTCAGGCTTTCGGTCGCGATCACAGTCACGTCATCGACGGTAGTGACGAGTACCACTGCCGTCGTCAGACCGAAGAGCTGTCTGCGGGTCAGCCTCCAGTCGTACGGGCCCGTAGGGGTCACCCTCAGGTCGAACAACCGGGTGGTCGAACCGGCCGGTGTTGTCCCCATTGCCGAGGTTGTCCACAGGTGGGCTCGGGCCTGTTGACGCATTCTCTAACAAGTGCGAAATTCGCCGGTGTCACGGGACGGACACCAACTGTGGCCGGAGTGGACGGCGGTGCGGTTCGCCGAAAGGACCGCTGCCTCGTCCGCGCGGCCGGGCGGAGGGCAAGTGACACTTGAGGGGGCGCGGGAGCGCCGGGTGCAAGCGGACGGGGTGGAGCTGAGCGTGGCCGAGCTGGGCGATCCCGGCCGGCCCACGGTGGTGCTCGTCCACGGCTATCCGGACAGCAAAGAGGTGTGGTCGGAGGTGGCCGCCCGGCTGGCCGGCCGATTCCATGTGGTGCTCTACGACGTCCGCGGCCATGGCCGCTCGACGGCACCGAGGCCGTTGCGCGGCGGATTCACGCTGGAGAAGCTGACGGACGACTTCCTGGCGGTCGCGGACGCGGTCAGCCCGGACCGGCCCGTGCACCTCGTGGGGCACGACTGGGGCTCGGTGCAGTCCTGGGAGTTCACCACCGTCCGGCGCACCGAGGGCCGGATCGCGTCCTTCACCTCGATGTCCGGGCCGTCCCTGGACCACTTCGGGCACTGGATCAAGCAGCGGGTGCGCCGGCCGACCCCGCGACGGGTGGGCCAACTGCTCGGTCAGGGCGCCCGGTCCTGGTACGTGTACCTGCTGCACACCCCCGCCCTGCCCGAACTCGCCTGGCGCGGCCCGCTCGGCAGACGCTGGGCGGACGTCCTGCGGCGCGTCGAGAAGGTCCCCGGCGGCGACTACCCGACCCCGTCGCTGCCCACGGACGCTGCCCACGGCGCCTGGCTGTACCGCGACAACGTACGGCCCCGGCTGCGCCATCCGCGCGCCGACGCGTACGCGCACGCTCCGGTACAGCTGATCACCCCCCTCGGAGACGTGTTCCTGTCGCAGCGGCTCCATGACGAACTGGAGTGTTGGGTCCCTCAGTTGACGCGGCGCACCGTGCCGGCCCGGCACTGGATCCCGCGCACCCGCCCCGATCAAGTGGCCTCGTGGATCGCGGGGTTCGTGACGTCCGTCGAGAGCGGGCGACCGTCACCGGCGGCGAACGGGCCGTACGCGGACCGGTTCGCGGGACAACTCGTGCTCGTCACCGGCGCGGGCAGCGGAATCGGGCGGGCCACGGCCTTCGCGTTCGCCAAGGCGGGAGCGCGTGTGGTGGCCGTCGACCGGGACGCGGAGAGCGCGGCCCGCACGGCGGAGAAGGCCCGGCTGCTCGGCGCGCCGGATGCGTGGGCCGAGAAGGCCGATGTGTCGGACGAACAGGCCATGGAGAGGCTCGCCGAGAGGGTCGCCACCGACTACGGGGTGGTGGACGTGCTGGTGAACAACGCCGGGATAGGCCTCGCGGGGTCCTTCTTCGACACGAGCGCCGAGGACTGGCGCGCGGTTCTGGACGTCAACTTGTGGGGTGTTCTCCACAGTTGCCGTCTGTTCGGGAGGCAGATGGCCGAGCGGGGCCAGGGCGGCCACATCGTCAACGTCGCGTCGGCGGCGGCGTATCAGCCCTCCAGGGCGCTGCCCGCCTACAGTACGTCGAAGGCCGCCGTCCTGATGTTCAGCGAGTGCCTGCGCGCCGAACTGGCCGGCCAGGACATCGGCGTATCGGCGATCTGCCCCGGCTTCGTCAACACGAACATCCCCTCCACCGCGCGCTTCACGGGCGTGGAAGCGGCGGAGGAGGGGCGCCTGCGACGGAGGGCCGCGCGGCTGTACCGCCTGCGGGGATATCCGCCGGAGAAGGTCGCCGACGCGATCCTCCGTGCCGTCGTGCGCAACAGGCGCTTCGTGACGGTGACTTCGGAGGCACGCGCGGCCTGGCTGATGTTCCGGTTCGCGCCGGGTCTGCGGCGGGCGATCGCCCACTGGAACGTGCGGCTCCGATAATTTGATAGATCGTCAACTCTGCTGCGCAGCCAGCCATTCGGGCAACCGGGCCAGGACAAAGCACTTTTACCACACCGGGCATCAAGTGTTGTTCCTCGGACATGAGTTGACGAAAGCCTCGCCGTAGCAGGCTAGTTGTCCACAGCGACGCCAATTCGCCTGTGGATAACGGCCCTTGCTTGTGGATCAAACCTGCCGAACAAAATCAAATGCGTGATCCGCACCTCTCCCACACGCTGGAAGGGTGACAGAAGGGAATGACGAGAGGCGCACCGTGAAGGTGTCGAAGTACCTCTCGAAACATCTGCGGCACCAGCCGGAACGGATCGGCCTCACGCTCGACGAACGCGGCTGGGTGGAGATCGAGGCACTGCTCGCCGCGGCGGCCGCGCACGGCTTCCGGATCACCCGCGCGGAGCTGGACCGCGTGGTCGCCGCCAACGACAAGAAGCGCTTCGCGATCGAGGGCACCCGCATCCGCGCCAGCCAGGGACACAGCATCGACGTCGATCTCGGGCTGCCTCCGGCGACCCCGCCCGCGTACCTGTACCACGGGACCGTGGCGCGCCACCTGGACGCCATCCTGGCGGAGGGCCTCAAGCCCATGAGCCGGCACGACGTCCATCTGTCGCCGGACCGCGAGACCGCGACCCGGGTCGGTGCCCGCCGTGGCCGTCCGGTCGTCCTCACCGTCGACGCCGCCGCCATGCACCGGGACGGCCATGTCTTCCATGTGAGCGCGAACGGGGTGTGGCTCACCAAAGCCGTTCCACCGCGATACCTGCGTTCCCCGGGGCCGCGCTGACCCTCCGCCATTGATGTCCGGGCCTGCCCGAACAAGCCGGCGCAAAGAGCACCCCGCGCCTCCGCTTACGCTCGAAGGCATGAGTCTGCGTCTGAGCACCGTGATCCTGCCGTACGTCCGCTGGCACGAGGGCGGGCGTTCCGCATGGCAGCGCGCGGAGCAGCTCGGCTTTCACACCGCGTTCACCTATGACCACCTGTCGTGGCGGTCCTTCCGGGACGGACCGTGGTTCGGCGCCGTGCCGACCCTGACCGCCGCGGCCTCCGTCACCGACCGTCTGCGCCTCGGCACCCTGGTGACCTCGCCGAACTTTCGGCACCCGGTCACCCTCGCCAAGGAGCTGATCTCCCTCGACGACATCTCCGGCGGCCGGATCACGCTGGGCATCGGGGCGGGCGGTACCGGCTTCGACGCCACCGCGCTCGGCCAGGACCCCTGGTCGCCGCGCGAGCGCGCCGATCGGTTCGGCGAGTTCGTGCCGCTGCTCGACCGGCTGCTCACCGAGGACTCCGTCACCTACGAGGGCTCGCACTACTCCGCACACGAGGCGCGCAACATCCCCGGCTGCGTCCAGCGCCCCCGGCTGCCCTTCGCGGTGGCCGCGACCGGGCCGCGCGGTCTGAAGCTCGCCGCCCGCCACGGCCAGGCGTGGGTGACGACCGGCGACCCGAAGCTGTACGAGACCGGCACTCCGGAGCAGTCGGTGCAGGCCCTGCGCGCACAGACCGGGAAGCTGGCCGAGGCGTGCGCCGCGATCGGCCGCGATGTGACGGAACTCGACAAGATCCTGCTCACCGGCTTCACCCCGGATCGCGGACGGCCGCTGGAGTCCCTTGACGCGTTCGTCGACTTCGCCGGCCGTCACGCAGAGCTCGGCTTCACCGACATCGTGATCCACTGGCCCATTCCCGACTCCGGCTTCGCGGCGGACGAGAAGGTCTTCGAGCAGATCGCCATGGAGGCCCTGGCCCAGCTCGACTGAGCAGGACTGAGCAGAACTGCGCATGACATCGTGTGACGGGGTGTGACGGCGCTGGTGAGGAGCGTCACCAGTCACGATTGCGCGGACTCACGCACGCCCGTGCGGGCATATGCGGGAGAATGACGCCCGTGACCTCAGCGACCCGACAGCCGGAGACCCCGGCCCACACCGTTCCGCCCCGGCTGATCGCGACAGACCTCGACGGCACCCTGCTGCGCGACGACAAGTCGGTCTCCGAGCGTACGGTCGCCGCACTGGCCGCCGCCGAGGAGGCCGGTATCGAAGTGTTCTTCGTCACAGGCCGCCCCGCCCGCTGGATGGATGTCGTCAGCGACCACGTCCACGGGCACGGGCTGGCGATCTGCGGCAACGGGGCGGCCGTGGTGGACCTGCACGGCGGTCCCGGCACGCACCGGTTCGTCAAGGTCCGCGAGCTCGCCCGGGAGAACGCTCTCGACGCCGTACGGCTGCTGAGGGACGCCGCACCGGGGACGGTGTACGCGGTCGAGCAGACGTACGGCTTCCACCAGGAGCCGGCGTACCCGAAGCTGCACATGGAGATCCCGGACCTCCTGGAGCCCGCCGAGAAGCTGCTGGCACCGGATGCACCGGGCGCCCACGAGCCGGTGCTGAAGATCCTCGCCTACCACCCGGAGCTGGACCCGGACGCCTTCCTGACCCTGGCCCGCCTCGCCGTCGGCGACCGCGCCTCCATCACCCGGTCCAGTCCTAGCGCGCTGCTGGAGATCAGCGGGCCCGGCGTCTCCAAGGCGAGCACGCTCGCGCTGTGCTGCGCCGAGCGGGGTATCTCCCACGAGGAGGTCGTCGCCTTCGGCGATATGCCGAACGACGTGGAGATGCTCACCTGGGCGGGCCGGTCGTACGCGATGGGCAACGCTCATCCGGACGTCGTCGCGGCGGCATCCGGGCGGACGGTCGCCAACAACGAGGACGGGGTGGCCGTGGTGATCGAGCGGATCCTCGCGGAGCGGTCGTAGGCCGGGAGCCGGACCGGGGACAGGCGTAGGCGGGGGACGGACGTAGGCCGGGGAAGGCCCGGGGCCGGGAGCGGGCCTGGGCGGGGGACGGGCCTAGGCCGGGGAACGGACCTAGGCGGGGAACGGGGGAAGGTCCGGGGCGGGGAACGGGGGAAGGTCCGGGGCGGGGAACGGGGGAAGGTCCGGGGCCGGGAACGGGCGCAGGCCGGGGAAGGCCCGGGGCCCGGGAACGGGCTAGACCGGGAACGGGCGCAGGGCGGGGAACGGCTGTAGGCGGGAGAGGGCCCGGGGCCGGTAACGGACTCAGGCCGCCATCGGCCGTATTCCGCCGGGGAGTTCACAGGTGCACGCCGTGCGCCGCCAGCCACGGCACGGGATCGATGCCCGACCCCCACTCCGGAGTGGACCGGACCTCGAAGTGCAGATGCGGTCCGGTCGAGTTGCCGGTCGTTCCCGACTGGGCGATCAACTGTCCGGTGCCCACCCGATCGCCCGGGCCGACGGTGACGGCGGCGAGATGCGCGTACTGCGTGCAGTAGCCGCCCGAATGCCTGATCACGACCTCGATGCCGAACGCGCCCCCGCACGTCACCCGCACCACCCGCCCGGACCCGACCGCCCGCACCGGCGTGCCGATGGGCACCGCGAAGTCCTGGCCCGTGTGGCGGTGCGCCCAGCGGTCGCCGCCGCTGCCGAACCCCGCGGAGAGCCGGTACGCCTCCACCGGCGAGATCCAGGAACGCTTGGCCTTCCGCCGTGGCTGGTCCAAGTGGACCGCCCCCTGGCACGTTCTCGAGGTCGCGGACGCGTCGGCCTGTCTCTGCAGCGCCCAGCGCGCCTCCTCGAGCTTGGTCTGGAGGTCCCGCTGCATCACGGCCAGTTCACCGTTCCGCTTCTGCAGTGTCCGCCACCGCGCCGACGCCCGCACCCGTTCCGCGGCGAGGCCGACCTCCGCCAGACGGCTGCGGATGACCGCGTTCCCGACCGTGAGGTCCAACCGGGCGAGCGTCCTCTGACTTGCTATCACCTCCTTCGCACTGTCCGGGAGCAGGGTGTGCGCGGTGTACGGGAGCCCGCCGCTGTGGCCGTACTGGACGCGCGCGATCCGGCCGAGATCCTGGTGCAGGGCCGCGATCAGCCCGCGCTCACGGGCGAGGAGCTGCTCGTCCCGCCCCGCTATGGAGCGCTGCTTCTCGGCCTCCCGGCGCCCGGTGTCGTACTGCCGCGTCACCGTGGCCGCTTGGTCGTACAGCTGCGCCACCCGGGCACTGGCACGGATGTGCGCGCCGTCGCCCGCCGCACCGCTCCCACCCCCTGCCGCGGCGGACCGGGCCGGGAACGCCGTGACGGTCCCCAGGAGAAGAGAAACGACTATCGAAGAACGGAGAAGTGAAGGCATGTCAACGATCGTGGCCCGTGTCCCGGCCACCGTCCTGCCGACGTCCCACGGCCGGAGGAACAGGCGGGTACGGATGGCCCAGTACCGTCCCCCACCCGGAGGCCCACCGCTGCTCCATCCGATCTGCCCTGAGGATGCTGCCTCTCAGACGTCGGCGAAAGCCGGCGCCGTCGCACCCGTGTGTTCCTTCCACTCGCCCGGCAGAGCCCGCTGGGCCTCCCGCTGCGCCATCGCGCGCAACGGGCCGTCCGACGCGGCGAGTTCCTCGTACGGCCCGCGCTGAACCACCCGGCCCTCCGCGAGCACGACCACCTCGTCGACCGCCTCGAGGCCGGCCAGCCGATGGGTGATCAGCACCGTCGTACGGCCCTTTGTGGCGGCCAGCAGGTCCGCCGTGAGCGCGTCCGCCGTCGGCAGGTCGAGGTGTTCGGCGGGCTCGTCGAGGACGAGGACGGGGAAGTCGGCGAGCAGGGCTCGAGCCAGCGCCAGCCGCTGACGCTGGCCGCCGGACAGCCGGGCGCCGTGCTCGCCGATCAGTGTGTCGAGGCCGTCGGGCAGCCCGTCGGCCCAGTCCAGCAACCGCGCCCGCGCCAGCGCGTCCCGCAACTGCCCCTCGCCAGCGTCCTTCCGCGCGAGCAGCAGATTCTCCCGTACCGAACTGTCGAAGAGATGCGCGTCCTGAGCACACAGTCCGACCATGCGCCGTACCTCGTCGCCGTCGAGCGCACGGGCGTCCGTCCCGCCCAGTGTGTACGCGCCGGCGGCCGGGTCCAGGAAGCGCAGCAGCACCTGCGCGAGCGTCGTCTTGCCCGCCCCCGAGGGGCCGACCACGGCGATTCTGCGGCCCTGTTCGAGGGTCAGCCCGAGCCCGGTGAGCGCGTCGCGCTGCTGCCCGTCGTGGCGGGCGGTCAGCCCTTCGAGGACGAGCGGGAAGGGCGACGACGGCGCCGGCAGCGGCCGTTCCGGCTCACGGACCGGCTCCTGGGCATCCAGCACCTCGTACACGCGCTCGGCGCTCCGGCGCACCCGCTGCCGGTGCTGTACGGCGAGCGGCAGCCCCAGAACCGCCTCGAACGCGGCCAGCGGAGTGAGCACCACGACGGCCATGGTGACGCCGCCGAGCCGTCCGTCGGCCACGGCCTGCGCGCCCACGAGGGCCGCGCCCGCGACGGTCAGCCCGGTGACAAGCGCGGTGAGCCCGCTGCCCAGCGCGGTGGCGGTCGCCGCGCGGGAGGCGATACGCGTGAGCGTCCCGTCGGTCCGCCGCACCTCGTCGGTCCGCGCGGGCAGCGCGCCGGCGACCGTCAACTCGGCGGTCCCGGTGAGGAGATCGGCCACCCGGGTCGCCAGCAGTCCCCGGGCGGGCGCCAGCGCGCGCTCCGCCCGGCGTGCCACGGCACCGGTCACCAGGGGTACGCCGGCCCCGGCCGCCAGCAGCCCGACAGCCAGGACGGCACCGGCCTCCGGCAGCAGCCAGGCAGTGAAACCGACCGCACCCGCCGAGACGGCCAGCGCGGCGCACGCGGGCAACAGCCATCGCAGCCAGTAGTCCTGTAGCGCGTCCACATCGGCGACGAGCCGCGACAGCAGATCGCCGCGCCGAGTCGTGCGCAGACCGGCCGGTGCGAGCCGTTCCAGTCGCCGGTAGACGGCGACCCGGGTGTCGGCCAGCATCCGCAGCACGGCATCGTGCGACACGAGCCGCTCCGCGTAACGGAACACGGCCCGTCCGATGCCGAACGCCCGTGTGGCCGTCACGGCGACCATCAAGTACAGCACCGGCGGCTGCTGAGAGGCCCGCGAAATCAGCCATCCGGAGGTGGCCATCAGCCCGACGGCGCTTCCGAGCGCGAGGCTGCCGAGCAGCAGGGCGAGCGTCAGCCGCCCCTGGCGGGGGCCGGCCGTCGCGCGGACTCGGGCAAGCACCCCGCCGCGCCCCCGCCGTGAGGGACGGGACGGCTGTTCGTCGGGGGTCGTGGCCGCCTCCGGCATCCGGGGGCGGGGCAGTGGCGCGGTTCCGGAGCGCACAGGACCGTTCGCGGGGTACTCGTCCGCGCCCAGGCGGACGATCCGGTCGGCGATCCCGAGCAGCGCAGGGCGGTGCACGACCAGCAGCACCGTCCGTCCGGCCGCCAGCCGGCGCACCGCCTCCACGACCTCCGCCTCGGTCGTCCCGTCCAGGGACGCGGTCGGCTCGTCGAGCAGCAGCACCGGCCGGTCGGCGAGGAACGCCCTGGCCAGGGCCAGCCGTTGGCGCTGGCCCGCGGAGAGCCCTGCACCCTCCTCGCCGAGCACGGTGTCGGCCCCGGCGGGCAACGCGTCCACGAACTCGAGCGCACCGGCGTCGGTCAGCGCCCTGCGTACCGCCGCGTCCTCCGCGTCGGGTCGCGCCAAACGGACGTTCTCGGCGATGGTCATCGCATACAGATGCGGTCGCTGCGGCACCCAGGCGATCCGCGAGCGCCACTCCTCCAGATCGGCCGAGGCGAGATCGACTCCTCCGACCCGTACGCGCCCCTCGGTGAGCGGCACAAATCCGAGGAGAACGCTCAGCAACGTGGACTTGCCCGCGCCGCTCGGTCCGACGAGGGCGACCGTCTCTCCCGGTGCGACCGTCAGGGACAGCGCGGACACCGCGTCGGACGACCGCCCGGGGTAGCGCACGGCTACACCCTCGAAGGCGATCTCACCGTCGGGGAGGCGCCGCGTCCCCGAGTTCGGTACCGGTGTCTCCAGCACCGTGAAGATCTCCTCGGCTGCGGAGAGTCCCTCCGCGGCCGCGTGGTACTGCGTACCGACCTGACGCAGGGGCAGATAGGCCTCGGGAGCGAGCACCAGAATGATCAGGCCGATGTACAGGTCCATGTCGCCGTGAACGAGCCGCATGCCGATGGTCACCGCGACGAGCGCGACCGAGATCGTGGCCAGCAACTCGAGCGCGAAGGACGACAGAAAGGCGATCCGCAGGGTCCGCATGGTCGCCTGCCGGTACTCGCCCGTGATCCTCTTCACCGACTCCGCCTGCGCCTTGGCCCGGCCGAACACCTTCAGGGTCGGGAGCCCTGCGACCACGTCGAGGAAGTGCCCGGACAGCCGGGAGAGCAAGCGCCACTGACGATCCATCTGGGAACGCGTGGCCCAGCCGATGAGAGTCATGAAGAGTGGGATCAGCGGCAGCGTGGCGGCGATGATCGCCGCCGACATCCAGTCCTCGGTGACGATCCGTGCGAGCACGGCCACCGGCACGACGACAGCGAGTCCCAGCTGCGGCAGATAGCGCGCAAAGTAGTCGTCGAGGGCGTCGACTCCTCGCGTGGCCAGGACGACCAGCGACCCGGTCCGCTGGGTGCTCAGCCATCCGGGACCGAGCGCTCCCGCGCGCTCCAGCAGTCGCCCCCGCAGTTCGGACTTCACCGCCGCACTCGCTCGGTGGGCGGCTAGTTCGGTGAGCCATGAGATCAGTGCACGACCTACCGCGACGGCCGCCAGAAGCAGCAGCGGGGTACCCAGCGCGGCAACGGAGTCATGGTGCTGGAAGGCACCGACCACCACCTGGGCGATCAGCATCGCCTGGGCGATGACCAGTGACGCTCCGACGACGCCCAGACCGATGACCGCCAGGAGGAAGAGGCGGGTGGCGCGCGCGTACTGGAGGAGACGGGGATCGATCGGTTTCACGTGAAACACGCCCTTCGGAGCGGGTGGGGAGTTTCACGTGAAACACCCCACCCACCAGACTCAGTGCACGGCGCCGGCGGCCGCGTCGGCGGCGATGTGCTGGGTTCCGATGCGCTTGCGGAACACCCAGTAGGTCCAGCCTTGGTAGAGCATGACGATCGGTGTGGCGATGCCGGCGCACCAGGTCATGATCTTCAGGGTGTAGGGGCTCGACGAGGCGTTGCTCACCGTCAGACTCCAGTCGGCGTTGAGCGTGGACGGCATGACGTTCGGAAAGAGCGTCAGGAAGAGCATCGCGACCGTTGCCACGATGGTGACGCCGGAGAGCGCGAACGCCCATCCCTCACGTCCGGCCTGGTTGGCCATGAGTGCCGCGACGAGAGTGCAGACCGCCACCGCCAGGGCGACCAGGCTCTTGCCGTCACCCTGTTCGACCTGCGCCCAGCCGAGGAAGAGCAGCGCCACCCCGGTGGTGACCAGTCCGACCGCCAGGGCCAGCCTCCGTGCCCGATGCCGGATGTCCCCGACGGTCTTGAGCGCCGTGAACACCGCTCCGTGGAAGGTGAACAGGGTCAGGGTCACCAGTCCACCCAGGAGCGCGAAGGGGTTGAGCAGATCCCAGACACTGCCCACGTACTCCAGATGCTGGTCGATCTTCACGCCCCGGACGATGTTGCCGAAGGCCACCCCCCACAGGAACGCCGGGATCAGCGAGGTCCAGAAAATCGCGGTCTCCCAGTTGCGCTGCCAGCTCTCTTCGGGCCGCTTCGCCCGGTACTCGAAGGCGACACCGCGCACGATCAGACAGACAAGGATGATCAGCAGCGGCAGATAGAACCCGGAGAAGAGGGTCGCGTACCACTCGGGGAACGCGGCGAAGGTCGCGCCGGCCGCGCTGAGCAGCCATACCTCGTTGCCGTCCCAGACGGGGCCGATCGTGTTGATCAGTACCCGCCGTTCAGGCCGGTCGCGGGCCAGCAGCCGGGTGAGGATGCCGACCCCGAAGTCGAAGCCCTCCAGGAAGAAGTAGCCGGTCCAGAGAACCGCGATGAGGACGAACCAGACGTCGTGAAGTTGCATGAGGTGAGCGCTCCCTCGGCCTAGTAGGAGAAGGCCATCGGCTTGTCGGCGTCCCGGGAGTCGCCGCCGATCCTGGTGGGCGGGTGGAGATCGGACTCGGTGAGCTCCGGCGGTCCGGCCTTGACGTACTTCGCGAGCAGCTTGACCTCGACGACCGCGAGGATCGCGTAGAGCAGCGTGAACACGGTCATCGAGGTGATGACCTCACCCTGGGAGACACCGGGGGAGACCGCGTCTCTGGTGCGCAGCACTCCGTAGACGACCCACGGCTGACGGCCCATCTCGGTGAAGATCCAGCCCCAGGAGTTGGCGATGAGCGGGAACGCCAGGGTCCCTATCGCGATGCGCCAGTACCACGTGGTGAGCACCGGGCCGAGGACCTTGTTCCGGGAGAGGACCAGATGCGGCACCTCGTCCTCACCGACCCGCAGATGCGGGGGCAGCATGAACTTCTTGCGGGTGAGCCAGAGTCCGGCCAGACCCAGGGCGAAGGACGCCATTCCGAAGCCGATCATCCAGCGGAAGCCCCAGAAGGTGACCGGAACGATGGGGCGGTAGTCGCCGGGGCCGAACTTCTGCTGCTCCGCCTTGTTGGTGTCGTTGATGCCGGGGACATACGAACCGAAGTCGTCGTCGGCGAGGAAGGACAGCACGCCGGGCACGGACAGCTCGACGCTGTTGTGGCCCTTGCTCACATCGCCGTAGGCGAAGATCGAGAACGGTGCGGAGTCCTGGCCGTCCCAGAGCGCCTCGGCGGCGGCCATCTTCATCGGCTGCTGTTTGAACATCACCTTGCCGAGCAGGTCACCGCTGACCGCGGTGAGCAGGCCGGCTATGACCACGGTGACCAGGCCCAGCCGCAGCGACGTCTTCATCACGGTGACGTGCTTCTTGCGGAGCAGGTGGTAGGCGGCTATGCCGACCATGAACGCGCCGCCCGTGAGGAAGGACGCGGTCAGGGTGTGGAACGCCTGGGTGAGCGCGGTGTTCTGGGTGAGGACGTGCCAGAAGTCGGTGAGCTCGGCGCGCCCCTTCGCCTTGTTGATCCGGTAGCCGACGGGGTGCTGCATCCAGGAGTTGGCCGCGAGGATGAAGTACGCCGACAGGATCGTGCCTATGGAGACCATCCAGATGCAGGCGAGGTGGAGCTTCTTCGGCAGCTTGTCCCAGCCGAAGATCCACAGCCCGATGAAGGTCGACTCGAAGAAGAACGCGATGAGGGCTTCGAACGCGAGGGGCGCCCCGAAGACGTCACCGACGAAGCGCGAGTAGTCGGACCAGTTCATACCGAACTGGAACTCCTGGACGATGCCCGTGACCACACCCATCGCGATGTTGATCAGGAAGAGCTTGCCCCAGAACTTCGTCGCCCGGAGGTACTTCTCCTTCTCCGTCCGTACCCAGGCGGTCTCGAGGCCGGCCGTCAGCGCGGCGAGCGAGATCGTCAGCGGGACGAACAGAAAGTGGTAGACGGTGGTGATGCCGAACTGCCAGCGCGCCAGGGTCTCCGGCGCCAAGGCCAGGTCCACGTCGTCTTCTCCTTACGTCGCCGTGGTCACAAGCGGCAGCTTGCCCCCATTTGTCACACCTATCAGGAGCAATCCGGGCGGCTTTGTGAACGCGTTCACATTCACAAGCAATTATGGCGCATAGAGGTTCGAGGTTGAACAGGTGGGGGTCCCTAAACGGGTCTCCAAGAGAGACCACCGGCCCCGGGGCCCGTCCGGGCTTGGGGATCGCACGCCAAGAGGCGGGCCGCCGGACGGCGGCCCGCCTCCCTGAGCCCGTGGGCCTAGAGCTCCCTGCGGAAGGCCTCCGCCACCTTCACGAAGATGTCATTGGCCTCGGACTCACCGATCGTGACCCGCACCCCTTCGCCCGGGAACGGCCGCACGACCACGCCGGCCTGCTCGCAGGCGGCAGCGAAGTCGACCGCGCGCTCCCCCAGCCGCAGCCACACGAAGTTCGCCTGGGTCTCGGGGATCGTCCAGCCCTGGCCACGCAGTGTGTCGACCACACGCTTGCGCTCGCACACCAGCGAGCCGACCCGGCCGAGCAGTTCGTCCTCCGCGCGCAGCGAGGCGACCGCCGCCACCTGCGCCACCTGACTCACACCGAAGGGCACCGCCGTCTTGCGCAGCGCAGCCGCCACCGGCTCATGGGCGATCGCGAAACCGACACGCAGCCCGGCGAGACCGTACGCCTTGGAGAAGGTACGCAGCACACAGACGTTCGGCCGCTCGCGGTACAGCTCGACCCCGTCCGGGACCTGGACGTCACGGATGAACTCCCGGTACGCCTCGTCGAGCACCACCAGCACATCGCGCGGCACCCGGTCCAGGAAGCGCTCCAGCTCGGCCCGCCGCACGACGGTGCCGGTCGGGTTGTTGGGGTTGCAGACGAAGATCAGCCGGGTCCGGTCGGTGATCGCGTCCGCCATCGCGTCGAGGTCGTGCACGTCGCCCGCGGTCAGCGGCACCTGCACCGAAGCGGCGCCGCTGATCTGCGTGATGATCGGGTACGCCTCGAAGGACCGCCAGGCGTAGATCACCTCGTCGCCCGGGCCGCTTGTGGCCTGGAGCAGCTGCTGGGCGACACCGACCGAGCCCGTGCCGGTCGCGAGGTGGGACTGCGGCACGCCGAAACGCTCCGACAGCTCGTGCATCAGGCCCGTGCACGCCATGTCGGGATAGCGGTTGAACGACCCGGCCGACTCGATCACGCTCTCCATCACGCCCGGCAACGGCGGATACGGATTCTCGTTCGAGGACAGCTTGTAGGCCACCGGTCCGCCGGATGCCGCAGGCCTGCCGGGCCGGTAGGTGGGGATACCGTCCAGCTCGGCACGCAGCCTCGGGCTCGTCTCGCTCACCGCAGTCCTCCTCGCGCACGCACCGGCTCATGACCGCCACCGGCTTCCAATGCTTCTCACCTTATGAGGATTCGGCGCCCCTGCGAATGGGCTGTGGACAACCGCTTCCGTCTCCGTGGTGCCGCACCGGAAACCGGGCGCATCACCGCACGGAACCAAGCACATCACGGTGCGAACCCGAGGGCGCCGGACGAAGCCGAGCGCTTCACCGTACGAACCCGGACGCATCACCACAGGAAAAGCGCACATATCGGGGGGCGCGTCGCCCTTTGCCGCACGCGCTGGTGGCTCGCGCCGTGGCGCGCATCCCCCGTGAAGGTGAGTTGAGACCTCTTCGAAATATGGCGAACTTGGCAGGCTCATGCGTGCCGACACGTCACGTACTGACCTCCGGCCGTTCAACTACCTTGCATTCAAAGGCATTTACCTACCGCTGACCGTGCAGAAACGTGCCTGTCAACGCGTGCATATGCGTCCGCACTACCCCACCGCATGAGCCCTACTATCGGCTCGCCATGACAGCAGCAGGGAAGCACCAGGTGAGCCGGGCGGAGACCTCCCGCCGAGGCGGCCGGCCGGGCCGGGCGGGCATCAGAGACGTGGCCGCCGCCGCCGGAGTCTCCATCACGACCGTCTCCGACGCCCTCAACGGCAAGGGCCGACTGCCGGACGCCACCCGACGCCATGTCCGCGAGGTCGCCGACCGGCTGGGCTATCGGCCCTCCGCCGCCGCCCGCACCCTCCGCACCGGCAAGTCAGGCCTCATCGGCCTGACGGTGACCACGTACGGGGATGAACCTTTCACCTTCACCGAGTTCGCGTACTTCGCGGAGATGGCCAGGGCCGCCACCTCCGCGGCGCTCGCCCGGGGCTACGCCCTGGTCATCCTGCCCGCGACCTCGCGCCACGACGTCTGGTCGAACGTCGCTCTGGACGGCACGGTCGTCATCGATCCGTCCGACCAGGACCCGGTGGTCAGCGAGCTGGTCCGGCAGGGGTTACCGGTCGTCTCCGACGGCCGGCCGGCCGGCTCCCTTCCCGTCACCGCCTGGGTGGACAACGACCACGAGGCCGCGGTCCTCGGCATCCTCGACCACCTGGCCGCCGCCGGCGCCCGCCGTATCGGGCTGCTGACCGGCACCACGACGGACACGTACACCCATCTGTCCACGACCGCCTACCTGAACTGGTGCGAGCGCGTCGGACAAGAGCCCGTCTACGAGGCCTATCCCGCCCACGACCCGGGCGCGGGCACCGTCGCCGCCGACCGGCTGCTGGCCCGCCCCGACCGCCCCGACGCGGTCTACGGGCTCTTCGACCCGAACGGCACCGATCTGCTGGCGGCCGCCCGCCGCTACGGACTGCGCGTCCCCGACGACCTGCTGCTCGTCTGTTGCAGCGAGTCCGCCGTGTACGCGAACACCGAGCCGCCCGTCACGACGCTCTCCCTCAAACCGCGCCGGATCGGTACCGCCGTGGTCCAGCTCCTCATCGACGCCATCGAGGGAATCGACTCGGACCAGCCGGTCGAGCAGGTCATACCGACGGAGCTGATCGTGCGCACATCGTCCCAGCGGCGGCAGCCCCGCACCACCGTCAGCCCGCCCCGGTCCCCCGAGCGAGGGTAGCCCGTCGGTGAGCCACGGGTGGCACACCGGCCGCCCGCGGAAGGGTGACGCGCAGGTTGCCCGCAGGCGGGTGACGCACCTGGTCGCAGCAGGGAAAGCACCGTCCATTTAGGGCGAAAGCCGCGGTGACCGGGGGTCCTTCCCCGATTCACCACCCCTGGGTCATCACATGGCGCGATCCGCATTCCTATGATGGGCCCACGACACCGCGGACCGCTGCGACCAGGCAGTCCGATGTGGTGCAGATGCGGCGCGATGGTGGAGGGGTCGATGACTCAGGGGGCCGGTCAGGGACCCGAGGCGGAACGGACGGAGACGTTGCGCGACTTCCGGGTGCCCGCGTACGTCCACGAGCCCGGTCCGTACGCGCAGAGCACGCCCCCCGATGAGGTCACCGGACCCCCCGCACCGCCGGAGGAGTACCCCCCCGGATACTCCGACGCGTACACACCCACCGAGCGGGATCTCCCGGTCATCAACCGCGGTGACACGCAGGTGGTCGTCGACCCGGTCCCCGTCCCCGCCGAGCCCCCCGCCGAAGGGCCCGGACCGCTGTTCGTGGTCGGAGACGTCCACGGCTATCTCGACCAGCTCGTCGCGGCGCTCCGGGAAAAGGGCCTCATCGACGCCCAGGGCCAGTGGTCCGCGGGCACGGCGCGGCTGTGGTTCCTCGGGGACTTCACCGATCGCGGACCCGACGGCATCGGTGTGATCGACCTGGTGATGCGGCTGTCCGCGGAGGCGGCCGCGGCCGGCGGCTACTGCAAGGCGCTCATGGGCAACCACGAACTGCTGCTGCTCGGCGCCAAACGGTTCGGCGACACGCCCGTCAACTCGGGCGCGGGCACCGCAACCTTCCAGGCGGCCTGGCTGCTCAACGGGGGCCAGAAGACGGACATGGACCGCCTGCAGGACCACCACCTTCAGTGGATGGCCCGTCTCGACGCGGTGGAGGAGGTCGACGGACACCTTCTGGTCCACTCGGACACCACCGCCTACCTCGACTACGGCGACTCCATCGAAGCGGTCAACGACACCATCCGCGAGACCCTCACGCGCAATGACGCGGACGAGGTATGGGATCTCTTCCGGAAGTTCACCAAGCGCTTCTCCTTCCGCGACGAGGGCGGCGCCGACGCCGTACGGTCCCTGCTCCAGACCTACGGCGGCAGGCGGATCGTCCACGGCCACAGCCCCATCCCCTACCTGCTCGGCGAGGTCGGCTCGGAGGACGGCGAGGACGACACGGGCCCGGTCGTCGAAGGCCCCCACATCTACGCGGACGGTCTGGCGATCGCGATGGACGGCGGTGTGACCATGGCCGGAAAACTGCTGGTCCAGCAACTCCCCCTGGACGACTGAGGGTTCGACGGGACGGCGCCGCCCGGCGGGGACCGTCCCGGGAGCACCCGAACCGAGGGGGCAATTTCCGGAAACCCCCTGTCACCGTGTGCCGTCACCGCTCTACCATCGGCTTATCCGTAGCAGGCTCCCCTCCGTTTCTGCCCGACGGCTCGTCAGCATGCCGAGCCACAAGCCCTACGGAGCATCGGGGGATGCACATGAACAGCGTTCCGCAGCACCTGCTGAGCGAGGACCGCCAGGACTACGAGCGGATCCTCGGTGAGGCGCTGCGCTCCGCACCACACCGCCCGGATCTGGCCGCTGTGGGACAGCGGCTCAACCCCGAACAGCTGCGCACCATGGCGCTGAACGCGACCACCCTCATCACCGAGGCGGCGGCGGCCGAATACCAGCACTATGTGCAGATCCGCGAGGAACTGCGTCGGCCGGCGCCTTCCGCCCCGTCCGTCCAGGAGAACGCCGAGGAAGCCGACGCCGCGGAGCCGGACGCGGACGGCCAGGGGCTCGCCGCCACCATGTCGGAGGCCGCGGCGAGCGCCGGAGCGGGTGCCGTCGCCGCGGTCCTCGCCCCTTTCCTCGCCGGTGCCGCCGCGGCGATCTTCCTGCTCGTGGGCTACATCCTCAAGATGGTCAACCCCGACCAGGCATTCGCCCGGACCCTCCTGACCACCGGGTGGGTCTTCGGCGCGGTGACCGCGGCGGCGATCCTGGTCGCCGCGATCGGCCTGCTGCTCACCGCCCTGCGCAACAGCTCATCGGCCCGGGACGCCGACGCCCGGAACGAGTTGATCACGGAGGTGGCACGGGCCCGGGAGGCCTGGCACGAGGCACTGCTGGAGCGCGGCATCCTGCCGTTCCTCCGCGACGCCCTCGCCGATCCGGGCGCGGCCGCGATGAGCCGCACGGCACCGGAACCGACCCCCAGCCGCATGCCGCACCTCGGCTACGGCCGTCCGGGCTTCAGCAGCCCCGACAGCGGCCCCGCCGCGGGCCCTCGCCCCAGCTTCACCAGCCCGGACTTCACCAGCCCGGACTTCGGGGGCCCGGAACACCAGCCGGAGTGACGGACCTCGAGCACCGAAGCCGGCCCGCGTTCTCTTGAGGGGGTGCGGGCCGGAACTTCGGCCAGGGACCTGTCCCGGCACCGCACAGCGGGGGATCACTCCGCGATCGGCAGGTACACCCGGTTCCCGCTCGCCGCGAACTCCTTCGACTTCTGGAGCATCCCCTCGGCGATCTCGTCCGCCGTCGCACCCGCGGCCACCTCACCGCCGAACCGCTCCGTGATGCTCTGGCTGATCTTCATGGAACAGAACTTCGGACCGCACATCGAGCAGAAGTGGGCCGTCTTGGCGGGCTCGGCGGGAAGGGTCTCGTCGTGGAATTCACGGGCCGTGTCCGGGTCGAGGGCCAGGTTGAACTGGTCCTCCCAGCGGAACTCGAAACGCGCGTCGGACAGCGCGTCGTCCCACTCCTGTGCACCCGGATGCCCCTTGGCGAGGTCGGCCGCGTGGGCAGCGATCTTGTAGGTGATGACGCCGGTCTTGACGTCGTCACGGTTGGGCAGGCCCAGGTGCTCCTTGGGGGTGACATAGCAGAGCATGGCCGTGCCCCACCAGGCGATCATCGCGGCACCGATACCAGAGGTGATGTGGTCGTACGCCGGCGCGATGTCCGTGGTCAGCGGGCCGAGCGTATAGAACGGAGCTTCATCGCAGATCTCCTGCTGAAGGTCGATGTTCTCCTTGATCTTGTGCATCGGGACGTGTCCCGGGCCCTCGATCATGGTCTGTACGTGGAAATCCCTTGCGATGCGGCCGAGTTCCCCGAGGGTACGCAGCTCCGCGAACTGCGCCGCGTCGTTGGCGTCCGCGATCGAACCGGGCCGCAGGCCGTCGCCCAGCGAGTAGGTGACGTCGTAGGCCGCGAGGATCTCGCAGAGCTCCTCGAAGTTCTCGTAGAGGAACGACTCCTTGTGGTGCGCGAGGCACCACGCCGCCATGATCGAGCCGCCGCGCGAGACGATGCCGGTCTTGCGGTTCGCCGTCAGCGGTACGTACGCCAGGCGCACACCCGCATGGACCGTCATGTAGTCCACGCCCTGCTCGGCCTGCTCGATGACCGTGTCCTTGTAGATATCCCAGGTCAGCTCCTCGGCCTTACCGTCGACCTTCTCGAGCGCCTGGTAGAGCGGCACCGTGCCGATGGGCACGGGGGAGTTGCGCAGCACCCATTCACGGGTGGTGTGGATGTTGCGGCCGGTGGACAGATCCATGACCGTGTCGGCGCCCCAGCGGGTCGCCCAGGTCATCTTCTCGACCTCCTCCTCGATGGAGGAGGTGACCGCGGAGTTGCCGATGTTGGCGTTGACCTTCACCAGGAACCGTTTGCCGATGATCATCGGCTCGATCTCCGGGTGGTTGACATTGGCCGGCAGCACCGCCCGGCCCGCCGCGATCTCCTCGCGGACGACCTCGGGGGAGACGTTCTCGCGGAGGGCCACGAACTCCATCTCCGGTGTGATCTCCCCGCGGCGCGCGTACGCGAGCTGTGTCACCGCGGCACCGTCGCGACCGCGACGCGGCTGGCGCGGGCGTCCCGGGAACACCGCGTCGAGGTTCCGCAGGCCGCCACGCGGCGAGGTGTGCCTGATCCCGTCGTCCTCGGGACGGACGGGGCGGCCCGCATACTCCTCGGTGTCGCCGCGAGCGACGATCCAGTTCTCCCGCAGCGGCACAAGGCCCCTGCGGACATCGGTCTCGGCGACCGGATCGGTGTACGGGCCGGAGGTGTCGTACAGGGTGACCGACCGCCCGTTGGTGAGATGCACCTGACGGACCGGCACCCGCAGGTCGGGGCGCGAGCCCTCGATGTACGCCTTGTGCCAGCCGATGGACTTCCCGGCCTCCTGGGGCTCTTCGCCCTGGACGGAGGCAGGCGTGCGTGCGTCCTTGATGGTCATGAGACCTACTCCCTACGCCGGCATTACCCGGTAACAGGTTCAGCGGTCGACGCAGCGGTTTCCGCCGTCGATGTTCCACGTGAAACATCGCGCCTGCGGAGGTCAGCGCCCTCTCAGCCCGGTGCTCCGAGCTCCCGCGTGTGCAAAGGTCCTTTCACGCTAGCGTCTGATTGGGCAAGCTGAACAGTGGGCCTCACGGGTTCTTGCGATGATCGGGCGGTGACCCCGACCCCGCATCCCCCCTCGCACCCACCGTCCGAGCCGCGTCACCACCATGGCCCGGACGAGGGACACGTCCACTCCCACAGCCACAGCCACGGCCCCGCCGCCCCTGTCTCACGGCATCTGCGCAGGGTCATCGCCGCGATTCTCATCCCGTTCACGGCGGCGGTCGTGGTCGGGCTCGTGGTGCTGTGGCCCGGTGGCGTCCCGCCGCACAAGCGTTCCGGCGTCGGGTTCGACCGGCAGACCCAACAGGCGACGGTCACCAGGGTCGTGGCGGTGGACTGTGCCTCCGTGAACGCCCCGGGTGGGGCCCCGACCGGGAACGCGTCCACCGGCGACGGCTCGGCCCCCCAGCGGCCGGCCGGCACATGCAAGAAGGCGACGGTCCGCGTCGACACCGGCAAGGATGAGGGCCGTACCTTCACGGAGATCGTGCAGCCGGACCAGTCACGGCAGTTGCACGAGGGCGAGAAGGTCGTGGTCGCGTACGAGCCCTCCGCGCCCAAGGACCTTCAGTACTCGGTGACCGATGTGGACCGAAAGTTCCCCATGGCCCTGCTCGCCGGCATCTTCGCCGTGGCGGTGGTGGTCGTGGGCCGGATGCGCGGGATCATGGCGCTCGTCGCGCTGGCCGTCAGCTTCCTGGTGCTCGGTTTCTTCATCCTGCCCGCGATCCTGCAAGGCGCGAATCCGCTGCTCGTGGCCGTGGTCGGGTCGAGCGCCATCATGCTGATCGCCCTCTACATGTGCCACGGTCTCTCGGCCCGTACCTCCGTCGCGGTACTCGGCACGCTCATCTCCCTGTCGCTGATCGGTGTACTGGGCTCGGAGTTCATCGGCTGGGCGGCACTGACCGGCAACACGGACGACAACACCGGTCTGATCCACGGGTTGTACCCGCATATCGACATGAGCGGACTGCTGCTCGCCGGGGTCATCATCGGTTCGCTCGGCGTCCTCGACGACGTGACCGTCACGCAGACATCCGCGGTCTGGGAACTGCACGAGGCCAACCCGTCGATGGGCTGGCGCGGTCTGTACCGTGCGGGCATCCGTATCGGCCGCGACCACATCGCCTCGGTCGTCAACACGCTGGTCCTGGCATACGCGGGCGCGGCCCTGCCCCTGCTGCTGCTCTTCTCGATCGCGCAGAGCAGCGTGGTCTCGGTCGCGGGCAGCGAGCTGGTCGCCGAGGAGATCGTGCGCACGCTGGTCGGCTCGATCGGGCTGGTCGCCTCGGTGCCGGTGACGACGATCCTGGCCGCCGTCGTCGTCTCGACCGACCGGCCGGGAACAGCCGCCGCCCCGGCTGCGGCGGCCCCGGCCCGTGGGGGGAGAGGGCGCCGCCGCAAGCGCTGAGACGTCCCGGACCGGGAGGACGCCCCAGCAGAAGCGTTACGGCGCCGCGCGCCGCCTCAGCCTGCGCTCTGCTCCTCCGCCAGGATCCGGTCCAGCGCCTCCTCCAGATGCGCGTCGAAGTCGGCGAGTGATCCCTCCTGCCCGAGCGGCACCAGCTTGTCGGTGCGGTCGAGGAACGCCACCAGGGGGACCGCACCCGACCGGAACACCGCCCGGTCGCCGCCCACCTGGAGCCGGATCAGCACATCGCCGAAAGTGTCCGGCTCGGCGGGGGAGATATGGACATCGCCGTCGCCGCACGGCCGGCCCACCCCGTCCACCAGCAACTCACGACCGAACGCCCAGGTGACGGGTGCGTCGCCGGGCAGATGGAAGGTCAGACGTACCGCATAGGGATCACAGGTCTCGTAACACAGCTCCACCGGAATGCGGAAGGAGAGCTCCTCGGACACGAGAAAGCTCATCATGACCTCTGCCTGCACCGACTCGCGCATCGCCTACCCCGTCAGTAGCCGTCGACTGGCCAGGAATGATCCCCCTGACACCTGCTGGAAGTTTGCTGAACGTACACAGCAGATCACAAGGAGTGAGTTTTCAGATACTGATAGAGAGGGTGAGTGTCCCTAGCAGTCTGCCGCTCTCCGCCTGCAACCGACGGGCCGCCGGCAGCAGCCGGTCGGCTTGCTGTGAAGGCAGGGAGATGGCTACCGCCGCAGCCGTCGGGCCCACGGTGAGGGGGATCGCAGCGCAGGCCGTACCGAGCGTGTACTCCTGGCGCTCGATGACCGGTTCCCCCGGTTCCACGTGCTCCAGACGGCGCTCCAGGCTGCGGTTGTCACGCACCGTGTACGGCGTGAGCGGCTGCACCGGATAGCGGTCGAGATGATCGCGCCGGGCCTCTTCGTCGAGCTGCGACAGCAGGCACTGACCGATCGCGTGCGCGTGCCCGGTCTCCCGGAAGTCCGCCCACTCCCCGACCGCCGGGCTGCCCGGGCTGTCGGCAACACCGAGGACCTCGATCTCACCCTCGCGGTATACCGCGTAGTAGACCGGGACACCGATCGAATCACGCCATTGTTCGAGCGCGTCGTTCACCATGGTGCGACGTTTCTGCTGGGCCGCGCTGCCGCTCAACCGCTCGGCTGCCTCCCCGAGGAAGAACAGGCCCTTCTCCCGGCGCAGATAGCCCTCGTGGGTCAGGGTGCGCAGAAGGTGGTACGTCGTGGGCAGCGCCAAACCGACCTCACGGGCCAACTGCTTGGCGGGGGCCCCGTACTCGTGCTCGGCGACGGCCTCCAGCAGCCGCATCGCCCGCTGCACCGATCCGATGAGGGTGCTGGACTGCGCCGACGTGGGCGGGAGGTGCTCCTCCGCCGGAGAGGCGCGCCGCTGTGCGGGTGGGGCGGACGACTGTGCGGGTGCGGCGCCAACCGTGGCCAAAGGTCACTCCCGGAGCACGAAGTGGGCCTCCCGTGCGGGGACACGGGAGGGAAATGCACCGCGCGCGGGACTGCCGCGCCACGGGCTCCGGACTTTAACGGCCCCCCACCGGCCGCCGACGGCGTCACCGGGAAAACTTCCCTCGCCCGAGGGAACCTCAGGTTCCTGTTACCGGCGGCCTGTTGCCGACCGCCGGGTCGGCCCTGTGCCACCCCGCGGGGCCTGTCCCCCGCCCGCTGCGCTCCGGGTGGCTCACCAGTCGCCGCGTGAGGACGAACTCGACATGAACTTCCGTACGACGTAGATCAGTCCGCCGACCAGAGCGACGAAGAGAAGCACCTTGAACAGCAGCAGCACCACGAAGCCGACGACGGTCGCTATCACACTGCCGAAAACCACCAGGGCGATGACCGGCACCGCGATCCACTTCACCCACCACGGCAAACCCGCGAAGATCTCTCGCATGGCCCTCGTCCTTGTCTGTCCGCCCGTTGCCCCGCGTCCATTTCGGGGGCTCCCCAACCGGGTCCTTCCGTCCTGCCTCGATGCTAGGACCGCGAAGGGGCGGAACGCGGCACTCGCGCCCCTTGTCCTCCCCTGATCGTTCCCCTAGGGAACCCCGAGGCGGGTCTCAGCTCTCCGGCGGAGAGAACACCACCAGTACCCTCAGGTCTTCGGTGATGTGGTGGAACTTGTGGGCGACCCCGGCGGGCACGTAGACGACGCTCCCCCGTGCGACCTGGGTGGTCTCCAGGCCCACGGTGATCGAGGCGCGGCCGCTGACGACGAAGTACACCTCGTCCTGCTGGTGCGGCTTCTGCGGGTCGAGGTCGCCGGCGTCGAGCGCGTACAGGCCGACCGACATGTTCCGCTCCCGCAGGAACTGCAGATACGCGCCGTCGTTGGCGGCGCGCTCCGCCTCCAGTTCGTCCAGCCGGAAAGCCTTCATAGCCTTCATCGCTTCTGCCCGTCCTTGCTCACTACTCGCCTCTGGTCCCGTCTGCCACGATCAGACACATGAAGAATTTCGTAGTCAAGACGATCGCCAACGCGGGGGCCCTGGCCGTCGCCGTATGGCTGCTCGACAAGATCACTCTGACGGGCACGAGCACGGCCAAGAAGACCGGCACGCTCATCGTGGTCGCGTTGATCTTCGGGCTGGTGAACTTCCTGGTCAAGCCGGTGGTGAAGGTGCTGACCTTCCCCCTGTTCATCCTGACGCTCGGGCTGATAACCCTGGTCGTCAACGCTCTGATGCTGCTCCTCACCTCCTGGGTGGCGGGCAAACTGGACCTGAGTTTCCACGTCGAGGGCTTCTGGACCGCCGTCCTGGGCGGCCTGATCATCTCGATCGTCTCCTGGGCGCTGCACCTGGTGCTGCCCGACGACGAGGACTGAGGGAGCGCATGACCTATCGCGTCTGCTTCGTCTGCACCGGCAACATCTGCCGCTCGCCGATGGCGGAGTCCGTCTTCCGCGCCCACGTCGCGGAGGCCGGTCTCGACGACCTTGTCGAGGTCGACAGCGCGGGTACGGGCGGCTGGCACGAGGGTGACGCCGCGGATCCGCGCACCGTCGCCGTCCTGGAAGACAACGGCTACGACAGCGTGCACACCGCACGCCAGTTCCAGCCCTCCTGGTTCTCCCGGCTGGATCTCGTGATCGCCCTGGATGCCGGCCATCTGAAGGCCCTGCGCCGGCTCGCCCCCACCCCGAAGGACGCAGCCAAGGTCAGGCTTCTGCGCTCGTACGACCCGGCCGCCGACGACAACCTCGACGTGCCCGACCCGTACTACGGGGGGATGGACGGGTTCGAGGAGTGTCTTGAGATGGTGGAAGCGGCGAGCCCCGGACTGCTCGCCGAGGTACGAGAGCAGGTGGAGGGACGGGCGGCATGAGCACAGGGGACACAGGGGCCGCGCCCGCGTCCGGCGCGGGGACCGGCGACGGCACGCGGGGGACTGGCGACGGCACGCGGGGGATCGGCGACGGCACGCGTGCGGTGCGGGCGGGGCTGCCCGAGCCGGTCAAGCACGAGCCGACCCTGCCGGGCCCGGTCTTCGCCGCGCACTTCCACCTGCCCGGCGAGCCGACCGGCCCGTACGCCTACGGGCGGGACGAGAATCCCACGTGGACGCATCTGGAGCGCGCCATCGGTGAGTTGGAGGCGCCCGGCGAGAAGGGTGTCGACACGCTCACCTTCGCCTCCGGCATGGCCGCGATCTCGGCGGTCCTCTTCTCCCAGCTGCGTGCCGGCGACACCGTGGTGCTGCCCTCGGACGGCTACCAGGTACTGCCGCTGGTGGGCGAACAGCTGACCGCGTACGGCATCGACGTGCGCACCGCGCCGACCGGTGACGACGCCCAGCTCGGTGCCCTCGACGGCGCGAAGCTGCTGTGGATCGAGACTCCGTCCAACCCGGGACTCGACGTCTGTGACGTGCGCCGACTCGTGGCGGCGGCTCACGCGCAGGGCACCCTCGTCGCCGTCGACAACACCCTGGCCACGCCCCTCGGCCAGCGGCCCCTCGAGCTGGGCGCCGACTTCTCCGTGGCCAGCGGCACCAAGATGCTCACCGGGCACGGTGACCTCCTGCTCGGATACGTGACGTCCCGGAATGCCGGGCTGATGGCCGCCGTACGACGCTGGCGCAAGATCGTGGGAGCCATCCCGGGCCCCATGGAGGCATGGCTCGCACACCGCTCGCTGGCCACCCTGCGGCTGCGCGCGGACCGGCAGTCGGCCAACGCGCTGACGGTCGCCGAGGCGCTGCGCGGCCGGCCCGAGGTGACCGGCCTGCGGTATCCGGGCCTGCCCGACGACCCCTCGCACAAGATCGCCGCGCAGCAGATGCGGCGCTTCGGATGCGTGGTGTCGTTCTCGCTGCCCACGCGTGCGCGTGCCGACCGCTTTCTGGACGCGCTCCGCCTCGTCGACGACGCGACCAGTTTCGGAGGGGTCCGGTCCACCGCCGAGCGGCGTGGCCGCTGGGGCGGCGACGCGGTCCCGGAGGGTTTCATCCGCCTCTCCGTCGGTGCCGAGGACCCCGAGGACCTGGTGGCCGATGTGCTGCGTGCGCTCGACGAGTCGGCGAAGTGACCACGTCCCGAGCCACGCGCCGGTTCCGGCTACGCACATCCGTGGAGGCGGTGCGGTCCCCCGGACGGCTCCTCTACGGACAACGGACGGTCCGAGCCTCCCCCCTCGTGGCTCGGACCGCCCCGGTTCCGCGCTTGAAGAACCGCGCGGTCAAGGCTAGTTGACTCTGTGTCAGTGTCCAATCACAGTAGCGACAGAGACCTATCGACTTATTTATAGTTGGCCCGGTCGCGGGGTGCCGGGAGGGGAGGAAGCACCATGGATCTGGCCCTGCTGCGCACCTTCGTGACGGTGCACCGGGCCGGTTCCTTCACCCGTGCCGCGGCCCTGCTCGGCCTCTCGCAGCCGGCGGTCACCTCCCAGATACGCACCCTCGAACGGCAGCTGGGCCGCCCCCTCTTCCTGCGCCAGGCCCGCGGCGTGACCCCCACATCCATCGGCGACGAACTCGCACACAAGGCCGCCCCGCATCTCGACGCCCTGATCGAGATCGCCGAGACCGGCCTCGACGAGCACTCGTCGCTGCGCACCCTCCATCTCGCGGGTCCGCCGGAGTTCACCGCCGAGCGTGCTCTGCCCGCGCTGGCCGAGCTGACCGACAGGGACGGCCAGGGGCTTGCCCTCCGCGCCTCCTTCGGAAACGCCGACGAGACGCTGGAAGGGCTCGCCGCCGGGCACCACGACCTGGCCATCACCACGGCCCGGCCACGCGGCGCCCTGCTCACGGCGACCCCGCTCTGCGACGAGGAGCATGTGCTGGTCGCAGCCCCCCGCTGGGCCGACCGGATCGGCCGCGGCAAGGTGCGCCGCGGGGGCGCACACCTGCTGGAGAACCTGCCGGTGGTGGAGGTGCACGAGTCGCTGCCCTTCGTCTCCCGCTACTGGGCCTCCGTCTTCGACTGCCGGCCGGCCGCCTCCGGCACGGTCGTCGTCCCCGACCTGCGGGCGGTTCTCGCCTGCGCCAGCACCGGAGCCGGGCTCGCCGTGCTTCCGCGTTACCTGTGCGCCTCCGCTCTGGAGCGGGGCGAGGTTGTAGCCCTTCACGAACCGGCGGTGCCCCCGCTGCGGACGTACTTCCTGGCGGTCCGTACCGGGACCCTGGCCATGCCTCATATCGCTCGCGCCTACGAATGGCTGCTGCGGTCCTCGACCCGCTGGGGCTGAGACCTGGGAGGCGAGCACGGCGCGTTCCACTGCCGGGCCCCGCGCCCGGCCACCCACTGGTCACTTCGATGTCGGCTCCAAGTGGGGTGTGAGATGTTTCACGTGGAACGAGCTGGGCCACATTTCACCCATGACCGTTCGCCCCGTGGTCAAGCGCACTGCCCGCGCCATCCTGCTGGATGGTGACGACCTGATTCTGATCAAACGGACCAGGCCCGGAGTCGATCCCTACTGGCTCACGCCGGGCGGCGGGGTCGAGCCGACGGATGCGACCGTTGTCGACGCGCTCCACCGTGAAGTGCACGAAGAACTCGGAGCCAAGATCATCGACGTGGTCCCCTGCTTCGTGGACACGGTCGAGCACATCGGCGAGAACGGCGGGGCGACCGGCGTGAAGGTCCAGCACTTCTTCGTCTGTCGTCTCGAGTCCATGGACGAGCGCCTGCGGCACGGCCCCGAAGTCGAGCGGCCCGAGGGCGAGTACGAGATCGTACGAGTGCCCTTCACCCGCGTCGGCATCGCGTCCGTCCATCTCGTACCGCTGTCGCTGCGGCACTATCTGGACGGCAACATCGAGGGAGTACGCGCGATGCACGCGCCCGACCTGGGCTGAAGCCGCAGTGCACGCCTATGGGACGTGGTCCGGGAGCGCTCGACGGACGGCGGCCTACGGCGGCCCTACGACGCCCCTCCGCCGGCCAGGACCAGCTCCTCCACCGCGTCGTGGCGGATGCGTTCCGAGGGGACACCGATGTGCCGGAGCGCGTTCACGCCGCTGCGGATCATGCCGGGCGGACCCGAGAGATATGCGTCGTACTCGTTCCACGGTCCCCACTCGCGGATGGCGTCCGGCAGCTGTAGGTGTGTCTGCTCGTCGACGACCGGGCGGACCGAAAGCCAGGGATGGCTCTGCTGTATCCGCAGCAGGGTGTCGATGTCGTAGAGATCGTGGCCGGTCCGGGCACCGTAGAAGACCTCGACCAGGCGTCGCTCACCATGCTCGACGACGTCCTCGACCAGGGCCTTGATGGGCGCGATCCCGGTGCCGCCGCCGAGACAGAGCAGTCCGCTGTCCGTGGTGTGGTCAACGGTCATCGTGCCGGCGGGCGGACCGAGCCGGATGATGTCACCGGGGCGGGCCCGATGGACCAGCGCATTGGACACCCAGCCCGCCGGGACCGCCTTCACATGGAAAGTGAGCAGTCCGTCGGAGCGCGGCGCCGAGGCAAAGGAGTAGTGGCGCCACACCCGCGGCCACCACGGGGTCTCGACACCGGTGTACTGACCGGCCAGGAACCGGTACGGCTGGTCGGGGCGGACCGTGATCACCGCGACGTCCGGTGTCCGGAGCTCGTGCGAGACGACCTCCGCGTACCACCAGGCCGGGGCCAGCAGCTCGTCCGCAGCCGCCGCGTCGATCATCACCTGGGAGATGGTCGTGTACGTCCGCACCCAGGCCGCCTCGGTCTCCTCGTCCCAGATCGCGGAGGCGTACCTGCTCAGTGCTCCGATGAGGCACTCCCCGACGGCCGGGTAGTGCTCGGCCCGGGTGCCGTACTTGCGGTGCCCCCGGCCGAGGTTCTTCAGATACGCGAGGAGGACCTCGGTGTTGTCGATGTGCTCGGCCGTGGTCAGCAGCGCCTTGAGCAGCCGGTCTCGCTGGGTGTCCATCGCGGCGGGGAACAGCGACCGCAGACCGGGGTGGCGTACGAAGAGCAGCGCGTAGAAGTAGGAGGTGACCTTGTCGGCGACGGGAGCGACCTCGGCCATGGTCCGGCGGACGAGCACGGCGTCGGAGGAGCCTCGGGGATCCGGTGCCGGTCGCCGGACGGGGACCGGTGGTGCGGGGCGGTTCTCGGACCGCGGGCCCTCGGGGGTCCGGGTTTCGTGCGGGGAGACGGCCGGGGCGGCTGTCCCATTGGACGGTTCCGGTTCGGCGGAAGGGTGCTCCGCCGATGCGGTCCCCGGCGCGGCAGGGCGTATGCGCGACTGCTCGGTGTCCGCATCCGGCGTCTGCCGACCGACAGGGCGCATCGCCGCCAGGCGGCTGCCCTCGGGTATCTCCTGCTCTTCGCTCGGGGGGGTCTGGGGCTTCGTACGGGGCGTGAACCAGCCGCCCCCGCCGCCGCCACCGGGTGTGCCCTTGTCGGGCGACGTGGTGGTGGGAGCGTCCATGGTGTGCCTCGCCTCGAACATCTTTCGGTCGGTCTGCGCACTTATCCCTGTCGGCGGGCGTCGGTTTCCTCGCCGGCGGCCTTGCTCTTTTTCCCCGTTGACATTGGTCGCGGTACCCGGACCGCAGCATCGCACTCCGGACTCCGGCCCGGCCGCGTAACAGAAAATGCGGGTCTTCGATCTCTCCGTCCCGTTAGGCTGCATCGGCCTGCGTTCACACCCCGCGGAACCTGCGCGCATCACGCCGGACGCGAACCGGACTCGACCATACCGGTCACCGTCCCACACACAAGTGCCCCCTTGAGTCGACGCCGAAGAGCGGTCGCCCCAAGGCAGGCAATTCCCTCAACTTCCGCGGACTGCCCGCCAATTCAGGTGGCTGTTCCGGAACGGCAGGAATCCGGTCCCTTACGTTTACGTTTCACGTGAAACGCCTGTCCTTGTGGTGTGGTGAAAGTGGTGTGGTGGAACATGATCTGGCTTGAAGCGTGTCTGTTCGGCCACAAACCGGTGGACGTCGGTGGCCCCTGTCGGACAGCCTGACCTGCGTGTCGACACCTCCCCTCAGCGCTCTGCCCATCCGCCGTCTGACGCCTCGCGATCTCAGCGCCTGCGCCGACTTGTCCGAGGACCGGGGGTGGCCCCGGGAGGAACACAAATGGGGTCTGCTCCTGGCCGCTGGGAAGGGATACGGCATCGACGACCCCGAAGGCGGTCTTGTCGCGGCCTGCGTCGTGACCGAATACGGATCGCGTTACCGTCCGGACCTCTGCGGCATCGGCATGGTGCTGGTCGCCCAGCGACATTCCCGCCGGGGGGTTGGCCGTCGGCTGATGCGCCATGTGGTGGCGGAGAGGGACGTCACCCCGCTCACGCTGTACGCGACCCCGTACGGCCGTCCCCTCTACGAGGAACTCGGCTTCAAGGTCACCGGCAGCTCCGAGATGGTGCTGGGGCACTTCAGGGCCGACGGACGGCCGTCCCCCGTCGGCACTCGCCCGGCCACCGGGGAGGACCTCGCCACGCTCGTCCGGCTGGACGAGGAGGTCTTCGGCGCCGACCGCACCCATGTGATCACCCGGCTACCCGCCTTCGCCGACCAGGTGCGCATCGCCGAGGAGGGCGGGCGGATCATCGGGTACGCGGCCGCCTGGCCCAACATGGACACGCATGTCGTGGGCCCCCTCATCGCCCGCGACACCGAGACGGCCAAAGCACTGATCGCCTCTCTCGCCGCCCACACCGACCGCCCGCTGCGCACGGACATCGACGTGCGGCACGAGGACCTGCTGGCCTGGCTTAAGGAGCGGGGGCTCGCCACCGTCGGTGTGAACGCGGTCATGACGTATGGAATCCCCGATCTGCCCGGTGACTGGACGCGGCGCTTCGCCCCGCTGACGGTAGCGGCGGGCTGAGCCGGCCGTGGCGGGCCGGGCCTGCCTCGCACCGCGATGCCGGTGACCGTTCTTGAAGGCGGCCGAAGCGCCCTCGTGAGCGGGCGGCTTTTGAACGGGCGCCTCTTGAACGGGTGGCTTTTGAACGGGCCGTTTTCCACCTCCGGAATAATTGCAGGCGCCCGATACTTGCATCAGCTGTCTATTGCGAGGTTGCTCTATCCTGGGGAGGAGCCGCCTCGGCACGGAGGAGAACGCCATGACAGCGACGGACCCCGCGCTCACCGCCCTCGCTCAGGGCTGGTGCGCCCTCTCCCTGCTGCACGGGAGGATCGAGGCCCACATCGAGCGAGCCCTGCAGGCCGGACACGGGCTGAGCGTGCGGGAGTACTCCCTGCTCGACGTGCTCAGCCGGCAGCACAGCGGCGTGGGCGGCATGCTCCAGATGAAGCAGGTCGCCGAAGCGGTGGTCCTCAGTCAGAGCGCCACGACCCGGCTGGTCACCAGACTCGAGGACCGCGGACTGCTCGCGCGCTACCTCTGTCCGACCGACCGCCGCGGCATCTACACCAACGTCAGCGAGGCAGGTCTCAAGCTCCTCGAAGAGGCTCGCCCCACCAATGACGCCGCTCTGCGCGAGGCGCTCGACGAAGCGGCGAGGAACCCCGAGCTGGAGCCCCTCGTCCGCGTGGTCGAGTCGCTGAAGGTGCCTTCCTGGAACCGGCTGCTCCCCGCACACCAGTGAACGCCGTCCCGCATAGGCTGCGGACATGGGAGATCTTGAGGTACGACGCGTCGTCGCGGACGACGTCCCCGCGATCGTGAGCATGCTCGCGGACGACCCACTCGGCGCCCGGCGGGAGTCACCGCACGACCTGACGCCCTACCTGGCCGCGCTGGACCGAGTGAACAGCGATCCGAACCAGCATCTGGTGGTCGCCGTCCGCGACGGAAGCGTCGTCGGCACCCTTCAGCTCACGATCATCCCGGGGCTGTCCCGGAAGGGTGCGACCCGCTCCGTCATCGAGGCGGTACGCATCCACGCCGACGAGCGCGGCAGCGGACTGGGTACCCGGCTCATCGAGTGGGCCATCGACGAATCCCGGCGCCTGGGCTGCCAGTTGGTGCAACTCACCTCCGACACCAGTCGGACCGACGCCCACCGCTTCTACCAGCGTCTCGGCTTCGAGGCCTCACACGTGGGCTTCAAACTCCAGCTCTGACACGGCGCCTAGCCGATCCCTCGCCATCCCTCCGGATCCACCCCTCCGGGCACCGGAGCCCCCTCGTCGTACGGCTGACGCGTGAAGACGAACGATCCGAGGTCCAGATGACTCACCGACCCGTCCGCACGTCGTACGGCACGCAGGCGCTCTCCGGTGTAGTAGCCCTCCAGCCCCGTCCATGTGCCGTCACCGTTCGCCCGGAAACGCGAGCGTCGGCCCGTACCCGACAGCGGCTCCAGGGAGACGAGCCCGTCCGCCGAGTACCGCAGGGCGAAGCCCTGCGTCCCCCAGTACCACTGCCCCGCCAGCTCCAGCACGGACGGGTCGACGTCCTGGAGCGGGCGCCAGGGCTCGGGCATCCTCGGTTCGGCCTCGGCCACGATACGAACGAGGTCGGCCCCCACGGCCGACAGCACAGGGCCGGAGGTGCAGTTGGCCAGCACGACGGCTGCGACATCGTCCTCCACGCTGAGCGTGAGGCAGGCGAGAAACCCCGGCAGGGACCCGGTGTGCCCCACGAGGAGCCGTCCGCCCGAGCGCCGGATCTCCAGCCCCAGGCAGTAGGCGTATCCGGCCGCCACGTCCGCGGCCTGGGGCGGAGCCGCCGGAGTGCGCATCTCCAGGAGCGATGCGGCGCTCAGCACCCGGTCGTCGCCCTTGGCCAGGAAGGCCGCGAAGCGCGCCAGGTCCCCCGTGGTGGACCAGAGCTGTCCGGCCGGGGCCATCCGGCCGAGGTCTTCGGCCGGCTCCGGCAGCATGACATCGGCCCAGGGATGCACCGCCCAGCCGCCCGCGTGCGGCGCCTGCGGTCGCGTACTCGTGCGCTGCAGGCCCAGGGGTTCGAGCACTTCCCGCCCAAGGACCTCCTCCCACGGGGCTCCGCGCAGCTCCTCGACAAGCGCTCCCAGCAGGGTGTAGCCGGGGTTCGAGTAGTGGAACCGCCGGCCGGCCGCGTGCAGGAACGGCTGTTGGCCGAGCACATCCGCGAGCTCCGGGCGTACTGAGCCGGGTGTGCGCTCCCACCACGGAGCGGGCGACTCGGCCGCCAGCCCGCCTGTGTGCGCGAGCAGCTCGGCAACGGTCGCCTCGCCCGCCCCCGTGCCGGGCAGATACTTCTCCAGCGGGTCCCCGAGATCCAGGACGCCCTCGTCGCGCAGCCGCAGAACGAGCACCGCCGTGAACGTCTTGGTGATCGATCCGATCCGGTACTGCACGTTCTCGTCCGGGGCGTGGCCGTCCACGGAGGTGCGCGAGCCGTGCCACACCGTCCGGCCGTCCCGGACGACCGCGGCGACCAGTGAGGGCGCCCGCCCCTCGGCCTGGGCCACGGCGATGCGATGCAGCAGGACACGGCGCGTGGCGGGGAGCAGTTCTTCCTGCGATGTCGTCATGCCCCCCAGTCCACCCGGCACGGAATCCCGCGTCGAGTCCATTTCCCCGGCGTCTTCCCCAGCGTCCTCCCCGTCCGCACGCTTCGGTGAGGTTGTGTCGCCTCAACGCGTCAGCGCCGATCTGGTGCTACGGGCGGCACCGGCCCCCGGCCCTTCGGCGGCGCGTCACCTTGAGATGCGGGCTTCGATGCCGTCGAGCAGGAAGTCGAGGCCGATCCGGAACGTGTGGTCGGCGTCCCAGTGGGTGGCATCGCGCACCACCGTGGCCAGCGCGGGGAATCGGCCGGTGGCGAAGGTCCGCTCCAGATAGGGCCCGAGTGAGGCCTGCCAACGCTTCTCGTCCATCCCGGTGGCCCGCTCGGCACGTCGCTCGGCGATCTCCCGACGCACCGCGCCGATCACGTACGCGTTGACTGCGGCGACCACCGGCATGACGGCGTCCACGTCGACGCCGCCCAGTGCGGCCACCACGGTCTCCCCGCTGGCCAGCGCATGCGGCCCGAGCTGGGGTCGGCCACCCAGTAGATCGGCGAGCCATTCGTGCTCGTGAGCGGCGTGCCGAGTGGCTTCGGCAAGAGACCGGAGCACCTCCCGCCAGCCGTCTCCGACCGGTCGGATCTCGGCGTGGACGGCGTCGACCATCAGGTCGAGCAACTCCTCCTTGCCGGCGATGTAGCCGTACAGCCGCATCGGACGGACGTCCAGCGCGGTGGCGACCTTGCGCAGCGACACCGCGTCCAGGCCGTCCGCGTCGGCCAGCTGGATCGCCGCTCGCACGATCCTCTCCCGGCTCAACGGGGCCGGCACGGGTCGATTCGGTGGCTCCGGCCTCTCCCACACCAACATGCCGCCAACAATACATCGCATCGAGCGATACAGTGTATCGACTCATACGGTGTATCGAAGGGGCAACCATGACCATCGCCATCGTCGGAGCCGGCCTCGGCGGCCTGGCTCTTGCCCGTGTGCTGCACGTGAACGGCATCGACGCCGTCGTATACGAACGCGAACCGTCACGCGGCGCGCGCGGTCAGGGCGGCATGCTCGACCTGCACTCCGGGACCGGGCAGCGGGCGATGCGTGAGGCCGGTCTGATCGACCAGTTCCACGCGATCGCCCGTGGCGCAGGGCAGGACATGCGTCTTCTCGAGCCGGACGGCACCCTTCTGCTCCAGGAGGACACGCCCGACGACGCCCCGCTCGAGCGACCTGAGGTCGACCGTGCCGATCTGCGCGGCCTGCTGCTGGACTCTCTCCCCGAACACGCGGTGCGCTGGGGGCACGCTTTCGAATCCGCCGACAACGGCCTGCTGCACTTCGCCGACGGCAGCAGCAGGCCGTTGTCGGCGGATGACCTGCTGGTCGGCGCCGACGGCGCACACTCCCGCGTCCGCGCGCAGCTCACCGACGCTCGACCAGTACACATCGGCCAAAACGTCGTCGAGCTTGGCATTCCCGACATCGACCGCACCCACCCCGACCTCGCGACGATGGTTGGACGCGGCAACTACTGGGTTCTCGGCAACGGACAATCCCTGGCGGCGCAGCGCAACGGTGACGGCCGCGTACGCATCTACCTCAGCTTCTACAACTCCGCCGAGGACTGGTTCGCGACCAGTGGGATCCCGTTCGACGACCCGGCCGCCGCCCGGTTGCGGCTGATCGACCTGTTCACCGGCTGGGACTCACGGTTCACCGCACTGATCGCAGCCTGCGACGACACGGTCCTGCCACGGTCGATCACCGCTCTCCCGGTGGGCCTGACCTGGCCGTCGACACCAGGCGTCACGCTGGTCGGCGATGCCGCGCACCTGATGCCGCCGGTGGGACAGGGCGCCAACATGGCCCTGCTCGACGGCGCCCTGCTCGGCCTGGCGCTGGCCGCGCACCCGGACGATTTTCCCGCCGCCGTCAAAGAATACGAACGCGAGATGTTCGAACGCGCCAGCGCTGTCGGCCGGCAGTCCGCGCACGTCCAGGAAATGCTGGCGTCGCCCGACGCCGGCCAGAAGATGCTCGCGTTCTTCCAACCTGGCTGAAGTAACCGAATACGACCAGGCAACCGGCCGCCCAGCCGGCCGCGGCAGCCCCCTGTGCCACGAAATTCGAGACCCTACAGGTCGGTGGCTCAGGTCTGGGCCATGTCCACAAAACGGGAGTAGTGGCCCTGGAAGGCGACGGTGATCGTGGCCGTAGGGCCGTTGCGGTGCTTGCCGACGATGATGTCCGCCTCGCCCGCGCGCGGCGACTCCTTCTCGTACGCGTCCTCGCGGTGCAGCAGGATGACCATGTCGGCGTCCTGCTCGATCGATCCGGACTCACGCAGGTCGGACACCATGGGCTTCTTGTCCGTCCGCTGCTCGGGGCCTCGGTTGAGCTGTGAAAGCGCGATCACCGGCAGCTCCAGTTCCTTGGCCAGCAGCTTCAGGTTTCGCGACATCTCGGAGACCTCCTGCTGCCGGCTCTCGGACCGCTTGGAGCCCGACTGCATCAGCTGCAGATAGTCGATCACGACCAGCTTCAGGTCATTGCGCTGCTTGAGGCGGCGGCACTTGGCGCGGATCTCCATCATCGACAGGTTCGGCGAGTCGTCGATGTAGAGGGGCGCGGCCGAGACGTCCGGCATCCGGCGCGCGAGACGGGTCCAGTCCTCGTCCGTCATCGTGCCGGACCGCATGTGGTGCAGGGCCACGCGTGCCTCGGCGGACAGCAGACGCATCGCGATCTCGTTACGGCCCATTTCGAGCGAGAAGATCACGCTCGGCAGGTTGTGCTTGATGGACGCCGCGCGCGCGAAGTCCAGGGCCAGCGTCGACTTACCCATGGCGGGACGGGCAGCGATGATGATCATCTGGCCGGGGTGCAGACCGTTGGTGAGCTGGTCGAGGTCGGTGAAGCCGGTCGGCACACCGGTCATCTCCCCCGAGCGGGAACCGATCGCCTCGATCTCGTCGAGGGCACCCTCCATGATCTCGCTGAGCGGCAGATAGTCCTCGGCCGTCCGCTGCTCGGTGACCGCGAAGATCTCGGCCTGGGCGCTGTTGACGATCTCGTCGATGTCGCCGTCGGCCGCGTATCCCATCTGGGTGATGCGCGTGCCGGCCTCGACCAGCCGACGCAGGACCGCGCGCTCGTGCACGATCTGCGCGTAGTACTCGGCGTTCGCCGCGGTAGGGACCGTCTGTACCAGGGTGTGCAGATACGGGGCGCCGCCGACCTTGGTGATCTCGCCCCGCTTCGTCAGCTCGGCGGCGACCGTGATGGGGTCGGCCGGCTCGCCCTTCGCGTACAGATCGAGGATCGCCTGGTAGATCGTCTCGTGCGCGGGCCGGTAGAAGTCATGGCCCTTGAGGACCTCGACGACGTCCGCGATCGCGTCCTTGGACAGGAGCATGCCGCCGAGGACCGACTGCTCGGCGTCCAGGTCCTGCGGCGGTACGCGCTCGAAGGATGCGCCTCCGCCGTCCCAGGCGCCGCTGTCGCTACCGCGGTCGTGCTGCTCCTCGCGGCCCCGGCCACCGTCCCGGCCCCGGCGGGAAGCGGGAACACGATCACTGGGGCCGCTGTCGGCCCACGGATCGTCCAAGGGCTCGGAAATGCTCACCGGGCCGCCTCCTCCCGTCCGCCGCGCGGACCTCGCCGTGCCCCTCATTTCTAGGGCACGACACTGACAAAACGAGCAGCCCAGCTCCGGTTCAGACGCGTCTTTCTCACGCGCTTTTCAAAGGCGGAGGGGGAGCGGGCGCCGCACCACGTTAGGCCTGTCGGCAGCGTCAGCCAATCTGGTTATCCACAGGCCATGTGGACGACGGCCCCGATGCTGTGGAGAACTCCTCAAAACCTGTGCACGACACGGTGGACAGCCCTGTGAACAAGCCCTCAGCCGATTTGGAGAACCCCACCTGACCTGCACCTTTCCCGTCCACTGGCTGTGCAGAAGAAAAACTTCCCCAGCAGGATCAAGATCACTGCGAAGGGTGCACGGGACCGCGCCCCGCGCCGACCACAGTAAGGGACACTAACGCTTTGCATCACTTACCTGTGGACGATTAGATTGGTGGCCATGACACAGACTCCCGCGCCACCCGGCGCCGCCCGACGCCGGCATGACCGGGAGATCATCGGCCTGGCTGTTCCGGCCTTCGGCGCCCTCGTGGCAGAGCCCCTGTTCGTGATGGCCGACAGCGCGATCGTCGGCCATCTCGGCACCGCTCAGCTCGCCGGACTCGGCGTCGCCTCGGCGCTCCTCACCACCACGGTGAGCGTCTTTGTGTTCCTCGCCTACGCCACCACGGCCGCTGTCGCCCGCCGCGTCGGCGCCGGCGATCTGCGAGCCGCCATCCGCCAGGGCATGGACGGCATCTGGCTGGCACTGCTGATCGGAGCGGCCGCCATCACCTTCGTGCTCCCCACGGCGCCCGGCCTGGTCGAACTCTTCGGCGCTTCACAGACGGCTGCCCCCTATGCGACGGCGTATCTGCGGATCTCCATGCTCGGTGTCCCCGCCATGCTGGTCGTCCTCGCCGCGACCGGCGTACTACGGGGCCTTCAGGACACGAGGACACCGCTGTACGTCGCCGTCGTCGGCTTCGTCGCCAACGCCGCCCTCAACGCCGGCCTCGTCTACGGGGCCGGGTGGGGGGTCGCCGGCTCCGCATGGGGCACCGTCATCGCCCAGTGCGGCATGGCCGGCGCCTATCTGTATGTCGTCGTCCGCGGCGCCCGTCGGCACGGCGCCTCGCTACGTCCGGACGCGGCGGGCATACGCGCCTGTGCCCAAGCGGGGGTCCCTCTGTTGGTGCGGACGCTCTCGCTGCGGGCGATCCTGATGATCGCCACGGCCGTCGCCGCCCGGCTCGGAGACGCCGACATCGCCGCGCACCAGATCATCCTGTCGCTGTGGAGCCTGCTTGCCTTCGCCCTGGATGCGATCGCCATCGCCGGGCAGGCCATCATCGGACGGTATCTCGGAGCAGGTGACACACAGGGCGCCCGGGAGGCATGCCGCCGCATGGTCCAGTGGGGAATCGCCACCGGCCTGGCTCTGGGGCTGCTGGTCTTCGCCGCCCGCCCACTCTTCCTGCCGCTGTTCACCGCTGACCCGGCCGTCCACCGCACGGCCCTGCCCGCCCTGGTGCTCGTGGCAGTCTCCCAGCCCGTCTGCGGCATGGTCTTCGTGCTGGACGGGGTCCTGATGGGTGCGGGCGACGGCCCCTATCTCGCCTGGGCGATGTTGCTGACCCTGGCAGTCTTCGCTCCCGTGGCCCTGCTCGTCCCGGTCCTCGGCGGCGGGCTCACCGCGCTGTGGGCGGCGATGACGCTGATGATGACCATGCGGATGGCCACACTGTGGCTACGTGCCCGCTCGGGACGCTGGGTCGTGACGGGTGCGACGCGCTGAGCGCGGCCACGGCCTGACCGATGCCGTCCTGTTTCACGTGAAACGGGGCCCGTTTCACGTGAAACGGGCCCCGCGAGCCCCGTCGCCGGCCACGAAGAAGGGCCGTACCCAGGGGGTACGGCCCTTCTCTGCGTTGCTCAAGCCGAGCCCGGCATCAGGCCGAGATGACCTCGATGTTGACCTTGGCAGCAACCTCGGGGTGCAGACGCACGGACGTCTCGTAGGCGCCCAGCGTCTTGATCGGGGCACCCAGCTCGATGCGGCGCTTGTCGACCTCGGGGCCACCGGAAGCCTTGATCGCCGAAGCGATGTCGGCCGGGGTGACGGAACCGAAGAGACGGCCGGAGTCGCCGGAGCGGACGGCCAGACGGACCTTCACGCCCTCGAGCTGGGCCTTCACCTGGTTGGCCTGCTCGATGGTCTGGATCTCGTGGATCTTGCGAGCGCGACGGATCTGCTCGACGTCCTTCTCGCCGCCCTTGGTCCAGCGGATCGCGAACTTCCGCGGGATCAGGTAGTTGCGAGCGTAACCGTCCTTGACGTCGACGACGTCACCGGCAGCGCCGAGGCCGGAGACCTCGTGGGTGAGGATGATCTTCATGAGTCGGTCACCCTTCCCTTATCGCGCGGTGGACGTGTAGGGCAGCAGCGCCATCTCACGGCTGTTCTTGACGGCCGTGGCGACGTCACGCTGGTGCTGCGTGCAGTTGCCGGTCACGCGGCGGGCACGGATCTTGCCGCGGTCGGAAATGAACTTCCGCAGCATGTTCGTGTCCTTGTAGTCCACGTACGTGACCTTGTCCTTGCAGAAAGCGCAGACCTTCTTCTTCGGCTTGCGCACAGGCGGCTTCGCCATGGTGTTTCTCCTGTGTGATCAAGAAGTTGGGGATACGGCCCACCCTCGACCCGTCCGGGTCCGGGGACCCGGCACAAAGGCCTAGAAGGGGGGCTCGTCCGAGTAGCCGCCACCGCCGCCGGAGCCACCGCCCCAGCCGCCGCCACCCTGGCCACCGCTGCCCTGGCCGCCACCGGCGGGAGCGCCGGTCGCCCAAGGGTCGTCGGCCGGAGCGCCGCCCTGCTGGCCGCCACCGGGGCCACCGCCCCAGCCGCCGCCACCCTGGCCGCCACCGCCGCCGTAACCACCCTGGCCACCGCGTCCGGCCGCGGTCTTGGTGACCTTGGCCGTGGCGTTACGCAGGCTCGCGCCGACCTCGTCGACGTCGAGTTCGTAGACCGTGCGCTTGACGCCCTCACGGTCCTCGTAGGACCGCTGCTTCAGCCGGCCCTGCACGATGACGCGCATGCCTCGCTGGAGCGACTCGGCGACGTTCTCCGCCGCCTGACGCCAGACCGAGCAGGTCAGGAAGAGGCTCTCGCCGTCCTTCCACTCGTTGGTCTGGCGGTCGAAGGTGCGGGGAGTGGACGCGACGCGGAACTTCGCGACCGCCGCACCGGACGGGGTGAAGCGCAGCTCGGGGTCATCGACAAGATTGCCGACGACCGTGATGACGGTCTCGCCTGCCATGGGGGAACCTCTCGGCGGGTTTGCTGCTGGCTGCTTGTGCTGCTACTCGAATCCCGAGATCAGCTGAGCGGAAGCTCAGTGGGTCTCGGGACGGAGGACCTTGGTCCGGAGGACCGACTCGTTCAGGTTCATCTGGCGGTCGAGCTCCTTGACGACCGCAGGCTCGGCCTGCAGGTCGATGACCGAGTAGATGCCCTCGGGCTTCTTCTTGATCTCGTACGCGAGACGACGACGGCCCCAGGTGTCGACCTTCTCGACCTTTCCGCCACCGTCACGGACGACAGAAAGGAAGTTCTCGATCAGCGGGGAGACAGCGCGCTCCTCGAGATCGGGGTCGAGGATGACCATCACCTCGTAGTGACGCATGTGGAACCCACCTCCTTTGGACTCAGCGGCCACGGTCGTTCCGTGGCAGGAGGGTTGTGATGCGTACGCAACAGTGCCTGCCACTCAATCAGCCGTCACTGACAATCAGGGTCGGTCGACGGTTGACCTGGCTCGGCCTGGGCAGACACCGGTGCAGACGGTACAGAGTACCCGCACACAAGCTTCCGGTTGAAATCCGGCCGCGAAGGCCGTCAATCTGTACACATCGGGTGTGTAAGGCGCTACGATGCGCTGCCTTCCGCAGGAGGTGCCCTATGGCACAGGTATTGCGACCCAACACCACCGGTTCTCTCTTGGCCACGGACGGCAAGGCCCATCCCGTCCAGGACACCTTTCTCCTGGTGACCCTGGTGCTCGGGATCGCGGCCTTCGTCACTGCCTTGGTCTCTCAAGGCCTGCATCTGGTCAGTTCCTGGACCGGCCTGGTGGGGATCTTCACCGGCGCGTACGGCCAGTTCATCTCCGTCACGACCCGTCAGCGCTTCGGACTGATCCTGGGGCTCGGCGCCTCGGCCGTCGGCTTCTTCCTGGGTATGGCCCACGGCGGCCTTTTCGGCGGGATCGTCGGCGGCTGACCGGTGAGGTGGCCGGCCGGGCCGCGGGGCCGGCCGGCCACCTCATGGCGCACAGGTTCCATACGGCCAGACGGGGCGCTCGCGGGGCGCAGTAGGCTTCGGCGCGAGAGCCGGAGCCCCTGTACCCATGGGGACACACCAGCCCGAGGAGCGCCCCGTATGAGCCTGACCCTGAGGACGATCAGTCGCGAGCAGCATCTGGCGTACATCCAGAGCCTGCCGGCGGCGAGCCACATGCAGGTTCCGGCCTGGGCAGACGTCAAGGCGGAGTGGCGCTCCGAGAGCCTCGGCTGGTTCGACAAGAACGGCGAACTGGTGGGCGTCGGACTGGTGTTGTACCGCCAGCTGCCCAAGATCAAGCGCTACCTCGCCTACCTTCCCGAGGGCCCGGTCATCAACTGGTTCGCGCCGAACCTGGACGACTGGATCCAGCCGATGCTCGCCCACCTCAAGCACCAGGGCGCGTTCTCCGTGAAGATGGGCCCGCCGGTGATCATCCGGCGCTGGGAGGCCAACTCCATCAAGCAGGGCATCCAGGACCCGGATGTGAAGCGCCTGCGCGACATCGAGGCCGACTTCATCGAGCCGCGCGCCTTCGAGGTGGCCGACAAGCTGCGCCGCATGGGCTGGCAGCAGGGCGAGGACGGCGGCGCCGGCTTCGGCGATGTGCAGCCCCGCTACGTCTTCCAGGTTCCGCTCGCCAACCGCTCTCTGGAAGAGGTCCACAAGAACTTCAACCAGCTGTGGCGCCGCAACATCAAGAAGGCCGAGAAGGCCGGGGTCGAGGTCGTCCAGGGTGGTTACCACGACCTCGAGGAATGGCAGCGGCTCTACGAGATCACGGCCGTGCGCGACCATTTCCGGCCCCGCCCGCTGTCGTACTTCCAGCGCATGTGGACGGCCCTCAACACCGAGGACCCCAACCGCATGCGGCTCTACTTCGCCCGGCACAACGGCGTCAACCTGTCCGCTGCGACGATGCTGATCGTCGGCGGCCACGTCTGGTACTCCTACGGCGCCTCCGACAACATCGGCCGCGAGGTGCGTCCCTCCAACGCGATGCAGTGGAGGATGCTGCGCGACGCCTACGCGCTCGGCGGGACCGTCTACGACCTGCGCGGCATCTCCGACTCACTGGACGAGACGGACCACCTCTTCGGCCTGATCCAGTTCAAGGTGGGCACGGGCGGACAGGCCGCCGAGTACCTCGGCGAGTGGGACTTCCCGCTGAACAAGCTGCTCCACAAGGCACTCGACATCTACATGTCGCGCCGCTGACGCCGGAGCCCCCGTGCCGGACCGCCCGAGCGGTCCGGCGGGCCTCCCGGCCGGCGGATCCGTCACAATTCCCTCTCAGACCTCTGATACACCGCAGCCACGAGAAAGGTTCCGGGACCGGCCATGGCGCTCACGCTCTACGTCGACACCGCGCGCTGGCGGGCACACCACAAGCACGTGCAGGAGCAGTTCCCGGGGCTCGTCCCGGTCTGCAAGGGCAACGGCTACGGCTTCGGCCACGAGCGGCTGGCGGAAGAGGCCACGCGACTGGGCGCGGACGTTCTCGCCGTGGGCACGACGTACGAGGCCGCCCGGATCAAGGACTGGTTCGGTGGTGACCTGCTCGTGCTGACGCCGTTCCGGCGCGGCGAGGAACCGGTACCGCTGCCGGACCGCGTCATCCGGTCGGTGTCGTCCGTGGACGGCGTGTACGGACTCGTGGGCGCCCGTGTGGTCATCGAGGTGATGTCCTCGATGAAACGGCACGGGGTGAGCGAGCAGGACCTGCCCCAACTGCACTCGGCCATCGAGAACGTCCGGCTCGAGGGCTTCGCCATCCACCTTCCGCTCGACCGCACGGACGGCTCGGACGCCGTCGAGGAGGTCATCGGCTGGATGGACCGGCTGCGCGCGGCCCGGCTGCCGCTGCACACGATGTTCGTCAGCCACCTCAAGGCGGAGGAGCTGGTCCGCCTCCAGCAGCAGTTCCCGCAGACCCGCTTCCGGGCCCGCATCGGCACCCGGCTGTGGCTGGGGGACCACGAGGCGACCGAGTACCGCGGGGCGGTCCTGGACGTCACGCGTGTCTCCAAGGGCGAGCGCTTCGGCTACCGGCAGCAGAAGGCGGCCTCCGACGGCTTCCTGGTCGTCGTGGCGGGCGGAACGTCCCACGGGGTGGGCCTGGAGGCTCCCAAGGCCCTGCACGGCGTCATGCCGCGCGCCAAGGGCGTCGCCCGGGCCGGCCTCGCGACGGTGAACCGGAATCTCTCGCCGTTCGTCTGGGCGGGAAAGCAGCGCTGGTTCGCCGAACCCCCGCACATGCAGGTCTCGATCCTGTTCATCCCCGCCGATGCGACGGAGCCGAAGGTGGGCGACGAACTGGTGGCCCATCTGCGGCACACCACCACTCAGTTCGACCGCCTCGTCGACTGCTGACCCAGAGCGTCGACCGCCGCCCAACCGGAAAAGCACCAAGGCCGTACACGGAAGCCCGTGTACGGCCTTGTGCGTGGGGGCCCCGCGGCCTGTTCGCTCAGAGCGAACCGTCCCTCGGTGGCTCCGCTCCTCGACTGCCCCACTCCACATGGGGACTCTCGAAGTGCGCCGCGTGCCGTGGTGGGTGAGCGGCGGCTCCCAGCACGAAGACATCCTCCGCACCGTCCAGCACACCGCCGGACGGGTCGTCGTCACCGGCCCGGCGCACCATGTCCCGTTCCGGCATGAAGATGTCCCGCACGACGACGGCACACAGATAGAGCGTCCCCAGCAGGTGGACGGCGATGACACATTGGTATCCGTCCGTGGGCAGCCCCTTGTGGGCGTCTCCGCTGGTCGTGAACGCGAGGTACATCCAGATCCCCAGGAAGTACGCCACCTCGCAGGCCTGCCAGATCAGGAAGTCCCGCCAGCGCGGCCGGGCCAGCGCGGCGAGGGGGACCAGCCAGAGCACGTACTGCGGCGAGTAGACCTTGTTGGTGAGGATGAACGCCGCAACGATCAGGAAGACCAGCTGCGCGAATCGCGGGCGCCGGGGGGCCGTCAGCGCGATGGCCGCGACAACAGCGCAGGCAACGACCATCATGACCAGGGCCCAGGTGTTGGCCGTGTCCGCGGTGATGTTGATGTTGAGCCAGCGCGAGACGAACAGGAAGACCGATCCGAAGTCGACCCCACGCTCCTTGCTGAAGCGGTAGAACTTCGACCAGCCCTCGGGCGCGAGGAACATCACCGGCACGTTGACCACGAGCCACGCCCCGACGGCGCCCAGCACGGCGGTCGTGAACTCACGCCATTTGCCGGCCCGCCAGCACAGCACGAGGAGCGGTCCGAGCACGAGAAAGGGATAGAACTTGGCGGCCGTGGCCAGTCCCACCAGGACTCCGAAGGCCAGGGCGCTGCCACGCGACCACATCAGCATCGCGACGGCCAGCAGGGCCACGGCGAGCAGGTCCCAGTTGATGGTCGCCGTCAGCGCGAAGGCGGGCGCGAGGGCGACCAGAAGGCCGTCCCAGGGCCGTCGGCGGTGGATCCGCGAGGTGCACACGGCGATGACCACGGTGCACACCAGGAGCATCCCGGCGTTGACCATCCAGTAGGTCTGCTCCCGGGACTGGAGGGCACCGCTGCCCGGGGTCAGCCAGGAAGCGACCTCCATGAACACACCCGTGAGTACCGGGTACTCGAGGTAGTCCATGTCGCCGGGGAGCTTGTCGAAGTAGGGCACGCGCCCATCGGCGAAGCCGCGGCCCTGGTAGAGGTGCGGGATGTCCGAGTAGCACGCGTGCGTGTACTGCGAGCTGGCGCCGAAGAACCAGCCGCTGTCGTAGCAGGGCAGCTTCTGGACCATGCCGAGGGCGAACATGCCGATCGCGACGAGCGCCACGACCCGCACGGGAGTCCACCAGGACGTCCCGAGCAGTGCGCGTCGTCCGATGGGACCACCGATCAGCTCGCTTCCGGCCGCGGCGACCTCGTCCTCCCGGGTCGGCCGCACCAGGTCCGGCTCCTGGACGCTCGCTCGCGTCGTCTCTCCACTGGGCATGGGGGCCATCCTGCCGCATGCACCTAGGAAAAAGCCGAGGGCCGCCCCACCTGATCGGCGGGACGGCCCCTCTTCGGGCCCTGTTTCACGTGAAACGCAGAGTTTCACGTGAAACACGGTCGGTGATGGCTATCCGTTCGGGCCACCGAATAGCCCACCATTGCCATTGCCTCTGGTGTTTCCGTTCCCGAAGGTCTCCGTCGGGCTCGGGGTCACCCCGCCCGTGCTGCCGCCGTCAGCGCCCCCACCGTTGGCACCGCCGTTGTCGCTACCGCAGTTCCAACGGAAGTTGCCACAGGTGTCGCTGGGCGTCGGCGTGGGAGAGATGAGCGTCTCACTCGGCGTCGGGGACGGCGTCGGGCTCGATGTGATGCTCGGCGTGGGCGTGGGGGTCACGCTCGGGCTCGGGGTGTCGTTCACGACCACACCGATGGGCTCGGGTGTCGGGAAGGTCTTCACCGGCTCGCCCTTGAGCGCCTGAAGCATGTAGTCGTGCCAGATCTCGGCCGGGAACGAGGCTCCGTGGATCTTCTTCTGGCCGCCTGTTCCGTACATCTTCAGGAACTCACGCGACTTGTTGTTCTCGTTGTCATCCATCCGGAACATGTCGATCGCGGTCGCGAGCTGCGGGGTGTACCCGACGAACCAGGCGGACTTGTTGCCGTCCGTGGTACCGGTCTTGCCCGCGACCTCGCGGCCGGGCAGCTGCGCGGCGGTTCCGGTGCCCTTCTCGACAACGGTCCTCAGAACGTCGGTCACGTTGTCGGCGACCTTGGAGGTGAAGGCCTCCTGGGACTTGCTCTTGTGCTGGAAGACCGTTCCGTCCTGGTTTGTAACCTTCTGGACCGAGTATGGGTCGTTCTGCTGACCGCTGGCCGCGAAGGTGGCGTAGGCGCCGGCCATGCGAATGGCACTGGGGTCGGAGGTTCCGATCGAGAACGACGGGTAGTTGGCGCTCGCGAGACTGGTCTTGAGGATGCCCGCGTTCAGAGCCGCCTCCTTGACCTTGTCCAGACCGACGTCCATGCCGAGCTGGACATAGGCGGAGTTCACCGAGAGCCGCATGGCCTCACGAAGGTCGATCTTGTAGTCCGGCGCATCGCCGACCGACTCGTTGCCGTCGTTCGTCTGCAGCCACTCCTCTCCCTTTTCGTTCTTCCAGACCTCGTGGTTGTACTCCCGGATCTTCAGCTTGTTCTGGCCGCTGTAGAGGCTCTTCGGCGAGACGATGGTGCGCTCGTCCTGTGCCTGCGACTCACCGAGGTCCGGGTTGCGCTTGCCCCACGACATCGCCGCCGCGAGCACGAACGGCTTGAACGTCGAGCCCACCTGCGCACCGGTCTGGTCGGCGTTGTTGGTGAAGTGCTTGGTCGCGTCCTCACCGCCGTAGATCGCCTTGATGGCACCGGTGGTCGGATCCACGGAAGCCCCGCCGAACTGGACATATTTGTCCGTGTTCGGGCGCAGTTTCGGTTTGATGTTGGCCTTCTGCACATTCTTGACGGCGTTCTCGAGCTGCTGGACCTTCTTCTTGTCGAAGGTGGTGTAGATCGAGTAACCGCCCCGTTGCAGGTCGTTGGGCGTGATGTCGGTGTTGTTGACCAGGTACGCCTTGGCGAGGTCGACGAGATAGCCGACCTGGCCGCTCAGCCGGCTGTTCGACCGCGGGTTCTGGACCTTGGGCAGCTTGGTGAACCGAGCCCGCTCCGTGGGGCTCAGATGGCCGTACTCGACCATCTTGTTCAGGGTGTCCTGCATCTGGACCAGGGCCCGCTTGCTGTTGGCCTGGGCCGTGGCCTTGGGATCGAGAGACGTCGCGCCGGCCGGGTCGTAGTACGTGGCGCCCTTGAGCATCGCGGCCAGGAAGGCGCACTCACCCGCATCGAGATCGGTGGCGTCCTTGTTGAAGTACGCGCGCGAGGCCGCCTGAAGCCCGTAGGCGCTCCGCCCGTAGTAGGCGGAATTCAGGTAGCCGGCCATGATGTCTTCCTTGTGGACCTCGGCGCCCACCTTGATCGAGACGAAGATCTCCTTGAACTTCCTGGAGATCGTCTGCGACTGGTCGTCCAGCATCGCGTTCTTCACGTACTGCTGGGTGATGGTCGAGCCACCCTGCGTCTGACCGCCCCGGGCCATGTTGAACAGTGCGCGCGCAATGCCCTTCGGATCGACGCCGCTGTCGGTCTCGAAGGTCTTGTTCTCCTGGGAGATGACGGCGTAGCGCATATTCCTCGGAATCTGCGCGTAGTTGATGATCTGGCGGTTGACCTCACCGCCGGTGGCCACCATCTGGCTGCCGTCTGCCCAGTAGAAGACGTTGTTCTGGGCCTTCGCCGTCTTGGCCACGTCCGGAATGGTGACCATCGCGTAGCCGACGCCCGCCACCGCCACCATGCTCCCTATGAAGCCGATGAACAGCCCCGTCACCAGCTTCCACGACGGTACCCAGCGGCCGAAGCCGGACTTGTCCGCTCGCGGGTAGTCGATGAATCGCTTCCGGGGGGGAGGACTGTTGCGCCCCCTGCCCCGGCCCGGCCCGGCCGGGCCTCCGGGGCCGCCTCCCGGGGCGTCGGCCGTTCTGCGCCGACTGCCACCGCTTCTCTGGGCCGCCCGACGGGCCTCGGCACGGCCACCGTACGGGCGCTCCTCTCCTCCGGTTCCATAGGAGCCGGAAGGAGACCCTGCGGCGCCTCCCGGTGCAGCCCGGCGGCCGGGGGACGCCGGTTGACCGCGTCGGGCCGCGGCACGTCCGCCTCCCTGCGGCGGCGGCGGTTTGCGACGGTGCTCGCTCATCGAACGACTACTCCTCGGGCAGGCGCATCGCGCGCCTGGAAACGGCGGCAGGTTTCCGGTCCCCCCGAAGTACGGATGCGGTCGTTTTCGCATTCATCCGTACTGCACCGAGGACGAGGACGTCCCCGAGCGTCACTCGGTTCCCGGTGATGTGCATGCCGCACAGACTACGCACCACCAAAACCCGCCGATCCCTGAAGTTCACCCCAAATCAGGCAACTTGCTTCCCACTAATCGGTGATGTGACCCCGTTCACCCTGCCCCCTCTTGTCGCACTCGGAGAGGCGTTCTATCGTGCTGATGTATCGAGTCGATACATCAGCACGGTATAAAGACCGTACGGACGAGACAGCGGCAGAGAGGAGGCGCACATGAGCCGGCGTTCCGGGATCCTCGAGTTCGCCGTCCTCGGCCTGCTCCGCGAGTCCCCGATGCACGGCTATGAGCTGCGCAAACGGCTCAATACATCACTGGGTGTATTCCGTGCGTTCAGCTACGGGACGCTCTACCCGTGCCTCAAGACGCTGGTCGCCAACGGCTGGTTGATCGAGGAGACGAGCGATACCAGCGACGACGCTCACGCGGCTCCGCTCGCGGGGCGACGGGCCAAGATCGTCTACCGGTTGACGGCCGAAGGCAAGGAGCACTTCGAGGAGCTGCTCTCCCAGACGGGCCCCGACGTGTACGAGGACGAGCACTTCGCCGCTCGCTTCGCCTTCTTCGGGCAGACGTCCCGCGACGTGCGCATGCGCGTCCTGGAGGGCCGCCGCAGCCGGTTGGAGGAACGCCTGGAGAAGATGCGGGCCTCCTTGGCGCGCACCCGGGAGCGCCTCGACGACTACACCCTCGAGCTCCAGCGCCACGGAATGGAGTCCGTGGAGCGCGAAGTGCGCTGGCTGAACGAGCTCATCGAAAGTGAGCGGGCCGGACGGGACCTCAGGGGTTCCACCGCCGATGGCACCGCTCACGGCAGCACATCTGGAGAGACGGGCGGCCTGCCCCGGCACCGGGACAGCACCCGGCCGGATCCGTCCGACGACACCACCACGTGAGGTCCAGTCGGGGCTTCACCTCACACACACAGGGAGCAACCGGAATGGGTTCGGTTCGCGTAGCCATCGTCGGCGTGGGCAACTGCGCCGCATCGCTGGTGCAGGGAGTCGAGTACTACAAGGACGCCGACCCGGCGTCCAAGGTCCCGGGTCTGATGCACGTCCAGTTCGGCGACTACCACGTCCGTGACGTGGAGTTCGTCGCCGCGTTCGACGTGGACGCCAAGAAGGTCGGCCTCGACCTGGCGGACGCCATCGGCGCCTCGGAGAACAACACCATCAAGATCTGCGACGTCCCCTCCACCGGCGTGACGGTCCAGCGCGGCCACACCCTCGACGGTCTCGGCAAGTACTACCGCGCCACCATCGAGGAGTCCGCCGAGGAGCCGGTCGACGTCGTCCAGATCCTCAAGGACAAGCAGGTCGACGTCCTCGTCTGCTACCTGCCCGTCGGCTCCGAGGACGCGGCGAAGTTCTACGCCCAGTGCGCCATCGACGCCAAGGTCGCCTTCGTCAACGCCCTTCCGGTCTTCATCGCCGGCACCAAGGAGTGGGCCGACAAGTTCGTCGAGGCGGGCGTCCCGATCGTCGGTGACGACATCAAGTCGCAGGTCGGCGCCACCATCACGCACCGCGTCATGGCGAAGCTGTTCGAGGACCGCGGCGTGATCCTGGACCGCACGATGCAGCTGAACGTCGGCGGCAACATGGACTTCAAGAACATGCTCGAGCGCGAGCGCCTGGAGTCCAAGAAGATCTCCAAGACGCAGGCCGTCACCTCCCAGATCCCCGACCGGGACCTCGGCGAGAAGAACGTGCACATCGGCCCGTCCGACTACGTGGCCTGGCTCGACGACCGCAAGTGGGCCTACGTCCGCCTCGAGGGCCGCGCCTTCGGCGACGTCCCGCTGAACCTGGAGTACAAGCTCGAGGTCTGGGACTCCCCGAACTCCGCGGGTGTCATCATCGACGCCCTGCGCGCCGCGAAGATCGCCAAGGACCGCGGCATCGGTGGCCCGATCCTCTCGGCGTCCTCGTACTTCATGAAGTCCCCGCCGGTCCAGTACTTCGACGACGAGGCCCGCGAGAGCGTCGAGAAGTTCATCAAGGGCGAGGTCGACCGCTGATCTCCGCGTTCCCCTGCGAACGGTGAAAGGGTCCCCGGGCCATGTGCCCGGGGACCCTTCGCGTATGTGAGGCTGGGCCCCATGTCCGTCGCGCGCGACCTGAGCGTCCTCCTGCGCTTCCAGGGCTTCCGGCGTCTGCTCGCCGTGCGGCTGCTGTCCCAGGGAGCCGATGGTGTCTACCAGGTCGCACTCGCCGCCTATGTCGTCTTCTCCCCGGAGAAGCAGACGTCCGCAGCGGCCATCGCCTCCGCGATGGCGGTACTGCTCCTTCCGTACTCCCTCGTCGGCCCCTTCGCGGGCGTCCTGCTGGACCGCTGGCGGCGGCGCCAGGTCTTCCTCTACGGCAACCTGCTGCGTGCCCTGCTCGCCTGCGGAACAGCCGCTCTGATACTGGGCCACGTCCCGGACTGGCTCTTCTACGTCTCCGCACTCTGCGTCACCGCGGTCAATCGCTTCATCCTCGCGGGCCTGTCGGCGGCGCTGCCCCACGTGGTCGACGGCGAACGCCTGGTGATGGCCAACTCCCTCTCCCCGACGGCCGGCACGCTCGCCGCGACCGCGGGCGGCGGACTCGCCTTCCTGGTGCGCCTGGTGGCCGAGGGCTCCGACGCCGCGGTGGTGCTGCTGGGCGCGACGCTGTATCTGGGCTCGGCCCTCGTCTCGCTCAGCCTGGCACCGGCACTGCTGGGTCCCGACCGGGAGCCGGTGCCACCGCGGCTGGGCACGGCCCTCGCCGGCACCCTGCGCGCCCTTGCGGCGGGCGTACGCCATCTGGCAGAGCCCTCACGCCGGGAGGCCGCCTGGGCGCTCACCGCGATGACGCTGATGCGTTTCTGCTACGGAGCACTGCTCGTCCTGCTGCTCATGTTGTGCCGGTACGCCCTGGCCCCGGACTCGGACCGCGGCCTGGCCCTGCTGGGGCTGGCGCTGGGGGTGTCCGGTGCCGGTTTCTTCGCCGCGGCCGTGGTGACTCCCTGGGCGGCGGGACGGCTCGGTCCCGGCCGCTGGATCGTCGTGTGCGCCGCGGGGGCCGCGGTGCTCGAGCCCGCGCTCGGCCTTCCGTTCGCCACCGGACCCATGCTGGTCGCGGCCTTCGTCCTGGGGCTGATCACACAGGGGGCCAAGATCTCCACGGACACGATCGTCCAGTCGGCGGTCGAGGATGCCTTCCGGGGCCGGATCTTCTCGGTGTACGACGTGCTGTTCAACGCCGCCTTCGTCGGCGCGGCCGGACTCGCCGCCCTCATGCTGCCTCCTGACGGCCGCTCAGCCGCCCTGGTGGTCACGGTCGCCGTTATCTACGCGGCAGTTGCTACGGCTATGTCCCGCTTCGAACGCCGGTAAGTGTCACATCAAGGCTACGGAGCCCCCCTCAGCTTCAACGTTGTCAGTGGGGACCGGTAACTTACGTCCGTCTTACTTCGTACATGACACATCCACATTTGAGGGGACCCCCGCAGTGACCACTCCGCCGCCCCAGGGCGCGAACCCGTACGCCCAGCAGCCCGGCGCACCCATGGGGCAGCAGCCCGGTCAGCCCGGAGTTCCGCCGCAGCAGGCCGGCGCCCCCGGGGCCCCCTACGCTCCGTTCCCGCACCAGGGAGCTCCCGCCCCGATGCCCCCGCAGGCGGGCTCGGGCAAGCGCGCGGGTAAGAAGGCACTGCGCATTGTCGGTGCCATCATCGTCGGCATCATCGCCCTGGGCGTGAAGTTCGGCATCGGCTGGTGGGCGAACCAGACGGATGCGGAGAGCACTTCGGTGGGCGCGTGCATGCACAATGACGGCACGGAGTCCGACGCGAATCTCAAGGAAGTCGACTGCTCCTCCAGCTCGGCGCAGTACAAGGTCGTCAAGAAGTTTGACAACACCAGCGACGACAACAAGTGCAAGAGCGTTCAGGACGCCACGATCGCCTACTACCAGACGGAGGCCACCCACAAGGTGGTGCTCTGCCTGAAGGAGAATAAGTAGTACGCAGGCCGTACAACTCTGGTTCGCACGCGACGTAGGGGCGATGTTTCACGTGAAACATCGCCCCTACGTGCGTCCTGGGTGCATGTTTCACGTGAAACATGCGCTGGCTCCCCGCCTCAGGCGCTTTGCTCGGCCCACCATTCCTTGAGTGCCGCCACTGCGGCATCGTGCTCCATCGGGCCGTTCTCCAGACGAAGCTCCATCAGGAACTTGTACGCCTGGCCGACGACCGGGCCCGGGCGGACGCCCAGGATCTCCATGATCTGGTTGCCGTCGAGGTCGGGTCGGATCGCGTCCAGCTCTTCCTGCTCCTGGAGCTGGGCGATGCGCTCCTCCAGACCGTCATACGCACGGGACAGCGCCACCGCCTTGCGCTTGTTGCGGGTCGTGCAGTCGGACCGGGTCAGCTTGTGGAGGCGGTCGAGAAGCGGGCCCGCGTCACGGACATAGCGGCGCACCGCGGAGTCCGTCCACTCTCCGGTGCCGTAGCCATGGAAGCGCAGGTGGAGCTCGACCAGCCGGGAGACATCCTTCACCAGCTCATTGGGGTACTTGAGCGCCGCCATTCGCTTCTTGGTCATCTTGGCGCCCACCACCTCGTGATGGTGGAAGGAGACACGGCCGTCCCCCTCGAAGCGACGCGTCCTCGGCTTGCCGATGTCGTGCAGCAGGGCGGCAAGCCGCAGAGTCAGATCCGGGCCCTCCTCCTCGAGCGCCATCGCCTGCTCCAGCACGATCAGTGTGTGGTCGTAGACGTCCTTGTGCCGGTGGTGCTCGTCACGCTCCAGCCGCAGCGCGGGAAGCTCCGGCACGACATGGTCCGCAAGCCCCGTCTCGACCAGCAGCCTCAGTCCGTTACGTGGCTGTGCGGACAGCAGCAGCTTGTTCAGCTCATCCCGCACACGCTCGGCGGAAACGATTTCGATGCGCTCGGCCATCTCCTTCATCGCCGCGACGACCTCGGGAGCGACCTCGAAGTCCAGCTGAGCCGCGAACCGGGCGGCCCGCATCATCCGCAGCGGGTCGTCGGAGAACGACTCCTCGGGGGTACCCGGTGTGCGCAGCACCCGGGCAGCGAGGTCGTCGAGCCCATGGTGCGGATCGATGAACTCCTTCTCGGGCAGCGCGACGGCCATGGCGTTCACCGTGAAGTCACGGCGGACCAGGTCCTGCTCGATCGAGTCGCCGTACGACACCTCGGGCTTGCGCGAGGTCCGGTCGTAGGCCTCGGACCGGTAGGTCGTCACCTCGATCTGGAAGCGCTGTACAGCGTCTCCGACGCGCGCGTCCTTCTGAGCACCGACCGTGCCGAAGGCGATACCGACATCCCACGTGGCGTCCGCCCACGGCCGCACGATCTTCAGAACATCCTCGGGGCGGGCGTCGGTCGTGAAGTCCAGGTCATTCCCGAGCCTGCCAAGGAGGGCATCCCGCACCGAGCCGCCGACCAAGGCGAGCGAGAACCCCGCCTCCTGAAAACGGCGGGCGAGGTCGTCGGCGACAGGGGACACCCGCAGCAGTTCGCTCACCGCACGGTGCTGCACCTGACTCAGGGCACTGGGATTGTCTTCGTTGGCGTTCGGCACAACAGAAAAGGGTACGTGGCCCGTGCGGGCGCCGGCGCCTCCATTAAACGGGCACAAGCTCTCCGCATTCATACATAAGCGCACGGTACGGATGCCCTGCTCGATACGCGTTTATACAGGACAGCCCTCCCTGCTCCCCGATCTTGGGAGGCGGACCGCGGCACTTCACCTCCGCGCACATCGTTACCATGCCTGGACGCACATTCCGACGAGCACTGACGACGACGAGGGACGGGCGAGCGCGTGGCCGAGGCGGCAGAATTCCAGGGGATGAGTCCCTCACCTGCCCGCCGGTGGCTCCGGCGTACCGGAGCACTGCTCGCGGGTGCGCCCCTGCTGGCCGGCCTGCTGCAGCTGCCCGCCGGGCCGATGGCGCACGCCGCCGCGAAGAGCGCTCCGGTGGCGGCGAGCGGCTCCCGCACGGTCAGTGTCTCCCTCGACTCGGTCAGTCCCGGCGCTCCGACCGACGGCGACACCCTGACGGTCTCCGGAACGGTCACCAACAACGGCAAGCAGGCGATCACGGACGCACACGTGGGCCTGCGGGTCGGCCCGTCGCTGAACAGCCGGGGGTCGATCGACAACGCCGCCCGCCGCACCGGCTTCGCGTCAGGTCTCGACGGCACCGAGATCGGCGGCAAGTACGCCGAGAAGTTCCCCAAGCTCGACCCCGGGGTCGCGCAGGGCTTCACCCTCTCCGTGCCCGTCAAGAAGCTGGACCTGCACTCCGACGGGGTCTACCAGCTCGGCATCTCGCTCTCCGGCCAGACCTCCGCACAGCCCTACGAGCAGGTACTCGGCATCCAGCGGACGTTCCTGCCCTGGCAGCCGGACGGCGCCGACGCCAAGACGAAAACGACGTACCTCTGGCCTCTGATCTCCTCCGTCCACATGAGCGCGGAGACCCTTCCCAACCAGCAGCAGACACCCGTCTTCCAGAACGACGACCTGGCCAGGGAGATCGCTCCAGGCGGGCGCCTCTCCCAGCTCCTGTCGCTGGGCAGGGACCTGAACGTCACCTGGGTGATCGATCCGGATCTGCTCGCCTCCGTGGACGCCATGGCGGGCAGCTACAGCGTCAAGGGCGACGGCGGCTCGGTGACGACCGGCAAGAACCAGGCGGTCGCCAAGCAGTGGCTCGCCGAGCTCGAGCAGGCGGTCCAGGGCAAGGAGGTCGTGGCCCTTCCCTTCGCCGACCCCGACCTCGCCTCGCTCGCGCACGACGGCAGGAACGTCACCGGCTCCCTCAGCCACCTGAAGGACGCCACGGACGTGGCCGGGAGCACCGTGGAGACCATCCTCCATGTGAAACCCGAGACCGACTTCGCCTGGCCCGTGGACGGCGCGATCGATCCCTCGATCGTCAAGGTCGCCACCTCCGCCGGTGCCGACAAGATCATCGCCCGCAGCGACAGCCTCCAGGAGACCGGCGGCCTGCCGTACACCCCGACCTCGGCGCGCCCCATCGGCGGCGGCACCACGGCGGTGGTCGCGGACACCGGCCTGTCGACCGCGTTCGGGGGTGACATGAGCTCGGCCGGCGGCTCCACGTTGGCGGTGCAGAAGTTCCTGGCCCAGAGCCTCATGATCAACCTGGAGGAGCCGCAGAAGCAGCGCAGCATCGTGGTCGCCCCGCAGCGGATGCCGTCCGCGAGCCAGGCGCAGTCGATGGCACAGGCGCTGAAGGCGCTCCAGTCCGGCGCCTGGTCGCAGTCCTCCGGGCTGTCCGCGGCCGCCGACGCCAAACCGGACCCGCGGGCCACGACTCGGGTGCCGTCCACCTCCCGCTACCCCTCCTCGCTGCGCCGGGAACAGCTGCCCCAGTCGGCGTTCCAGGAGATCGAGGACACCCAGGACAAGCTCGACAACTTCAAGGTGATCCTCACCGACCCCGCGCGGGTCGTCACCCCCTTCGGACGGGCCATAGACCGCGCCATGTCCACCTCCTGGCGGGGGCACTCCACCGACGCGTCGGGGTTCCGCCTGGGCGTGGGGTCCTACCTCGACGGGCTCACCGACCAGGTCCGGCTGATCGAGAAGTCGGAGACCAAGCTCTCGGGCCGCAGCGCCACGATCCCGGTGACGGTGCAGAACAACCTCATGCAAGGGGTCGACCACCTGGTGCTGCGGCTCACCTCGCAGCAGCCGACGCGACTCAAGATCGGCAACGGTCCCTACTCGGAGAAGCTCGTCACCGTGTCCGGCGGGCACAGCCAGTCCGTGAAGTTCACCACCACGGCCAACGCCAACGGCCGGGCCACCGTGGTCGCCCAGCTCTTCACGGAGGACGGCCAGGCGTACGGCCCGGCCGTCACCTTCGACGTGAACGTCACCGAGATCACGCCCACGGTGATGCTGGTCATCGCGGGCGGTGTGCTGCTGCTGGTCCTCGCCGGGTTCCGCATGTACACCCAGCGCAAGCGCTTGGCCGCGCGAGAGGCCGAGGAGGAACGGAACGACCCGGACGCCACCCCGCAGCCGGGGGGTCTGAACGACTCCACGGACGGCACCGTAGACACTGGAGACACCGGCGGCTCCGCGGCGGACCCCGAACAGGTGTCGGACGCGGAGCCCGGGGCAGACGACCCGGAGCAGCCGAGTGACCCGGCACCGGACACCGCACCCGAAAGCGCCGACCCGTCCAGCGCGGGTGAGAGAGTGGACCGTTGAGCGACGTCGTGGCCGGTGGGCCCGGGGACAACGAGGTGGGGTAACCATGAACGCGCCGTACGACGGTGACCACGGCCAGGGCGCCGTGGGCGGGTCGGGCCACCCCGAGGGCCCGCCGCCGCGCGAGCCCGGCCAGGTTCCGCCGCAGCCCCCCGCGGACATGTACCTCCAGGACGCCTACCAGCAGGACCCCTACCGGGCGCAGGACCTCTCCGCCCAGGACCCGGTCACCGAGGCCCTTTACGACCGCGCCGCACACCCCCCACCACCGCCGGGCACCTACCAGCCGCAGCAGCCGCTCTACGGACAGCCGCCGGCGCCGCAGTACGCCCCGGACTCCCGTGTGTGGGCCCAGCCGCCCGCGCCCGAGCCCGAGGGACCGACGCAGTACCTTCCCTACGGCGACGACCCCCGCACGACGCAGTTCGTCGGCGTCGACGACCTGGTCATCCAGGCCGGCGAAGAACGCCATGAGCCGGACGCCTTCGCCCACCTCTTCCGGGACCAGCAGCAGGGCGGTCAGCCGTACACGCAGCCGACGTCCGTGCCCGCCCCCGCTCCGGGCCAGGACGCCGTGGGCTACTTCCAGGAACCGGCCCCCGCCCCCTCGTCCGCCCCGGTCGGGCCGTACACGCCCGAGCCGACCGACGCAGCGGCTCCCGCCGCCGCACCGGCCGCCGCACCCGCCGCACCGGCCAAGAAGGGCGGGCGGGCCTCGGGCCTGCTGAAGTCCAGCGCGGTGATGGCGGCGGGCACGATGGTCTCCCGGCTCACGGGCTTCATCCGCTCGGCGATGATCGTCTCCGCCCTGGGCGTCGGTGTACTCGGTGACACCTTCCAGGTCGCCTACCAGCTCCCGACGATGATCTACATCCTCACTGTCGGCGGCGGCCTGAACTCCGTCTTCGTACCCCAGCTCGTCCGCGCGATGAAGGAGGACGAGGACGGCGGCGAGGCGTATGCGAACCGGCTGCTCACGCTCGTGATGGTGGCGCTGGGCCTGCTGACGGCACTCGCGATGGTCGCGGCGCCACTGCTGGTCCGGGTGCTGTCGAACTCGGTCGCGAGCAACCCGCAGGCCAATGAGGTCGCTGTCACCTTCACCCGGTACTTCCTGCCCTCGATCTTCTTCATGGGCATCCACGTGGTGATGGGGCAGATCCTCAACGCCCGCGGAAGGTTCGGCGCGATGATGTGGACCCCGGTCCTGAACAACATCGTCATCATCGTGTCGCTGGGCATGTTCCTCTGGGTCTACGGCAGCGCCGCGCACTCCGGGATGACGGTGGACAACATCCCGCCGGAGGGCCAGCGGCTCCTCGGCGTCGGTGTGCTGCTCGGCCTCGTCGTCCAGGCCCTCGCCATGATCCCGTATCTGCGCGAGACCGGGTTCCGGCTGCGCCTGCGCTTCGACTGGAAGGGCCACGGCCTGGGCAAGGCCGCCATGCTCGCCAAGTGGACCGTGCTCTTCGTCCTGGCGAACCAGGCAGGTGCCATGGTCGTCAGCCAGCTGTCCACCGCCGCGGGCGAGCACGCCGGCAAGAAGTTCCCCGGTACCGGCTTCGCCGCCTATGCCAACGCCCAGCTGATCTGGGGCCTCCCCCAGGCCATCATCACCGTCTCCCTGATGGCCGCCCTGCTGCCGCGCATCTCGCGCTCCGCCGCCGAAGGCGACGGAGGCGCCGTCCGGGACGACATCTCCCAGGGCCTGCGCACGACCGCCGTCGCGATCGTGCCGATCGCCTTCGGGTTCCTCTCGCTCGGCATCCCGATGTGCACACTGATCTTCGGCTCCTCGGGCACCGGCTCCGCGACCAACATGGGGTACATGCTGATGGCCTTCGGTCTGGGCCTGATCCCCTACTCGGTGCAGTACGTGGTGCTGCGTGCCTTCTACGCCTACGAGGACACCCGCACCCCCTTCTACAACACGGTCATCGTCGCCGCCGTGAACGCGGGCGCCTCGGCCGCCTGTTACATCCTGCTCCCGGCCCGCTGGGCCGTGATCGGTATGGCGGCCGCCTACGGCCTCGCGTACGCCATCGGCGTCGGAGTGGCCTGGGCACGGCTACGCAAGCGGCTGGGCGGCGACCTGGACGGCGCCCGGGTACTGCGTACATACGCACGGCTCGCGATCGCCTCGGTACCGGCCGCCGCGCTGAGCGGCGCCGCCTGCTACGCAATCGGCCACACGCTGGGCCAGGGTGTCGGCGGCTCGCTCGCCGCCCTGGTCGGCGGTGGCGCCCTGCTCCTCGGTGTCTTCTACGTCGCCGCACGCAAGATGCGCATCGAGGAACTCAACTCAATGGTCGGGATGGTCCGCGGGCGCCTGGGGCGCTGAGGCGGGGGTACGCGCACAACCATCGTGCGTCGCCGTGTGTCGTGCATAGCGACGGACTGTGGGCACAATTGGTTTCTGCGTCGGACAGCGCGCAACGGATGGGGAGGCAGGGACGACGGTGGCGGAACGGAGCACGGCTGCCGTCGACGTGGCAGACAACAGCGGTGACGAGCCGCTGACCGCCAAGGCGGACCAGTCCACGTCCGACGGGGTGGCCCAGAAGCGGGAGAGGGACACGGACGCCGACGACACGCCGGGGGGCGGAGGAACCGGGCATCCCGGGAAGGCCTCACCACCCGAATTGCACAGCGGCCACAAACTCGCCAGACGGTACCGTCTCGAGGAGTGCCTCACCCGTCTGGACGGTTTCAGCAGTTGGCGTGCGGTGGACGAGAAACTCCGCCGCGCCGTCGGTGTGCACATCCTGCCCGCGGACCATGCGCGGGCCCGTTCCGTGCTGGCCGCGGCCCGCTCCTCCGCACTGCTCGGTGATCCTCGCTTCGTGCAGGTCCTGGACGCGGTCGACGAGAACGACCTCGTCTATGTCGTGCACGAGTGGCTTCCCGACGCCACCGAGCTGACCACGCTGCTCGCCTCGGGGCCCCTGGAGGCCCATGACGCCTACCAGATGGTCACCCATGTCTCCCAGGCGATGGCCGCCGCCCATCGCGAGGGACTCTCCCATCTGCGCCTGAACCCGGGCACCGTGCTGCGTACCTCCTCCGGTCAGTGGCGCATCCGTGGCCTCGCCGTGAATGCCGCGCTGCGCGGCATCGGCTCCGACACACCGCAGCGCACCGACACGGAGGCCATCGGCGCCCTCCTGTACGCCGCCCTCACCCAGCGCTGGCCGTACGAGGACGACGCCTACGGTCTGTCCGGGCTACCCAAGGGCGTCGGCCTGATCGCCCCCGACCAGGTACGCGCCGGCGTCCACCGGGGCCTGTCCGAGCTGGCCATGCGGGCGCTCGCCAACAACGGTGCCACCGCCTCTCGCCACGAGTCCCCGTGCACCACGCCCGAGGAACTGGCGAAGGCCATCGGTGAGATGCCCCGCATCCGTCCCCCGGAGTCGGCGTTCACAGCGCCGCCCGAATATCAGCGCACCACGTATCAGCAGGGCACCTACGGCCGTCCCTCGGGCGCCCCGGGCCTCACCCAGCCCGTGCCGACGCCCCCGCCCCCGTTGCAGAGCCGCACCGGCAAGGCCCTCAAGTGGGTCGTGTCGGCGCTGCTGATCGCCGCGCTGGGACTGGGGAGCTGGCAGCTGGCCGAGGCGCTGATGCACCAGGGCGACAAGTCCAACGACACCCACCAGACGCAGACGCCCGGCGGGAACGACAAGAACAGCGACGGCAAGAACAGCACCGGCGCGCAGATCAAGGTCCAGGGCGCCAGGGAGTTCGTGGCGAAGGGCGATGCGCAGCACCCCAACGACGTCGACAAGACGTATGACGGCAACAGCTCGACTTTCTGGAAGACCAGCACGTTCATAGACGGCCCGGCCCTCGCGCCGTACAAGCCGGGCGTGGGCATCGTCTACGACCTCGGTTCGGCCCAGAAGCTCGCCACGGCGTCCATCGGGCTCCGGTACGGCGGCGATCACACGACGGTCGATCTGTACGCGGCCGACTCCCTGACGCCGTCGTCGTTGACCTCGATGACCAAGATCGGCACCATCACGACGAGCGGTACCACGGCCACGGTGAAGGTCGCCAAGCCGGTGAAGACGCAGTACGTGCTCGTGTGGCTCACCGCCGTGCCGTACTCGGGCTCCGATGCCAGCGCGTACACCGGCGCCGGTTACAAGCAGGCCATCAGCGACGTGAAGTTCACGGGCTGAGCAGACGCCGAGGGGGAGGGGTCCGGTGGCGGACGAAGCCGCATACGGCGATGCGAGCGATCAGGACCTCCTCGCCCGGCACGTGGAGGGCGACAGCGACGCCTTCGGTGAGCTGGTCCGGCGCCACCGTGAGCGGCTCTGGGCGGTGGCCCTGCGGACGCTGGGGGACCGCGAGGAGGCCGCAGACGCCGTCCAGGACGCCCTTGTCTCCGCCTACCGGGCCGCCCACACCTTCCGCGGGCAGTCGGCCGTCACGACCTGGCTGCACCGGATCACGGTGAACGCCTGCCTCGACCGCGCCCGCAAGGCAGCATCCAGGAAGACCTCACCCGTCGACGACACGGAACGGCTGGAGCAGCTCCTGGAGCCGCACGAGTCGGCATCCGCCCCGGCCGAGCGCAACGATCTCCACCGCGAGCTGCTGGAAGCCCTGGGCACTCTTCCGGCCGACCAGCGGGCTGCCCTGGTCCTGGTGGACATGCAGGGCTATCCGGTGGCTGAGGCCGCCCGCATCCTCGATGTGCCGACCGGCACGGTGAAGAGCCGCTGCGCCCGCGGTAGAGCCAGATTGCTGCCGCTGCTCACCCATCTACGGACGGAGGGCAGCGGCCGGGACGGCAAGAAGTCGGTCGACGGGCGGAACCGGACGCGGGGAACATCCGTCCCACCCGCAGCGGGACCACGTGACACCGGGTCCAGTGATTCAGCTGCTGTGAAGGGCGGAGGTGGGCGAGCGTGACATCCACGACCGGCACGGCCGGACACCCGGAAGTCGAGGAGCTCTCCGACCTCAGCGAAGGTCTCCTCCCGCCGTCTCGTACCGCGGACGTGCGACGGCATCTGGACGACTGCACTCTCTGTGCGGACGTCTACGACTCCCTCGCGGAGATCCGCGGTCTCCTGGGCACATTGCCGGCACCGCAGCGCATGCCGGACGATGTCGCGGGCCGCATCGACGCCGCACTTGCCGCGGAGGCCCTACTGGACGCGACCGCGCCCGACACCGCGGAGACTCCCTCCGTGGAGTCGGCAGCCATGCGTGTTTCACGTGAAACATCGCCCGCTTTTCCGGCCGACCGTCCTTCGGGGCACGGCCGCGGAGCCACGGGACCCGGTCGTACCCCGCGCACAGGTCGAGCCGGCCGCAGGACCGTCCTGCTGGGAGCCGCTTTCGCGACCGGGGCCCTCGGCCTGGGCGCCCTGCTGATGCACACCCTGGGCGATGACACGGGCAAGACCCGGAACACGGTCGCAGAGCAGCACACCGACGCGGCCCACACGTACGCCGAGAACACCCTCCAGAAGCAGGTGACCGACCTGCTCGCCGGACAGAAGAGGGGCGGGGGCCGCGCCGGCAGCGGCAAGCCGTGGGGCGTCGAGTCCGAAGGGGACACGTCGGGGCCCACAGGCATGCGGCCCAACAGGACCTTCCAGGACACCACCGCCAACGTGCCGAGCTGCATCGAGCAGGCCATCCGCACTCACCAGACCATGCTCACCGCGGACAAGGGCGTGTACCGGGGAATCACCGTCTATCTCGTCGTCACCCCCGACGCCTCCGACACCACCAAGGTCACGGCCTACCTCGTCGACGCCGCCTGTGTGAAGAAGGCATCGGTCACGCCTGGCAAGCTGCTGCTGACGCGTTCGTACGAACGCTCCTGAGGCTCGCGCACCGGACGGTTCCCACCCAGGCGCCGCCGGGCATGTGTGTGCGGTGCCCGGGCCCCGCGTGTGCCCGGGCACACCGGGAATGCGGGCCCCTTAGGATCCGTTGGGTGGGGTGAGAGTACTGAGAGAAGCTCCCACCGGCAGTATCAGCAGCAGTCTCCAGAGACGAGGAATCAAGCCGTGAGCGACGTCCGTAACGTGATCATCATCGGCTCCGGGCCCGCCGGCTACACGGCGGCGCTCTACACCGCGCGAGCCTCGCTGAAGCCGCTGGTGTTCGAGGGCGCCGTCACCGCGGGTGGTGCGCTGATGAACACCACCGAGGTGGAGAACTTCCCCGGCTTCCCGAACGGCATCATGGGCCCCGAGCTCATGGACAACATGCGTGCGCAGGCCGAGCGCTTCGGTGCCGAACTGGTTCCGGACGACGTCGTCTCCGTCGACCTCTCCGGTGAGATCAAGACGGTCACGGACACCGTCGGCACGGTCCACATGGCGAAGGCCGTCATCATCGCCACCGGCTCGCAGCACCGCAAGCTGGGCCTGCCGAACGAGGACGCCCTCTCCGGGCGCGGTGTCTCCTGGTGCGCCACCTGTGACGGCTTCTTCTTCAAGGACCAGGACATCGCCGTGATCGGCGGCGGCGACACCGCGATGGAGGAGGCCACCTTCCTCTCGCGCTTCGCCAGGTCAGTCACGATCGTCCACCGCCGTGACACCCTGCGCGCCTCCAAGGCGATGCAGGACCGCGCCTTCGCCGACCCGAAGATCAAGTTCGTCTGGGACAGCGAGGTTGCCGAGATCAAGGGCGACCCGAAGCTGGAAGGCCTGACGCTGCGCAACCTGAAGACCGGGGAGCTCACTGAGCTGCCGGCGACCGGTCTGTTCATCGCGATCGGACACGACCCGCGTACCGAACTGTTCAAGGGCCAGCTGGACCTCGACGAGGAGGGCTACCTCAAGGTGAACGCCCCCTCGACCCGGACCAACCTGACCGGTGTCTTCGGCGCCGGCGACGTCGTCGACCACACCTACCGCCAGGCAATCACCGCGGCCGGTACCGGCTGCTCCGCCGCCCTTGATGCCGAGCGCTTCCTCGCGGCCCTCGCGGACACCGAGCAGCAGGCCGAGCCCGAGAAGACCTCCGTCTGACCCCCTCCCGCCCCACTGCACCATCGATATAAGGAGCCCACTGTGGCCGGCACCCTGAAGAACGTGACCGACGACTCCTTCGAGCAGGACGTACTCAAGAGCGACAAGCCCGTCCTGGTGGACTTCTGGGCCGCCTGGTGCGGTCCGTGCCGCCAGATCGCACCGTCGCTGGAGGCGATCGCCGCTGAGTACGGCGACAAGCTCGAGGTCGTCAAGCTCAACATCGACGAGAATCCGGCCACCGCGGCCAAGTACGGTGTCATGTCGATCCCGACCCTGAACGTCTACCAGGGCGGCGAGGTCGCCAAGACCATCGTGGGTGCCAAGCCGAAGGCCGCGATCGTCCGCGACCTCGAGGACTTCATCGCCGAGTCGTGAGCGGTGACGCCGCTGACTCGAAGCGGCAATGTTTCACGTGAAACGCGAATGGGCCGGCCCGGAAGGGCCGGCCCATTCCCATGAGTGCTCTCCGGTCACAGCGGCCGCAGCGCCGGCTCCTTCTGTACGGCTCCCAGAAGGCGGTCGAGCGCCAGCTCCACGTCTTCCTTCCAGGAGAGCGTCGAGCGCAGCTCCAGCCGCAGCCGGGGGTACGTCGGGTGCGGACGGACCGTCTTGAAGCCCACGGCCAGAAGGTGATCGGCGGGAAGGAGACACGCCGGTTCCTTCCAGCGGGCATCACCAAAGGCTTCGATCGCCTTGAAGCCTCGACGCAGCAGATCCTTGGCGACCGTCTGGACCATCGCACGACCGAGCCCTTGGCCCTGGTATCCGGGCATGATGAAGGCGGTCATCAACTGGACCGCATCCGGCGAGACCGGACTCGTGGGGAACGCCGTGGAGCGCGGAACGTAGGCGGGGGGCGCATAGAGCACGAAGCCCACCGGCACGTCGTCCACATAGACCACCCGGCCGCAGGAACCCCAGTCCAGGAGAACGGCGGAGATCCACGCCTCCTTCTCCAGCGCGGAGGTTCCGGTCTTTACCGCTGCCTCAGCGCTGACGGGGTCCAGCTCCCAGAAGACACACGCGCGACAGCGCTTGGGAACGTCCGGAAGGTTGTCCAGCGTGAGCGGTACGAGCCGACGCCCCATGAAGGCAGTTCCTCGCTTCCTTCGCCCGCAGCACCACGGGCGGCTGTCAGAGCACTCCGCTCCCTGAGCAGGCTGCCGACGAACCCGCCGACCGCTCCCAGGCTCAAGCCCGCGGTCATCAGTCCGGTACGGCCCATGGTTCGCATGGCCCCCGCCTCCCTAATGAAGGTACCGCCAGGTGGATGCGCCATAACCCCTCGCATCGTATCCATGATGCGATTCGCTCGATACGCCCTGAAAGCAAAGAGCGGGCCGTGTTCCGGTACACACCGGACACAGCCCGCTTTCTCTACGACGGTCGATCGGCTCCCGCGGTGTCAGCGGCGGGCTCAGACCTCGGACTCCTCGGAGTCGTCGTCGGCCAGGCTCCTTTCAAGGACCGGTCCCTCACCCGGCGCGAGCGAGCTCAGGATTCGCTCGAGGTCTTCCATCGAGGCGAACTCGACGGTGATCTTGCCCTTCTTCTGACCGAGGTCGACCTTCACCCGGGTCTCGAAGCGGTCGGAGAGTCGGGTCGCCAGTTCGCTGAGTGCGGGGGAGACGCGAGCCCCCGCGCGCGGCCCCTTGGAGCGGGGAGCGCTCTGCGGCCGGGAGCCCATGAGGGTGACGATCTCCTCGACGGCTCGCACGGACAGCCCCTCGGCCACGATGCGGTGAGCCAGCCGGTCCTGCTCCTCCGAGTCCTCCACGGACAGCAGGGCCCGGGCGTGCCCCGCGGACAGCACCCCGGCAGCGACCCGGCGCTGCACCGCCGGCGACAGCTTCAGCAGCCTCAGGGTGTTGGACACTTGCGGGCGCGACCGGCCGATGCGGTCCGCCAGCTGGTCGTGGGTGCAGTTGAAGTCCTTGAGGAGCTGGTCGTAGGCGGCGGCCTCTTCCAGCGGATTCAGCTGGGCCCGGTGCAGGTTCTCCAGGAGGGCGTCCAGGAGGAGCTTCTCGTCGTCCGTGGCCCGCACGATCGCCGGAATGGCGTCGAGGCCGGCCTCACGGCAGGCACGCCAGCGCCGCTCGCCCATGATGAGCTCGTAGCGCGAAGCACCCAGCTGCCGCACCACAATGGGCTGGAGCAGTCCGACTTCCTTGATGGAGGTGACGAGTTCGGCGAGCGCGTCCTCGTCGAACACCTCACGGGGCTGCCGCGGGTTCGGGGTGATCGAGTCGAGGGGCAGCTCGGCGAAGTGGGCACCCATCGGAGGCGCGGGCGTCTCTCCGGTGCCGGTCGCCGACAACTCCTCGGTTTCCTGTGAAACCGACGGAAGCGTGGCCACCTTCGCGGCCGCCACTCCTCGGTCCGTGGTCAGTACGGGCATCGCCCCCGGCGAGACGGACGGACCGCCGCCCGTCGCAGCCGGGGCCGCCGCCTTCTCCCCTGTCGGGGCGGCAGGGATCAGGGCGCCGAGACCACGGCCCAACCCCCTCCGTCGCTCGCTCACTGGATCCCCTCCACCATGCTCTGTTCGTTCTGAGCGCCGATATGGGCCTGCTCCGCGTCATAGCTGACGCCGACACCCTTCAGCGCGATTTCTCGTGCCGCCTCAAGATACGAGAGAGCACCGCTCGACCCTGGATCGTAGGTCAGCACCGTCTGCCCGTAACTCGGGGCCTCCGAGATGCGGACCGAGCGGGGAATGCTCGTCCTCAGCACCTCGTCGCCGAAGTGGCTCCGCACCTCTTCCGCGACCTGAGAGGCAAGACGCGTCCGGCCGTCGTACATGGTGAGCAGAATGGTCGACACATGCAGGGCGGGGTTGAGGTGTCCCCGCACCAGGTCGACATTGCGCAGCAGCTGGCCCAGGCCCTCCAATGCGTAGTACTCGCACTGGATCGGAATGAGGACCTCCTGCCCAGCGACCAACGCGTTGACCGTCAGCAGGCCGAGCGACGGCGGGCAGTCGATGAGGATGTAGTCCAGCGGCTGCTCGTAGGCCTGGATTGCCCGCTGCAGTCGACTCTCCCGCGCTACGAGAGACACCAGCTCGATCTCCGCACCGGCGAGATCGATGGTTGCGGGGGCGCAGAAGAGACCCTCGACATCGGGAACGGGCTGGACCACCTCAGCGAGGGGCTTGCTCTCGACCAAGACGTCGTAGATGGAAGGTACTTCGGCGTGATGGTCGATCCCCAGCGCCGTGGACGCATTGCCCTGAGGGTCGAGGTCGATCACCAGGACACGGCCACCGTGCAGCGCAAGCGACGCAGCGAGGTTGACCGTCGTCGTGGTCTTGCCCACCCCGCCCTTCTGGTTGGCGACCACGATGACCCGGGTCTGCTCCGGTCGCGGCAGGCCCTCACCGGCGCGCCCCAGTGCCTCCACCGCCAGTTGGGCAGCACGACCGATGGGAGTGTCGTCCATTGGGGGCGGTGTTTCACGTGAAACATCCTCCCCCATCGACTCGGTACGGGGACCGGGGACCGGATCGGTCATCGGTCCCGCGATGTTGGCGTCGGACCGCAAGGATTCACTCTCCTCGACTTCAGGCTCGCGATGAACAGAGCCTCCCATGCCTTCGGGGTGGTGAACCAGTGAGGTCTGGTCTTCTGTGGAGAAATCCACCTCTGTGGACAACTGCGTGCCCTTCCCGGGGGACGGAGCTCCCGAGGTGGACAGCCCTCCAAGGGTTCCGAGCGGTTTACGGTCGCGGGGTTCGGCCGCAGCGCGGCCCCGACTGATGATGCCGTGCAGCAGTGAGCGACGTTTCACGTGAAACACGATGCACAGCGGCCCTGCCCGGACCTCCGCGACACTCCGAGATGCGTAGGCGGGGCAGCTTGGGTGGAGTACCGCGGCTCATCCAGGATGCGGGGCGATCAGCGACGTCGTCGCACGCGTCCCGTCCGGGCCGCCTTCGCCCGCTTGGCCGCGAAGCGCACGCCGCCAGGGCTCTCCCCCACCTCTACACGGACCACGGTCGACAACGGATCCACGATCCCCTCGCCCACATGGAGAATCGACGTCCCCACGGCGCCGAGCTTCGTCAGGGCGGTAGCGGCGCTCTTCAGCTCCTCCTCCGCCGTGTCGCCCTTGAGCGCGAGCATCTCCCCGTACGGGCGCAGCAGAGGGATGCCCCAGGTGGCCAGGCGGTCCAGCGGGGCCACGGCGCGCGCGGTAACCACATGGACCGGCTGAATCTTGCCCATGACTTCCTCGGCACGGCCGCGAACGACGGTCACATGGTCAAGACCCAGCAGCTCGACGACCTCGCTGAGGAAGTTGGTGCGTCGCAGCAACGGCTCCAGCAGCGTGATCTTCAGGTCCTCCCGGACGAGCGCGAGGGGAATGCCGGGCAGCCCCGCACCGGAGCCCACATCGCATACGGTCACCCCCTCAGGCACGACCTCGGAGAGCACCGCGCAGTTCAGCAGATGGCGCTCCCAGAGCCGGGGCACTTCCCGTGGACCGATGAGACCGCGCTGCACACCTGCTTCCGCGAGCAGCTCCGCATAGCGGACCGCGTCCGCGAAGCGATCACCGAACACCTCGCGCGCCTGCTCCGGCGCAGGGGGAAGCTCTGCTGCCTCCGTCACGGGGACCGTCCTTCCGTACCGCACGAGCGCACTGGGCGCAGACCACCAGAACTATCAGGAACTCACGGCTGCCGGGCACACAGCCGTAAGGGAACTACCAGGCTGACAAAGTTCGGCCCCGTCTGCTCAACAGACGGGGCCGAAGAAGCTGCGGACCGATTCAGGCAGGCAGCACGACGACGAAGCGCTGCGGCTCCTCGCCCTCGGACTCGCTGCGCAGGCCCGCGGCCTTGACCGCGTCGTGCACGACCTTGCGCTCGAACGGCGTCATCGGCTTGAGCTTCACGGGCTCGCCGGAGCTCTTGACCTCGGCCACCGCCTTGGCGCCGAGTTCCGAGAGCTCCGCACGCTTCTTGGCGCGATAGCCCGCGATGTCCAGCATCAGCCGGCTGCGGTCGCCGGTCTCCCGGTGCACGGCCAGGCGGGTCAGCTCCTGGAGCGCCTCCAGCACCTCGCCGTCACGACCGACCAGCTTCTGCAGGTCCCGGCCGCCCGTGTCACTGATGATCGACACAGCCGCACGGTCGGCCTCGACGTCCATGTCGATGTCGCCGTCGAGATCGGCGATGTCCAGCAGACCCTCGAGGTAGTCCGCCGCGATCTCGCCCTCCTGCTCCAGGCGGGTCAGGGTGTCTGCACCCTCGGCAGCCGCGGAGGTGGTGCCTTCCGTCACGGGATGGACTCCTTCTTACTTCTTGGACGGGGACTTGGGCCGCTGTGGCCCCTTGCGCTGACCGGACTGAGCCCGGCTGCGGGCGCCGGAACCGGACTGCGGCGTCGCCTTCTTGTCGTTGCCGGCCGGCTTGGCGTCCTCCGGCTCGTCGGACTTGGTCAGCGACGGCGACGAGGACGACTCCTCGGAACCACCCGCCGGCTTGGTCCCACCGGACTGACGCTGAGACTTGCTCTGCCGCTTGGGCTGCTGGCGCTTGGGGGCGGCTCCGGTGGTCGGCGTACCGTCCTCGACGGTGGCGACGGCAACGGCCTCACTCTTCGCCACGGTGCCGTCGGACTGGGCCGCGAGGCCAGCCTTGGTCAGACCGTTGATGAACTTGCGCTCGAACTCGTTGCGGTCGCGGCCCTTGGCGACGATCGCCTTGACGATGGCCTTCTCGCTCCGCCTGCGGATCTTGCCGTGGTGCGTGACGTGCTTGGTCAGACGCTCGAGGTAGGCGGCCTGGGCCTTGGAACCCGGGGTCGGGTTGTTGTGGATGACGTACATCTGCTGGCCCATGGTCCACACGTTGGTGGTCAGCCAGTAGACGAGGACACCGACCGGGAAGTTGATGCCGAAGACGGCGAACATCACAGGGAAGACGTACATCAGCATCTTCTGCTGCTGCATGAACGGCGTCTTCACCGTCGTGTCGACGTTCTTCGTCATCAGCTGGCGCTGCGTGTAGAACTGCGAGGCCGACATCAGGACGATCATGATCGCGGTGACGACCCGGACGTCGGTCAGCGAGGCGCCGAGTGCGGCGACCTTGTCCGCACCGTCGGTGAACTTCGCGGCCAGCGGGGCACCGAAGATGTGCGCCTTACGGGCACTGGCGAGCAGCGGCTCGTTGATGACGCCGATCGTCTTGCCCGTCGCGATGCCGTTGAGCACGTGGTACAGGGCGAAGAAGAACGGGGACTGCGCCAGGATGGGAAGGCACGAGGAGAGCGGGTTGGTACCCGACTCCTTGTACAGCTTCATCATCTCTTCGGACTGGCGCTGCTTGTCGTTCTTGTAGCGCTCCTGAATCTTCTTCATCTCGGGCTGCAACGTCTGCATCGCCCGGGTCGCCTTGATCTGCTTCACGAAGAGCGGGACCAGGCAGATACGGATCAGGATCACCAGGGACACGATGGACAGGCCCCAGGCCCAGCCTGTGTCAGCGCCGAAGATCGCGCCGTACACCGTGTGGAACTGGACGATGACCCAGGAGACGGGTGTCGTGATGAAGCTGAAGAGGCTGGCAATCGTGTCCACTAATCATGCTCCTTGGACATGGGACGGGGTCTCTGCGGCCGGGCTCGAGTGGAGATTCCCCTCGGTGGCCGGTTCGGCGGCGGAGGGCCCGCCCTTGCGTGCGCGCCAGGTGTCGCGCAGCATTTCGTGCCACCGCGGGCGCTTGCGCGGCGGGACATGGTCCACACCGCCGAGCGACCACGGATTGCACCGCAGGATGCGCCAGGCGGTCAGTGCCGTTCCCTTGATCGCACCGTGCCGGTCGATGGCCGTGAAGCCGTAGTGAGAACACGAGGGGTAGTACTTGCAGACCGGCCCCAGCAGTGGACTGATCGTCCACTGATAGATCTTGATCAGGGCCAGCATTGGGTACTTCATCGCGCGCCCCCTCCTCCCAGCAGCCGCTGAAGTGCGGCATCCAGGTCTCGGGCCAGCTGTGCAGGGTCGGCGTCACCCGATCCGGGCAGCGCTCGTACGACTACCAGGCTACCGGGGGGCAACATGGCCACTCGGTCACGCATGAGATGGCGAAGCCTGCGCTTGACCTTGTTGCGTACGACCGCTCCGCCCACGGCCTTGCTCACGACGAAACCCGCACGCGTCGGGGGAGCGCTCTCCCCAGGCGCGTGCGGGTCCGTGGCACCGCTACGAAGGTGGACGACGAGGAGCGGGCGTCCGGCCCGGCGTCCTCGGCGTACCGCGGTCGCGAAGTCCTCGCGCCGCCTCAGCCGATGCTCGGTAGGCAGCACGTCATGACCTGTGCGCGATCAGGCGGACAGGCGGGCGCGACCCTTGCTGCGGCGGGACGCCAGGATGGCGCGGCCGGCACGGGTGCGCATACGCAGCCGGAAGCCGTGGGTCTTCGCGCGACGACGGTTGTTCGGCTGGAAGGTGCGCTTGCTCACTCGGGGGCTCCAGTAATGATTCGGTGGGTGGCGGGGTGTCGCCTGGCTGTCACCGTGCGCCCACGAGTAGCTCGCATTACGCCCGAGTGCACCGCTTCCCGATCACCGCATGTTCCCTGGTGGGAACACTGGACGTGATCTGTGCCCATCGGAGGCAGGCGGCAGCAGCCATCGACAACTCGACCTGGTTACGGTACGCGGGGCTGCGCCGTTCGGTCAAACCAGCGACGCGTAAGGGACACTTGTCCACAGCCTGGGGACAACAACTTGAACCACGCCGGTCGCCCTGACTACCGTGACTGGACTCCGAGTCGTTCCCTTGTCCCCGGCCGAGCTGTTTCGTCCTCGGGCCGACCACCCGAATTACCTTCCGACCCGTCCCGCGACCAACATGCATGTGGGACCCGTGAGAGAGCGTGCCCTGTGGCTGACGTACCTGCCGATCTTGCCGCAGTGTGGCCACGAGTACTCGAGCAGCTCCTCGGTGAGGGGCGTGGACCGGGTGTCGAGGCGAAGGACGAGCACTGGATCCGGCGCTGCCAGCCCCTGGCGCTGGTCGCCGACACCGCCCTGCTCGCCGTTCCGAACGAATTCGCGAAAGGTGTCCTCGAAGGCCGGCTGGCGCCGATCGTCAGCGACACGCTCAGCCGCGAGTGCGGCCGCCCCATCCGTATCGCGATCACCGTCGACGACTCCGCGGGCGAGCCCCCTGCGCCGGCGCCGCCCGCCCAGCCGCGCTACGAGGAGCGCGAGCTCCCCGGCCGCGACAGCTACGACGGCCGCGACGGCTACGACGGCCGCGACGGCTACGACGGCCAAGGCGGCTACGAGGAATACGGCCGCCACCGCGCGGGCCGCCCCGACCAGCTGCCCACGGGCCCCGGTGACCAGCTCCCCTCGGCCCGCACGGACCAGCTTCCGCCCGCCCGTGCCGACCAGCTCCCGCCGGCTCGTCCCGCATACCCGGGCGAGTACCAGCGCCCCGAGCCGGGCGCCTGGCCCCGCTCGTCGCAGGACGACTACGGCTGGCAGCAGCAGCGTCTCGGCTTCCCCGAACGCGACCCCTACGCGACGCCGGCGCCGGACTACCGCACGCAGTCACTGGAGCGCCCGCCCTACGAACAGCAGCGCCCGGACTACGAGAGCGCGCGCGGCGACTTCGACCAGCAGCGCCCCGACCGGCGCGAACTCCCGGGGCCGCCCTCCGGGGGCCATGGGCACCGGGGCGGTGCGGCCGGCCCGGGTCTGCCCCCCACCGGCGCCCCCGGCCCGCTGGCCGCACAGCCCGCGCCCGCCACCGGACCGGGCGAGCCCACCGCGCGGCTGAACCCGAAGTACCTCTTCGACACGTTCGTCATCGGCGCCTCGAACCGCTTCGCGCACGCGGCCGCGGTCGCCGTCGCCGAGGCACCGGCGAAGGCGTACAACCCCCTTTTCATCTACGGCGAGTCGGGGCTCGGCAAGACGCACCTGCTGCATGCCATCGGGCACTACGCGCGCAGCCTCTATCCGGGCACCCGCGTGCGGTACGTGAGCTCCGAGGAGTTCACCAACGAGTTCATCAACTCGATCCGCGACGGTAAGGCGGACGCGTTCCGCAAGCGCTACCGCGACATGGACATCCTGCTCGTCGACGACATCCAGTTCCTGGCGCAGAAGGAGTCGACGCAGGAGGAGTTCTTCCACACCTTCAACACGCTCCACAACGCCAACAAGCAGATCGTGCTGTCCTCGGACCGGCCGCCCAAGCAGCTGGTCACCCTGGAGGACCGGCTGCGCAACCGCTTCGAATGGGGTCTGATCACCGACGTCCAGCCGCCGGAGCTGGAGACGCGTATCGCGATCCTCCGCAAGAAGGCGGTGCAGGAGCAGCTCAACGCGCCGCCCGAGGTGCTGGAGTTCATCGCCTCCCGCATCTCGCGCAACATCCGGGAGCTGGAGGGCGCGCTGATCCGGGTGACGGCGTTCGCCTCGCTCAACCGTCAGCCCGTGGACCTCGGCCTGACGGAGATCGTCCTCAAGGACCTGATCCCCGGCGGCGAGGACGCGGCCCCCGAGATCACGGCGACGGCCATCATGGCGGCCACCGCCGACTACTTCGGTCTGACGGTGGAGGACCTGTGCGGCACCTCGCGCGGCCGTGCCCTGGTGACCGCCCGGCAGATCGCGATGTACCTGTGCCGTGAGCTGACGGACCTGTCGCTGCCGAAGATCGGCGCGCAGTTCGGCGGCCGCGACCACACCACGGTGATGCACGCCGACCGCAAGATCCGCGCGCTGATGGCCGAGCGGCGTTCCATCTACAACCAGGTGACCGAGCTGACGAACCGCATCAAGAACGGCTGACAGCCGCACGCGACACGGCTCCGAGGGCGCCCCGGGACTCTTCCCCAGGGGCGCCCTCCGCCGTTCCCGGAGCCCTCCTGTACGCCCGCCGACGCACCGGTCCGGCCCTCCCGGAGCCTCCCGGAGCCTCCCGTGGCGGGTGCTCTCCGCTCCTCCGGCGACGTCAGGTCGGCAACCTGCTGTTCGAATACTCGCCGCGTTACGGCCACTCTCCACAGATCCGGCGACTTTCTTCCGTCCACATGCTGGGGACTGCGGAGTTGTCCAGATCGCATCCACAGGCTGGACCCCCGGATGATGATCCGGCCAGCTCAGCCACTTGTGGATTGGTGGACGAACGATTTCCACAGACTGTGGACGACATGAAGATCCACAGACTGTGCATGGAGTTGTCCACCGACGACCCACAGGCTGCGGCCGGTTGTCCCCAGTGTTTCCCCACTTCTCCACACCGCTGTCCACTGTTCGGCAACGTGACGCGGTCTCTCACCGGACGGAGTGAAAGGCGTCACATCGAGGTGCTGGGTTGGGCTGTGGGAAAGACGGGTAAATCTGGGGACGGCGCTGGGGAGAAGTGCCCCTCGGCTGTGCACGGGATGTGCAGAACTTTCCGTTCTCCACAGAGACCCCCGGTTGTCCACTGCCGCCGCCCACAGGGCCGGTGGACAAAATCTCGGCGCTGAGCTGGGCAAACGTGGTTATCCACGGTATCCACAGGCCCTACTACTACCCCTACTCAGATAGAGCGGGGAATTCGTCTGGAAGCGGGTCCTGTGCACAACTCGCTCTCCGGCTCCCGGGCGCCCCTCGTCACGACTTGACCCCGAGGGGCACCGACTGTCAGCGGCGTGCGTCAGACTGGTCCCCGGTGTCCTTCCCGTCACAGGGGCTCTCGGCACCGAGTCACGACGAAGGCCAGGCAGGGCGAGAACGCCGGCAACAGCAGGAGGCGGCTTACGGTGAAGATCCGGGTGGAACGCGACGTACTCGCGGAGGCAGTGGCCTGGGCGGCGCGCAGCCTTCCGGCCCGTCCGCCGGCGCCTGTCCTCGCCGGCCTGCTGCTGAAGGCCGAGGACGGACAGCTGAGCCTGTCCAGCTTCGACTACGAGGTCTCCGCACGCGTGTCGGTGGAGGCCGAGGTCGAGGAGGAGGGCACGGTCCTCGTCTCCGGCCGGCTCCTCGCCGACATCTCCCGCGCCCTGCCCAACCGCCCGGTGGAGATTTCCACAGACGGTGTACGGGCGACGGTGGTCTGCGGCTCCTCCCGGTTCACCCTGCACACCCTCCCTGTGGAGGAGTACCCGGCGCTGCCCCAGATGCCGAACGCCACGGGCACGGTCCCGGGCGAGGTCTTCGCCTCCGCCGTGCAGCAGGTGGCCATCGCCGCGGGCCGCGACGACACGCTGCCCGTGCTCACCGGTGTGCGCATCGAGATCGAGGGCGACACGGTCACGCTGGCCTCCACCGACCGCTACCGCTTCGCGGTCCGTGAGTTCCTGTGGAAGCCGGAGAACCCGGACGCGTCCGCGGTGGCCCTGGTGCCCGCCAAGACGCTCCTGGACACCGCCAAGGCGCTGACCAGCGGCGACTCCGTGATCCTGGCGCTGTCCGGCTCGGGCTCGGGCGAGGGCCTGATCGGCTTCGAGGGCGCCGGCCGGCGCACCACCACCCGCCTGCTGGAGGGCGACCTCCCGAAGTACCGCACGCTGTTCCCGACGGAGTTCAATTCCGTCGCCACCATCGAGACCGCCCCCTTCGTGGAGGCCGTCAAGCGCGTCGCCCTGGTCGCCGAGCGCAACACCCCGGTGCGGCTGAGCTTCGAGCAGGGTGTGCTGATCCTGGAGGCCGGCTCCAGCGACGACGCACAGGCTGTGGAAAGGGTCGACGCCCAGCTGGAGGGCGACGACATCTCGATCGCCTTCAACCCGACCTTCCTGCTGGACGGTCTGAGCGCCATCGACTCCCCGGTGGCCCAGCTGTCCTTCACGACGTCGACGAAGCCCGCGCTGCTCGGCGGTAAGCCGGCGGTGGACGCCGAGGCGGACCAGGCGTACAAGTACCTGATCATGCCGGTGCGGCTCAGCGGCTGACGGCTGTCCACAGGGTGCCCAGAGCCCGGTGGATTACCGGGCTCGGCGGACGAAGCCGCAGGTGGCAGGGGTTACGCATGAGCGCGTAGGCCCACAGGTGTGCATGAAGGGCCGGGTTTAGGCTCGGACACAGGTACGAAAGTGCCCTCATGCCATCGCAACCTAAGGAACAACTGATGGAGCTCGGTCTCGTCGGCCTCGGCAAGATGGGCGGCAACATGCGCGAGCGGATCCGCCGCGCAGGTCACACCGTCATCGGATACGACCGCAACCCGGACCTCGCCGATGTCCACAGCCTCGAAGAGCTTGTGGGCAAGCTTCAGGGCCCGCGCGTGGTGTGGGTGATGGTCCCGGCCGGCGCCCCGACCCAGTCCACGATCGACGAGCTGGCGCAGCTGCTGGAGCCCGGCGACGTCGTCGTGGACGGCGGCAACTCCCGCTGGACGGACGACGAGAGGCACGCCGGGGAACTCGCGGCCAAGGGCATCGGCTTCGTCGACTGCGGCGTCTCCGGCGGTGTCTGGGGGCTCGAGAACGGCTACGCGCTGATGTACGGCGGCGACGCCGAGAACGTCGCCAAAGTGCAGCCGATCTTCGACGCCCTCAAGCCCGAGGGCGCGTTCGGCTCGGTGCACGCGGGCAGGGTCGGCGCGGGCCACTTCGCGAAGATGGTCCACAACGGCATCGAGTACGCGATGATGCAGGCCTACGCCGAGGGCTGGGAGCTGCTGGAGAAGGTCGACTCGGTGGACAACGTCCGCGAGGTCTTCCGCTCCTGGCAGGAGGGCACGGTCATCCGCTCCTGGCTGCTGGACCTCGCGGTCAACGCCCTGGACGCCGACGAGCACCTGGACAAGCTGCGCGGCTGGGCGGCCGACTCCGGCGAGGGCCGCTGGACCGTGGAGGCCGCCATCGACAACGCGGTGCCGCTGCCGGCGATCACGGCGTCGCTGTTCGCGCGGTTCAGCTCGCGGCAGGACGACTCGCCTCAGATGAAGATGATCGCGGCGCTGCGGAACCAGTTCGGCGGCCACGCGGTCGAGAAGAAGTAGTCCACAGGGCCGCCCGGCGGTCCACAACCCCTGGGGGAGGTCGGCGAACGACCATGCACGTCACGCATCTGTCGCTGGCCGACTTCCGCTCGTACGCCCGGGTCGAAGTCCCGCTCGACCCGGGCGTCACCGCCTTCGTCGGCCCCAACGGCCAGGGCAAGACGAACCTCGTGGAGGCGGTCGGCTACCTCGCCACCCTCGCCAGCCACCGCGTCTCCTCCGACGCGCCCCTCGTCCGCATGGGCGCCGAACGCGCGATCATCCGTGCGCAGGTCCGACAGGGCGAGCGGCAGCAGCTGGTCGAACTGGAGCTGAACCCCGGAAAGGCCAACCGCGCCCGCATCAACAGATCCTCGCAGGTCAGGCCCCGCGACGTGCTCGGCATCGTGCGCAGTGTGCTGTTCGCACCCGAGGACCTCGCACTGGTCAAGGGCGACCCCGGCGAGCGGCGCCGCTTCCTCGACGAGCTGATCACCGCACGCTCCCCCCGTATGGCGGGCGTCCGCTCCGACTACGACCGGGTCCTCAAGCAGCGCAACACCCTGCTCAAGACGGCCGCGCTGGCCCGCCGCCACGGCGGGCGCTCTGTGGACCTGTCCACCCTCGACGTATGGGACCAGCACCTCGCCCGCGCGGGTGCCGAGCTGCTCGCCCAGCGCCTCGACCTGATCGCCGCGATCCAGCCGCTCGCCGACAAGGCGTACGAGCAGCTGGCACCCGGCGGCGGCCCGCTCGCCCTGGAGTACAAGCCGTCCGCGCCCGGTGAGGCCCACACCCGCGAGGCCCTCTACGAACAGCTGATGTCCGCGCTCGCCGAGGCCCGGAAGCAGGAGATCGAGCGCGGCGTCACCCTGGTGGGACCGCACCGCGACGATCTGCTCCTCAAACTCGGTCAGCTGCCCGCCAAGGGGTACGCATCGCACGGTGAGTCCTGGTCCTACGCGCTGGCGCTGCGTCTGGCCTCATACGACCTCCTCCGCGCGGAGGGCAACGAGCCGGTGCTCGTCCTCGACGACGTCTTCGCCGAGCTGGACACCCGCCGCCGCGAGCGCCTCGCCGAGCTGGTGGCGCCCGGCGAGCAGGTGCTGGTGACCGCCGCGGTCGACGACGACGTACCGCACGTACTGACGGGGACGCGGTACTCCGTGTCCGACGGCATCGTGGAGCGCGCATGAGCACCGACGAACCCGCACCGAAGAAGACTCCCGAGCTGTCGGGTGTGGACCTCGCGCGCGTGGCGCTCCGGGCGGCCAAGGAACAGGCACGCGCGCGGGGTGACGCGGCACAGCAGAAGAAGCAGGCACGACGTGGCGGCCTGCGCTCCGGGGCGCGCGCCGACCGCCGCGACCCCATGGCGCTCGGGGCGGCGATCAACAGACTGATCACCGAGCGCGGCTGGGAGACCCCCGCCGCGGTGGGCGGCGTGATGGGCCGCTGGCCGCAGATCGTCGGCGAGGACCTGGCCAAGCACTGCGTTCCGCAGCGGTACGACGAGGACGAACGCGTCCTGACGGTGGCGTGCGACTCCACGGCATGGGCGACGCAGCTGCGGCTGCTGGCTCCGCAGCTGGTCGCACGCCTCAACGAGGACCTCGGACACGGCACGGTCCGGTTGATCAAGGTTCAGGGCCCCGGCGGTCCCGCCCACCGCTTCGGGCCCCTGCGTGCCCCCGGGAGCACGGGCCCCGGCGACACCTACGGGTGACCGACATCACTTCGGGTCGTCGGACGCAGGCGTCGGCGGCCCGTTCGTCGTGCCCGCGCGCGATCGCGAACATCCACCGGACTCCGACGTAGCCAAGGGTTGACAGCCGGAAGCGCTGAGTGCCTCTTAGAGCCTCTTGGAGCCCCGTTCCGTATATGGGGAGTCGGACGAGACCGGTTGAGGGCGGCACATGCGGACGCAGGTACCGGCAAACCCCCATCACTGTCGGCGCTACCGGTAGACTGGGGGACAATCCCGCCCCGATCGTGGGGACCGTCCGGGTAACGCTGAGCAACGCTGATCAAGGCTTACCAACGCAACACGCCGCAGCCGCTCCGGCAACCGCCGACGAGCTTGGTTTGTGCTGTGCCAGAAAGGGCGCTTCGTGGCCGATTCCGGCAACCCCAACGAGAACATCCCGTCCACCGACGCCGGCGCGGCGACCAGTTCGAACGGCGAGGTCACCGCGTCGTACGACGCCAGTGCCATCACCGTCCTCGAGGGTCTGGACGCGGTCCGCAAGCGACCCGGCATGTACATCGGCTCGACCGGTGAGCGCGGACTTCACCACCTCGTGTACGAGGTGGTCGACAACTCCGTCGACGAGGCGCTGGCCGGTCACGCGGACACCATCGACGTGACGATCCTGGCCGACGGCGGCGTGCGCGTCGTCGACAACGGCCGGGGCATCCCGGTGGGCATCGTGCCCTCCGAGGGGAAGCCGGCCGTCGAGGTCGTACTGACCGTGCTGCACGCGGGCGGTAAGTTCGGCGGCGGCGGCTACGCGGTCTCCGGCGGTCTGCACGGCGTCGGCGTCTCCGTCGTGAACGCCCTGTCGTCCAAGGTCTCGGTCGAGGTCAAGACCGACGGCTACCGCTGGACGCAGGAGTACAAGCTGGGTGTCCCGACGGCCCCGCTCGCCCGGCACGAGGCGACGGAGGAGACCGGTACCTCGGTCACCTTCTGGGCCGACCCGGACATCTTCGAGACCACCGAGTACTCCTTCGAGACGCTGTCGCGGCGCTTCCAGGAGATGGCGTTCCTCAACAAGGGTTTGACGATCAAGCTCACGGACGAGCGCGAGTCGGCGAAGGCCACCGCCGGGGCGGACGAGGCGGGCGCCGACGAGAAGGACGAGGTCAAGACCGTCACGTACCACTACGAGGGCGGCATCGTCGACTTCGTGAAGTACCTCAACTCCCGCAAGGGAGACGTGGTGCACCCCACCGTCATCGACCTCGAGGCCGAGGACAGGGACAAGAGCCTGTCCCTCGAGGTCGCGATGCAGTGGAACAGCGGCTACAGCGAGGGCGTGTACTCGTTCGCCAACATCATCCACACCCACGAGGGCGGTACGCACGAAGAGGGCTTCCGCGCCGCGCTGACCTCGCTGATCAACAAGTACGCGCGCGACAAGAAGCTGCTGCGCGACAGGGACGACAACCTCACCGGTGACGACATCCGCGAGGGTCTGACGGCGATCATCTCCGTCAAGCTGAGCGAGCCGCAGTTCGAGGGCCAGACCAAGACCAAGCTGGGCAACACGGAGGCGAAGACCTTCGTGCAGAAGGCGGTCTACGAGCACCTCAACGACTGGCTGGACCGCAACCCGAACGAGGCGGCGGACATCATCCGCAAGGGCATCCAGGCGGCCACCGCGCGCGTGGCGGCCCGCAAGGCCCGCGACCTGACCCGCCGCAAGGGCCTGCTGGAGTCGGCCTCCCTGCCGGGCAAGCTCTCCGACTGCCAGTCGAACGACCCGGCCAACTGCGAGATCTTCATCGTCGAGGGCGACTCCGCCGGCGGCTCGGCCAAGTCCGGCCGCAACCCGCAGTACCAGGCGATCCTCCCGATCCGCGGCAAGATCCTCAACGTCGAGAAGGCCAGGATCGACAAGATCCTGCAGAACCAGGAGATCCAGGCGCTGATCTCCGCCTTCGGCACGGGCGTGCACGAGGACTTCGACATTCAGCGGCTCCGTTATCACAAGATCATCCTGATGGCGGACGCCGACGTCGACGGCCAGCACATCAGCACCCTGCTGCTGACCTTCCTGTTCCGCTTCATGCGGCCGCTGGTCGAGGCCGGGCACGTGTACCTCTCCCGTCCCCCGCTGTACAAGATCAAGTGGGGCCGGGACGACACCGAGTACGCCTACTCCGACCGCGAGCGCGACGCCCTGATCGAGCTGGGCCGGCAGCGCGGCAAGCGCATCCGCGAGGACTCGATCCAGCGCTTCAAGGGTCTCGGCGAGATGAACGCCGAGGAGCTGCGCGTCACCACGATGGACCAGGAGCACCGCGTCCTCGGCCAGGTCACCCTCGACGACGCCGCACAGGCCGACGACCTGTTCTCGGTCCTGATGGGCGAGGACGTCGAGGCCCGCCGCGCGTTCATCCAGCGCAACGCCAAGGACGTCCGCTTCCTCGACATCTGAGTCGGTCTCAGCTGACCGCCAGGAAGGATCTTCACCAGTAATGGCCGACGAGAACACTCCCGTCACCCCCGAAGAGGGCGGCGAAGTCGCGATGCGAGTCGAGCCCGTCGGGCTCGAGACGGAGATGCAGCGCTCGTACCTGGACTACGCGATGTCCGTCATCGTGTCCCGTGCGCTGCCCGACGTCCGCGACGGTCTCAAGCCCGTCCACCGCCGCGTCCTGTACGCCATGTACGACGGCGGCTACCGCCCCGAGCGCGGCTTCTACAAGTGCGCCCGTGTCGTCGGTGACGTCATGGGCAACTACCACCCCCACGGCGACTCCTCGATCTACGACGCCCTGGTGCGCCTCGCGCAGCCGTGGTCGATGCGGATGCCGCTGGTGGACTCCAACGGCAACTTCGGCTCCCCGGGCAACGACCCGGCCGCGGCGATGCGCTACACCGAGTGCAAGCTGGCGCCGCTGTCCATGGAGATGGTCCGCGACATCGACGAGGAGACCGTCGACTTCACGGACAACTACGACGGCCGCTCCCAGGAGCCGACCGTCCTGCCGTCCCGCTTCCCGAACCTGCTGATCAACGGCTCCGCCGGTATCGCGGTCGGCATGGCGACCAACATCCCGCCGCACAACCTGCGCGAGGTCGCGGCCGGCGCCCAGTGGTACCTGGAGAACCCGGAGGCCTCGCACGAGGAGCTGCTCGACGCCCTGATCGAGCGGATCAAGGGCCCAGACTTCCCGACGGGCGCCCTGGTGGTGGGCCGCAAGGGCATCGAGGAGGCCTACCGCACCGGCCGGGGCTCGATCACCATGCGCGCGGTCGTCGAGGTCGAGGAGATCCAGAACCGCCAGTGCCTGGTGGTCACCGAGCTGCCGTACCAGGTCAACCCCGACAACCTGGCACAGAAGATCGCCGACCTGGTGAAGGACGGCAGGATCGGCGGCATCGCGGACGTCCGCGACGAGACCTCCTCCCGTACCGGCCAGCGCCTGGTCATCGTGCTCAAGAGGGACGCGGTCGCCAAGGTCGTCCTGAACAACCTCTACAAGCACACCGACCTCCAGACGAACTTCGGCGCCAACATGCTGGCGCTCGTCGACGGCGTGCCGCGCACCCTGTCCCTGGACGCGTTCATCCGCCACTGGGTGACGCACCAGATCGAGGTCGTCGTCCGCCGTACGCGCTTCAGGCTGCGCAAGGCCGAGGAGCGCGCGCACATCCTGCGCGGTCTGCTGAAGGCACTGGACGCCATCGACGAGGTCATCGCGCTGATCCGGCGCAGCGACACCGTCGAGATCGCGCGTGAAGGCCTGATGAGCCTGCTGGAGATCGACGACATCCAGGCCAACGCCATCCTCGAGATGCAGCTGCGCCGCCTCGCGGCCCTGGAGCGTCGGAAGATCGTCCAGGAGCACGACGAGCTCCAGGCGAAGATCCAGGAGTACAACGAGATCCTCGCCTCGCCCGTCCGCCAGCGCGGCATCATCAGCGAGGAGCTCGCCGCGATCGTCGAGAAGTACGGCGAAGACCGCCGCAGCCAGCTGGTGCCCTTCGACGGCGACATGTCCATCGAGGACCTGATCGCCGAGGAGGACATCGTCGTCACGGTCACCCGCGGCGGCTACATCAAGCGCACCAAGGCCGACGACTACCGCGCCCAGAAGCGCGGCGGCAAGGGCGTGCGCGGCGCGAAGCTCAAGGAAGACGACATCGTCGACCACTTCTTCGTGTCCACCACGCACCACTGGCTGCTGTTCTTCACCAACAAGGGCCGCGTCTACCGCGCGAAGGCCTACGAGCTGCCCGACGCCGGCCGGGATGCGCGCGGCCAGCACGTCGCGAACCTGCTCGCCTTCCAGCCGGACGAGTCGATCGCCGAGATCCTGGCGATCCGCGACTACGAGGCCGCGCCGTACCTGGTCCTCGCCACCAAGGGCGGTCTGGTCAAGAAGACGCCTCTGAAGGATTACGATTCGCCGCGCTCGGGCGGTGTCATCGCGATCAATCTCCGTGAGAGGGAGGACGGTTCCGATGACGAACTGATCGGGGCCGAGCTGGTTTCGTCCGATGACGATCTGCTTCTGATCAGTAAGAAGGCGCAGTCGATCAGGTTCACCGCGACCGACGAATCCCTGCGCCCGATGGGCCGTGCCACCTCGGGTGTCAAGGGCATGAGTTTCCGAGAGGGAGACGAGCTTCTCTCGATGAATGTTGTTCGACCCGGTACGTTCGTGTTCACTGCCACCGACGGCGGGTACGCGAAGCGGACCGCGGTCGACGAGTACCGCGTCCAGGGTCGCGGCGGCCTCGGTATCAAGGCCGCCAAGATCGTCGAGGACCGTGGTTCGCTCGTCGGCGCGCTGGTGGTCGAGGAGACCGACGAGATCCTCGCCATCACGCTGTCGGGCGGTGTGATTCGTACGCGAGTCAACGAGGTCAGGGAGACGGGCCGTGACACCATGGGCGTCCAACTGATCAACCTGGGCAAGCGCGATGCCGTGGTCGGTATCGCACGTAACGCCGAAGCCGGGCGCGAGGCGGAGGAAGTCGACGGCGACGTGGTCGTGGACGAGACCGCCGAGGCCGCCGCGGCCACCGGCACGGACGAGGGTGAGGCGCCCTCGGACGAGTAGCACGAGGAGTGAGTCAGCGTGAGCGGAGCCACGGGCGCCGGATCGACCGGCACGGACACGGGCGGCGGCGGCCGTGGCTCCGCCACGAACTCGACGGACTCCCATGAGTCTCATGGATCCCAGGGGGGAACTGTGACGGACACCCGAGGCCCGCAGACCCAGCAGTACGCGGCTGGAGCGGGCCCGGCCGCTCCGGGAGCCACGCATCCCGAGCCGGAGGCGCAGCCGGCCGCGGCCTCCCCCCTGCCGGGAGAGCGCAGGCCGCAGCAGTCCGCGGGGCCCTACCACCCCCCCCAGGCCTATCCGGCGGAGCCGGGGACGGGCGCCGTGCGCCGCCCCCGGACCGGCGCACGCACCACTCCGCGCACCCGTAAGGCGCGGCTCAGAGTGGCGAAGGCGGACCCGTGGTCGGTGATGAAGGTCAGCTTCCTGCTCTCCATCGCGCTCGGCATCTGCACGATCGTGGCGGCCGCGGTGCTGTGGATGGTCATGGACGCCATGGGTGTCTTCTCCACGGTCGGCGGCACGATCTCGGAGGCCACCGGCTCGAACGAGTCGAACGGCTTCGACCTGCAGTCCTTCCTGTCCCTGCCGAACGTGCTCATCTTCACGACGATCATCGCGGTCATCGACGTGATCCTGGCGACCGCCCTCGCGACGCTCGGTGCGTTCATCTACAACCTCTCCGCGGGCTTGGTGGGCGGCGTCGAGCTGACGCTGGCGGAGGACGAGTGAGCGGGGCCCGGGAGCGGGCTCCGGCGGCGCGGTGCCCGCTCCCCGGGTAACCGATTTTGGGACTTCCCACGTCGTGCGCTAATCTTCAGGGGTCAGCGCGCGGGACACACCGCAGAGCGCGGCGGGGCTATAGCTCAGTTGGTTAGAGCGCATCCCTGATAAGGATGAGGCCACAGGTTCAAATCCTGTTAGCCCCACCAGCGAGAAGACCCCCGGTCCACTAGGGCCGGGGGTTTTTGACACCACCGGTAGACACCAACGGCCGGGGGTTGCGTCAGGAAGCCTCAGAGACGATTTGATCCAAAAGCAGGTGCGCCACGGCTGAGGCCCGTCGGCCTCCACAGGCTGTGGAATGGGCGGGACGACTGCCACGTACGGCAACCGGGGACACAGCCGCTGCACGGCCGGCGCTGATTGCCGCCGGCCGCAGCCCCGCTCGCGCTAGTGGGTCTTCAGTTCCCCGATCCGCGCCCCCGTCGTTCCGCTCTTCGGGCACACCCACACCGCCGCGTCCATGCGGACAGCCGCCGTCAGCGGATGCGTGTCCGGGTGTGTCGGGCACTGTGGCCAGACCGCCGACGCACCTTCAGACCACAGTGCCTCCACCGCCCAGTCCTGGACCTGATCTGCCAGGTGCACGAGCAACTCTGCGGCGGTGCCGTCCGGATGTGGTGTCAGGCCCAGACCTGAACCGTCCGGGGCCCAGAGCGTGATCCCGGTCGTGCCATCCGAACGTATGTCTGGCTGCACCGCGCACTGTGCCCGGAGGTCCCGCAGGACTGTCTCCACGGCTTCGGCGAATTCCATGTTCACTGGGCTCCTGATCACCTCGGGGAGAACTGCCTCACAGTCTCCACTGGCCCTGAAGCCCGCGGATGACCTTTTCCGGCCCAGGCCCCCGTTTCAGCAGCCGCCTCGACCTCGGCGCTGCTTGCCAACGTGCGGATCCACACCGGGAATTGAGCAACAAAGTCCCCCTGCTATGGTGCGCCGATGTCATCGATCAAGAAGTTCCAAGTCACCTTCGACTGCGCAGAACCTGAACGCGTCGCCCGCTTTTGGTGCGAGGTGCTGGGGTACGTCGTACCGCCGCCACCGGAGGGGTTTGCCACGTGGGACGAATTCGATCGCTCGCTGCCGCCTGAGCGGCAGGGTTCAGCGTTCGCCTGCAGTGATCCCTCAGGCGTGGGCCCGCGGCTGTACTTCCAGCGCGTTCCCGAAGGCAAGGTCGTCAAGAATCGGCTGCATCTCGACGTGCGGGTCGGCACCGGACTCGTGGGTGAGGAGCGCCTCGCCACGCTCGAGGCCGAGTGCGCACGGCTGGTCGCGCTCGGCGCGGTACGCGTGCGAGTGCTGCTTGCCGATGACGACAACGAGTCGTGCATCGTGATGCAGGACATCGAGGGCAACGAGTTCTGTCTCGACTGAGCATTCTCCGAGACGGCGAGGTGGGAGCCGTCTCCCTTCGGACGGCAGCCGCGAAGGATCTTCTCAGTGCCGGCGCAGGGTCTGGGTGACGCGCCACAGACGGCGGGGCAGGTCGCCGACCGCGAAGTGGATCTCCTTGGTGGACAAGGCCATGCACAGCAGCATGTGCGCGAACACCGCATCCACGGACGCGTCCGGAAGCGGCAGCGGTTCGCGCACGTCGTGCACCGCGGTCGTGACCCGCTCGGCCACCCCTTGGGAGCGGGCGGCGGCGCGGAGCTGCCCGAGGCCTGTGGCGGAGAAGCCGGTGGCCCGGACGGTGAAGCCTTCGCGCGCGAAGTACTCACGGCCGTGCCCGGCGCCGAGCTCCAGGACGTCTCCGGCGCCGGCCGCCCGGCAGACTTCGGCGGCATGCACAGCGGGGGCGGACGGCCGGTCACCGTACATGGCCGGATCGACGGTGTAGGTGTTCTGCCAGTGCGCTCGCTGGACGTCCGCCAACTCGTGATCTTCTGCCATGGCATGCTTCCCGCCGGCTCCGGAATTCCGTGAACGATCGACCGAGGACTCCGGACGGTCGACCGATGTCCTCCACCTCCCATGATCGACCCGACTGGCGGAGCGGGAGCTCGCACGCCGACGGCCCGGCACCTGGGAGCAGGTGCCGGGCAGCTCGCCATGAGGTTGTGTACGCAATCTCGTCCGGGGCGGGGTCGGTTCAGCGCTGCAGCCGCACGGTCGCTTCGGGAGGTTCGGCGGGCCGGCTGGGGGCTCTGAGGGCGCAGCGGGCGAGGCGGAGTGTCGGTGCGGAGGCCGGCAGGCGGTTGCGGGAGGCCGGGGAGGAACCGTGGGCTTCGGCGCGGATGCGCTGTTTCATCGTGGGGGGCAAGGACCGGTTCCGGGGCCAGCGTCCGTGGTCCGGTCGCGACGGTGTCACCTGAGCCGTGCTGTTGCGGGCCGGCTGGGGCTGGGGTACCTCCGCGGCGGCGGTGGTCGTGGTGATGAGTCCCAGCGCGGTGAACAGCGCGAGGAAGGCGCTGACGACGGCGGTCCACAGTTTCATGACCTGGGTGCGGGCCATGACCCCTCACTTTCGGGTCGGGCGATTTGCGTACTTTCCTCATGATGTGTATGAGGGCTCCGAAGTGGGGGACCAACGCCCATGGCGCGTCGATCTTCGGATGAACACCACTCGGATGGACGTACGGGCCCCGGAAAAGCCGAAAGGGTGGGGGAGAGCGTCGAACGTCACGCTCGGTGAGCCTCGCTCACACGGAGACGCACCGGCGGTGTCGAGCCGTACTGCGGTGCGCCCGCCCGGAGTTGAGCACCGGCTCAGGTCACCGAACGATATCGATCGGTGTGTATAGTCGGGCGCCAGAAGTCCCCTACGTCAAGGAAAGACGAGGTCGCGCGGTGAAGAAGCTTCTCCTGGTCGCACTGGCCGCCATCGGCGGGCTCCTCGTGTACCGCCAGATCCAGGCGGATCGCGCCGAGCAGGATCTGTGGACGGAGGCGACCGACTCCGTGCCCACGGGTTCGTGAGTTCTCAGGACGACAGAGATCAGAGCAGGCCCCGACCGCCGACGCGGTCGGGGTCTTGTGTTTCCCGGGGCTCCACTGTTTCCCAAGCTCCACTGCTTCCCGGGCTCCACGGGGAAGCGTTTCGGCCGCTCGTACGTAAAGAGCAAGGTACCGCCATGGCGTGCGGGGCAGGATGGGCGGCGGTCCGGGTCTGCGGAGCAAGGCGGGGGTGGAGCGTGAGGAAGCGGCGTACGGAAGCAGGACGCGGGTTCCCGCGGCGCGGTCGTACACCGGCGCACGCGGCCGTCGCCCTGTGCGCGGCGGTGGCGCTCGGCGCGGCCGCAGCGCTCCCCGCGCGGGCCGCCCCGCCCTACGCGGCCGACGACGGCAGTCCGGACGCATACGCGTTCGCCCGCGACGCCAGGACGGTCGATGGCGCGAGGGGCACCACGGACGCCGTACGCCTGGACGCCGGGCACGTCTACCGGAGCGCCCTGCCCCCGGGCGCCAAGCGCTACTACCGGCTGGACCTCGACGCGTCCGCCAACGCCTACGTCTCCGCAACGGCCGTGCCCCGGGCCGGGGCACGGGTCTCCTCCTCCGACGGCCTTAAGGTGTCCGTCCAGGACGCCGACGGCACCACTTGCTCCTCGGGAACCTCGCACTTCGGTCCCACCCAGAGCCCGCACCCGATCGCCGCCTGGGCCTCGCGCGAGACCGGCCCCGGCACGTACGGATGCAAGGGGGCGGGCGCGTACTACGCGGTCGTCGAACGGCGCGACCTGACCGCCGCCCTGCCTGTCGACTGGGACCTCGAGCTGGACTACGTCTCGGAACCCGCCCCGCGCCGGGCCGGGGCCACGACCCCGCCCCGGACCTGGAACTCCGGATCCCCGGAGCCCGTCCTGGGGCAGGCCGCGCACCGCGCGGGCGGGGCGGGCTTCGCCACGGCGAGCGCCGTGGGGCAAGGCGTCTGGCAGGACGGGATCAAGCCCGGGCAGACACTCTTCTACAAGGTTCCCGTCGACTGGGGACAGCAGCTTTCGGCCACTGTCGAGATGGGCAGCTTCGCGGGCGGCGACGGCTATGTCGGCACCGCGCTGGCCATGTCGCTCTACAACCCCGTCCGCGGCTACGTCGACGACGCCGACGCCGGTTACAGCGGGGCGCAGACCTCGGCGTCGCTGGAGCCGCTGCCGCCCGTGGACTACGCCAACCGCCGTGCCGTCGGCCAGCGTGCCGGCGGGATGCGGTTCGCGGGCTGGTACTACCTCGCCGTGCACCTCGGCGCCCCCGTCGCGGAGCGGTTCGGCGACGGCCCGTTCGGACTGACCCTGCGCGTGCGGGTCGGCGGGACCCCGGTGCCCGGGCCGGTGTACGCCGGGCGGTCCGTACCGCGTGACCTGTTCGAGGTCACGGCCACGGACCGGGAGGAAGCGGCGGCCGGGGCGGAGACCGCTGCGGGTGGAGGAAAGCACTCCGGCGGGTCCTCGCCCCACGCCGCGACCCGCGTCGGCGGCGGGGCGGCGGGGGGCACCCGCACGATGAGGATGGTCGCCGTGGGCGGGATCGGCACCGGGAGCGCGCTGGTCCTGTGGCTCGGGGTGTGGACCCTGGCCGCCCGGCGGCGGTCCCGGCGCCGGTGGGCGGGGTGACCGCCTGAGCGCCGCTCAGAGCCGCGTCAGCGCCCAGAAGCCCACCACGAAGCAGACGAGCGCGAGAAGCAGGACCGGTACGGCGACCTTCGCCGGTGGTCCAGCGCGCCGGGCGGCCGCTCTCCTGCCGTGCCGCCCGGTCCGCTGCGGCCGGGTCGGCGCGTGCGGCGACACGACGTTCGCACAGGCGGCCTGCCTGGCGGCCACCGCCGGAGCCGTGAGCGGGCCGGAGACGGGCACATACGTGGGCTCGTGGTGCGGGGCGGGCGCCGTGTTCGCGGGGGCCGGAGCCACGAGGGTGGCGGGCGGCGTGGGCGGCTGCTCGGGCGTTCCCGGACCCGCACCGGGCGCCGGGCGGATCACCGGAGGCGGCAGGTGGAAGCTTCCGGTGTCCGACATCGTGGACGGCCGCGAGGGCGGCGTCGGATCGGCGGCCGGCCTGGGCGGTGGCCCGTAGGGCGCGGACCGCGGCCGTACGGCGGGGGGAGGCGGCGACCCGGGCGCGACGGCGGGGACGCCGGTGCCGAGGGGAGGGGGCGCGGGGGTGCGGGTGCCGGAGGGGGAGAAAGCGCCTGAAGGGGCGAAAGGGGTGGGGGAGGGCGTAGGAGGTGCCGCAGACGGTGCCGCAGACGGTGCCGGAGGTGTGGGGGCGGGTGTGTGGGACGCCGTCGGTGCGGTGGTCGGTCGCGGAGGTATCGCACCGCTGGTCAACCGCACCGGTCCGTCGTCGGTCCCGGCGGAGTCGCCGGGCGCGCCACCGGCCCGGGAGCCCGGTGTGCCGGCCGCGGCTCCCCAGGTGCCGGCCTCGGCGTCCGGCGGGTGCCGCGGGTCCGGAGCGGTCTCCGGCCTCACCCCGGACGCCGTACCCAGCGGCCCCTCGGGGCCGAATCCCGGCGGGAGCGGCCCGATCTGGTCGAAGATCTCGACCTGTTCCTCGTCGGGTCCCGGCTCGGGCAGCAGCTCCCTGGCCGACGCGAGGGCCTTGCGCGCCCCCGTGGCGGTGCGGAAGCGGGCGGCCGGGTCCGGTTGCAGCAGCGTCGCCACGACCTCCCACAGGGGCCCGGGGATGCCGTGCGGCGCACCGGGTGTGCCGTGGGCGGCGAAATGCTCGACCAGTGCCTTGGCGTCCGGCTTGGCGCCCTGGAGCAGATACAGCGCGACCAGGCCCACGGCGAACAGGTCGGCCACGAAGTCGGGCTCCGCGCCCAGCAGTTGCTCGGGCGCGAGATAACCCGGCGTACCCACCACGTAGTCGGTCTCCGTCAGCCGCGGCTCCCCCAGCCGCATGGCGACGCCGAAGTCCGACAGCCGCAGCCGGGGCCGGGCGGCTCCGGTGGCCTCGAGGAGCACGTTGGCGGGCTTGACGTCCCGGTGCACGACCCCCTCCGCGTGCACGGCCGCGAGCCCGGACAGCAGCTGGTCGAGCAGGGTGCAGACGAACGCGGGAGGCAGCGGGCCGTAGTCCCCGACGAGGTGGACCAGCGAGCCCCCGGCGACCAGGTCCATGGTGAACAGGACCTTGTCGTCGTCCGCGGCCCAGCTGGCGGGCGCGAGCACATGGGGGTGGTCGATGCGCAGCGCCTGCTCGCGCACGAACCGCAGCAGCGCATGGGCGTCGCTCTGCTGGAGGACCTTGGCGGCCACATAGCGGCGCCGCCGGTGGTCCCAGGCGCGCCAGACCGCACCGACTCCCCCGCGCCCGATGGGATCGACCAGTTCGTACCGTCCGGCGAAGACCTCACCCATGGTCGTGCGTCGCTCCCCCTTCCGGACGGTGCCGGGGACTCCCGCGCACCCCCCGGCACGAGAAGCCCCCGGTGGCCGAGGCCTCGGCTAGTTCTGGTGGGACTGGTAGTGGGCGACCGCGTCGGAGGTCCGGCCGGCGCCGTACACCCGGAGGAACTCTGCCAGCTCCGGGTGGCTCGGGGCGAGGGTGTCCGCCGCCTCGATGATGTCGCCGGCCGCCGCCACCGAGCGCAGCAGGGACTGGATCTCGCGGACCACCCGCTTGACCGTGGGCGCTCCCGAACTGCTCGTCGTCTGCGTGGTGTTGTTCAGCACCGAGCCCCCCTGCGACTTTCTGATCTCGTCCATCCGTTCGGTCGCCTCGGCCGCGCTCACACTGCCGTCCGCGACCTGCCCCGCCAGGTCCTGCAACAGCTGTACCCGCTGGACCACCGCGGGATTGCCGATCTTGGCGCGCTGACCGCTCATCAGCTGCGACAGCATCGGCGCGGACAGCCCCAGTACACCGGCGAGACGTGCCTGGTTGAGACCGAGATCGTCGATGAGCTTACGGAAGAGCGCCCCCAACGGCTCCCCGTACCAGTTCCGCTGCAGCTCCCGCGCTCTTGCGGTGGCTTCCTGCTGTGCGGCGTCCATTGCGTCTCCCCATCGCTTCCCCAAGTACCGTGGTTCGCTGTCGCGAACCACGACGAGCATCTTACGGAGAGTGGTCGTCCACGGGGACCCCCCTCTTTTTGCGAGATACGGGGGGTTACCCGGTACGCTGGTCCGCAGCGCCCGCCGGTGTGTGTCCGCTCCGGCCGGACGTGTCTTCTCGGGGCCTTAGCTCAGTTGGTAGAGCGCTGTCTTTGCATGGCAGATGTCAGGGGTTCGACTCCCCTAGGCTCCACATCTCGGACCGGCCAGACGCCCTTCCCGGCGGCTGGCCGGTTTTCGTTTGGGGTGACCCGCGTCACACAGGCGTTGTTTGCAGTCGTTGCATTCCTTTGCGCAAATATATGCAGGGGCTCTCCAGGGGGTGGGCGTCAACCCGTGGATGACGGGTGGGCGCGAGAGGGTGGTGCGAGGTGATTTGAGGCGTCTTGTGCGAGCCGCCGCCCCCGGATACGGGTAAGCGGCGGGTTGCGTTCCGTAAAAGAAGTCTCCACGGAATGTGCACACATGACGCGTTGCAAACGTCGTCGCCCGGGGAAGCATGAAGCCTTGCCGCGGCGTTCCACGTGAAACGTCACCCGGGCAGCACGAGCAGCACGATGGGGCAGGAGCTGTTCAAGTCTCCCGCCCCACCGGGGTGGTGGAGTCCGGCCCGGAGCCGGGCGGCCTCAGCGCCGGTCGTCGTTCTCCGTGGAGTCCTCCTCGGACTGCTTCGCCTGTACTTCCGGATCCAGCGGACCGCTGCCGTCCACCGCCGTCAGGCGCTCGCTCTGCGAGACCTCGGTCGCGGCGGGCGGTTCGACGAGCCAGTCGGGGTTCGCCTGCTTGTCCCACCACTTCCAGGCGGCGAGGGCACCGCCGGCCAGGAGGCTCAGCAGTGCCAGCCCCTTGACGGCGCGGCCGGCCTTGGCCCGCCGCTGTTGGCGGCGCACAAGCTTCTGGATCTGCTGCGGCGAGACCTGGCCGCGCAGCGCGGCCAGCGCCGCGGCTCCGCGGGCCGCGGCCTCCTCCCGTACCGGACCGGCGACGGCGGCCGCCTGCTCGATCTTCGGACGGGAGTAGTCGGCCGCCTGGCGAGCGGCCTTGAGGGTGTAGGCGGCCGCTTCGTGTGCGGCCTGGTCCACCCTGGGCGGCACATGAGCGCGAGCCTGTACCAGTCGCGGGGCGAGATGGGCGTCGTACTGCAAGCGGGCCTGTCCGGCGGCCTGCGACACCTTGGGCGCGAGACGAACACGCGCCTCGTGTGCGTAGTGCGCTGCCTTGTCCTTGGCCGTGTCGGCGTAGGGCGCCACCACTTCCGCGGCATGCAGCACGCTGTCCTTCGCCGAACCGGTCGCGGCGCGCACGCTGTCGATGCGGGTCACGGGGTTCCTCCTCCTCGGTGGCGTACGGTAATTCGACTTTCCAGCCTTTTACGGATCATGCCTCTCGAAGGACTCCCGGGCATGCGAGGGCGGGCATCCGGGTCATGCGGACCACGAGGAGCCACACGGGGCGCCTGGTCCGACCACCTGCGCGGGCTGATCACGTGCGATAGCGGATGTATACGGGCAACAGGAGCTTGTCGACGACAATGCCACGGATCGCCCCGTCGCGCCCCCGTGGCGGGGCGACCGGGCCGATTTTCCGCAACACATCGGGGATGCGGTCCCAGAGGCGGTGGTCGGGCGACTCAGGGCGCGTACCGTGCGAGGATCGGGGAGTCACAGAGGACAACGGAAGGCACATCGTGGCTGAGCAGCTTTACGCCACCCTGAAGACCAACCACGGCGACATCCAGGTCCGGCTTCTGCCGAACCACGCGCCCAAGACGGTCCGTAACTTCGTCGAGCTCGCCAACGGCGAGCGTGAGTGGACGCACCCCGCCACGGGCGAGAAGTCCACGAAGAAGCTCTACGACGGCACGGTCTTCCACCGGGTGATCAGCGGCTTCATGATCCAGGGCGGTGACCCGCTGGGCAACGGCACCGGCGGTCCGGGGTACCAGTTCGAGGACGAGTTCCACCCGGAGCTCGCCTTCGACAAGCCGTACCTGCTGGCCATGGCCAACGCCGGCCCGGGCACCAACGGCTCGCAGTTCTTCATCACGGTCGCCCCGACGGCCTGGCTGACCCGCAAGCACACGATCTTCGGCGAGGTCATCGACGGGGCCAGTCAGAAGGTCGTGGACTCCATCGCCACCACCCAGACGAACCCGCGCACCGACCGCCCGGTCAACGACGTCGTCATCGAGTCGGTCGTCGTCGAGACCCGCGAGGGCTGACCCCTCCGCGGCACCCCGCACGAGGGAACAAAAGCGCCCCGCCCGTCCGTAAAAGGAAGGGCGGGGCCACCCGTTCGTACGGAGAGTGAGGGGACCCATGGACCACGCGCCAGGCAACCCGCAGGACCCGCAGAACCAGGGGCCGCACGACGCCCGGGAACTGCCGGTCTGCTACCGGCACCCCGACCGCGAGACGGGCATCCGCTGCACCCGCTGTGAGCGCCCCATCTGCCCGGAGTGCATGGTCGGCGCCTCGGTGGGCTTCCAGTGCCCCGAATGCGTCCGCAGCGGCTCCGGCACGGGCCACCCCGCGGCCGCGTCCCGGCCGCGCACGCTCACGGGCGGCACCGTCACGGACGACCCCCGGCTGGTCACCAAGGTCCTCATCGGGATCAACCTGATCGTCTTCCTGCTCCAGCAGTCGCTGGGTGACGCCTTCAGCGATCAGTTCGAGCTCGTGGGAGACGCTAGGTTCACGGTCGGGGGCGCGCTCCAGGGTGTCGCGCAGGGGCAGTGGTACCGGCTGCTGACGGCGATGTTCCTGCACGCCAACTACGTCCACATCCTGTTCAACATGCTCAGCCTGTGGTGGATCGGCGGCCCCCTCGAGGCGGCCCTCGGCCGCGCCCGCTATCTCGCGCTCTACTTCGTCTCCGGGCTGGCCGGCAGCGCGCTCACCTATCTGATCGCCGCCCCGAACGAGCCCTCGCTCGGCGCCTCCGGCGCGATCTTCGGGCTCTTCGGCGCCACCGCCGTGCTCATGCGCCGGCTCCGGTATGACATGCGCCCCGTGATCGGTCTCCTGGTGGTCAACCTGATCATCACATTCGGGTGGGGCAGCATCGCATGGCAGGCCCACATCGGGGGACTCGTCGCCGGTGTCGTGGTCGGCTACGCCATGGTCCACGCCCCGCGCGAGCGGCGGAGCCTCGTCCAGTACGGGACGTGTGCGCTGGTGCTGGCGGCCGTGGTCGTGATGACCCTGGTGAGGACGGCTCAGCTCACCTGAGCGGCGGATCCGCACAGGCCGTAGCCCGAGGTTGTACCCAGCGTTGTCCACAGTCTGTGGCGGATCTTGTGCACGCTGTGGGGAACAGACGTGCCCCCTGTCACCGAGCGGAGTTTCCGCAGGTGGGACAGGGGGCGAACGCATTTACGGAGGCCGGTGATTCCGTCATACCGGCGTCAATGCCCGACTGGGTTATCCACAGATCGTCGTTCTTTTTCCACTGGTCGCCAGCGCTGTGGACAAAGGCTGTGGATAACTCGCCGCACGGCCCCGGGCGGCGGCCGCGGAGCCCTGTGGGGGCGCTACTTCCACTGCGTGGAGACGCCGAACCCCGCCGCGATGAAACCGAAGCCCACCACGATGTTCCAGTTGCGCAGCGCGTGGATGGGCAGGGAGCCGTCGGTCACGTAGAAGACGACGATCCACGCGAGACCGATCAGGAACATCGCCAGCATGACCGGCGCGACCCAGCCCCGGCTGTCCAGCTTGATGTTCGTGGCCTGCTTGGACGGCGGCGGCGTGTAGTCGGCCTTCTTGCGGATACGTGACTTCGGCACGAGGGTCTCTCCTGTCGATGCGCTGCGTGGCCGCGCAGGGAACGGGGTCGGGCTCCGGGGCAGCGTACAAGGGGACACTGAGCGCTCCCCCGGGCGTCCGTTAGCGTAGTGCTTCCGCGGCGCCGAAGGAGATAAGGGTACGTTGAGCAATACGGCCGACTCCCCCCAGGCGGGTCCCGGGTCCCCTCGAACGGGGCCACTGCCCCCCACTCCGCGCCGGCTGCGGCCCGTGCGCGTGCTCACGGTGGGTGTCTTCGCCCTGGCCGGTCTCCTCTTCTTCACGAGTTTCAACACGGCCAAGGGCACCAACATCCGCACGGACACCTCGCTGCTGAAGCTTTCCGACCTGATCCACGACCGCAGCCGCAAGAACGCCCTCCTCGACGAGTCCAACGCCGCGCTCCGTGACGACGTCGATGCCCTCGCCAAGCGGACCGGCGGCGGCACCAGCAAGGCCGAGGAGACCCGGCTCGCGGCGCTGGAGAAGAGCGCCGGCACCCAGAAGGTCACGGGCCGGGCCGTCACCGTCACCCTCAACGACGCCCCGCCGGGCGCCACCGCCAAGCTCCCCGGCTACCCCGAGCCGCAGCCCGACTACCTGGTCATCCACCAGCAGGACCTGCAGGCCGTGGTGAACGCGCTGTGGCAGGGCGGCGCCCGGGGCATCAAGGTCATGGACCAGCGCCTGATCTCCACCAGCGCCGTGCGCTGCGTCGGCAACACGCTGATCCTCCAGGGACGCGTCTACTCGCCTCCGTACAAGATCACCGCGGTCGGCGACCCGGACAGGCTGCAGAAGGCGCTCGCCTCCTCGCCCGCCATCCAGAACTACATGGTGTACGTCAACGTCTACGGCCTCGGCTGGAAGGTGACCGAGGACGGAACGGTGACTCTTCCCGGCTACTCGGGCACAGTGGACCTGCACTACGCGAAGCCCGTGCGGTAGAGCCCGGGATCAGCTGCCACGGGGGGACCTGTGCCGGTGCGCGTGATCGTCAGGACCGTCAGCGAACTGTGCGTCACCGTCGGCACTCTCATCGTGCTCTTCGTGGTCTACGTCCTGTTCTGGACCGGAGTGCGGGCGGACCGCGCGATGAGCGACCAGATCGATCAGCTGCAACGGCAGTGGTCGAAGGCGACTGCGACCACCGCCGCGCCCGGCGGTCCCGCGAGCCCGGGGAAGCCCGCGCCCTACGTCCCAGGCAGGCCGTTCGCCGTCATGTACATCCCCCGGCTCGGTTTCACGTGGAACAAGCCCGTGCTCGAGGACACCGGGGTGGACACCCTGAAGAAGGGCCTCGGCCACTACACGGGCAGCGCCCGGCTCGGCCAGGAGGGCAACTTCGCGGTCGCCGGACACCGGCGCACCTACGGCGACCCCTTCAGGGACTTCCCCCGGCTGCGCCCCGGGGACGCGGTCGTCCTCACCGACGGAACCACCTGGTTCACGTATCGGATCGACAAAGGCCCTTACAAAACCGTGCCCACGGACGTTGAAGTAATCGACCCTGTGCCACGTAATTCGGGGTACGAGCGTCGGGGACGCTATCTGACGCTGACCACGTGTGATCCGGAATGGGGGCACAGTCACCGGTTGATCGTCTGGGCGCACCTCGATTCCGCGCAGCCTGTGGACGCAGGCAAACCGGCGGCCCTTCGCCGTTAGTCTGGTGGCGTACGGCGGGAGTCTGGTGCCGTGATGAGACGGAAGGGACGGCATGTACGGCTGGATCTGGCGGCATCTGCCGGGGAACGCTTGGATCAAGGCGATGGTCTCGCTCGTGCTGGTCCTGGCCGTGGTCTATGTCCTCTTCCAGTACGTCTTCCCGTGGGCCGAACCGCTGCTGCCCTTCAACGATGTGACGGTGGACAACCAGTGAGCGCGCGCATTCTCGTCGTCGACAACTACGACAGCTTCGTCTTCAACCTGGTGCAGTACCTCTACCAGCTGGGCGCCGAGTGCGAGGTGCTACGCAACGACGAGGTGTCGACCGCGCATGCGCAGGACGGTTTCGACGGTGTGCTGCTGTCGCCCGGTCCCGGCACCCCCGAGGAGGCCGGCGTCTGCGTCGAGATGGTGCGGCACTGCGCCGCGACCGGCGTGCCCGTCTTCGGCGTCTGCCTGGGCATGCAGTCGATGCAGGTGGCGTACGGCGGTGTCGTCGACCGGGCACCGGAGCTCCTGCACGGCAAGACGTCCCTGGTCGAGCACGAGGGCAAGGGCGTCTTCGCCGGTCTGCCCTCCCCCTTCACCGCGACCCGCTACCACTCCCTGGCCGCCGAGCCGGAGACGGTGCCGGCCGAGCTGGAGGTCACGGCGCGTACGCACGACGGGATCATCATGGGCCTCAGGCACCGCGAACTCCCCGTCGAGGGCGTGCAGTTCCACCCTGAGTCGGTGCTCACCGAGCACGGCCACCGGATGCTGGCCAACTGGCTGGCGGAGTGCGGTGACCAGGGGGCCGTGGCGAGGTCGGCGGGGCTGGCCCCGGTGGTGGGCAGGGCCACGGCGTGACCGCGCTGCGCCCCGAGCGCGAGAGCGGCGCCGCCTATGGGGGCGCCGCGGACCACGGATCCCCGTACGGGCAGCAGCCGTACGGGGACGGCGGCGCCTGGCAGGGGCAGGCGTGGCAGGCGGGGGGCCGGCACGGCGAGCCCTACGGGCAGCAGATATCGCAGCAGGGACACGACCAGACGGCGCTGCTCCCCCCGTACGAGGAGCCCGCTGCCGCCCGGTCCTACGACCCGCCCGTGCCGATGGACAGCGAGACGGTCGCGCTGCGCGCCCTCGGCGTCGAGGAGCCCCGGCGGGCCCCGGACCGTGCGGCCGGTCCCGCCGCCCCGCCCGGCGGCCGTGCCGCACGACGCAAGGCCGCCAGGAGGCACGGACGGCACGGGGGCGGCCAGGGCGGCCCCGGCGGGCCCCAGAGGCCCGGGAGAGGCCCTGGGGCGGCCTCGACGGCTCCTCTGTCCCGGGTGGAGGCGCGGAGGGCGGCACGGGCCCGCAAGCCCGGTGCAGCGGTTCTCGTGAGCCGGCTGGTCGGCGAGCTGTTCATCACCACCGGTGTGGTGATGCTGCTGTTCGTGACCTACCAGCTGTGGTGGTCGAACGTGCGCGCGCACCAGGAGGCGGGCAGCGCCGCACAGCACCTCCAGCAGGACTGGGCGAGCGGCAAACGGGCGCCGGGGGTCTTCGCGCCCGGGCAGGGCTTCGCCATCCTGCACATTCCGAAGCTGGACGTCGTCGCGCCCATCGCGGAGGGCACCAGCAAGACCGACGTCCTCGACAGGGGCATGGTCGGCCACTATGGCGAGGGCCGCCTCAAGACGGCCATGCCGGACGCCAAGACGGGCAACTTCGCTCTCGCGGGGCACCGGAACACGCACGGCGAGCCGTTCCGGTACATCAACCGTCTCCAGCCCGGCGACGCGATCGTGGTGGAGACGCAGGACGACTACTTCGTGTACAGGATGACGTCCATCCTTCCGGTGACCTCGCCGGCGAACACGAGCGTCCTCGATCCCATACCGAAGGGCTCGGGCTTCACCAGGCCGGGCCGCTACATCACCCTGACCACCTGTACGCCGGAATTCACAAGCAAGTACCGGATGATCGTCTGGGGCAAGATGGTCGAGGACCGGCCGCGCAGCAAGGGCAAGCCGGACGCCCTCATCTCGTAGTGCCCGGGTTTCCCGGGCCGTTCATTTCGTAAGACCTGTGTACGCACGGGCACGTGGGACAGACGGAGCAGATTGCAGTGGGCGTGACGACCGACCAGGACGAGCTGACCGACGCGCCGTCGCCCGGTCCCGACTCCCCCTCCGCGCCCCGGCGCCGCGGCACCGGCCGGATCGCGCTCGCCGTCAGCGTCTTCGGGGAGCTCCTCATCACCGTGGGCCTCGTGCTCGGCCTGTTCGTCGTGTACTCGCTGTGGTGGACGAACGTCCTCGCCGACCGCAAGGCGGACCGGCAGGGCGACAAGGTGCGCGACCACTGGGCGGCCGAGGAGGACAGCGGCCCGGGCGCCCTGGACACCAAGGACGGCATCGGGTTCCTGCATGTGCCGGCCATGGGCAACGGCGAGGTGCTGGTGGAGATGGGCACGTCGGCGAAAGTCCTCAACGACGGCGTGGCCGGCTACTACACGGACCCCGTCAAGGCGACCCTGCCGATGACGGGCATGAGCGGCAACTTCGCGCTGGCCGCGCACCGTGACGGGCACGGGGCGAAGTTCCACAACATCGACAAGCTGAGGAAGGGCGACCCGGTCGTCTTCGAGACCAAGGACGACTGGTACGTCTACAAGGTCTTCGCGATCCTCCCGGAGACGTCGAAGTACAACGTGAAGGTTCTCTCCGCGGTCCCCAAGCAGGCCGGCGTGACGAAGCCGGGCCACTACATCACCCTGACGACCTGCACCCCGGTCTTCACCTCCGAGTACCGCTACATCGTGTGGGGCGAACTGGAACGGGTGGACAAGGTGGACAGCGACCGGACCCCGCCGCCGGAGCTGCGCTGACCGCCGGCCCTTCCCCGACACACGACCGGGCCCCGGCCCCCTTCGAGGGGGCCGGGGCCCGGTGTCGTAACAGGGGCGGGTCAGTTCCTCCTGCCGCCGGTCAGGCCGCCGAAGATGTTCGTGCCACCGTTGCCGTTCCCGCCGTTGCCGCCCTGGTCGGTGGTGACCAGGTCCACCGGGCTGCCCTGCTGGACCTGGCTGCCCGGGCCCGGGTTCGACCCCACCACGATGGCGTTGTCGTCCTGGGGGCCGACGATGTTGCGGACCTGGAGGCCCGCCTGGGTCAGCGCCTGCTTGACGTCCTTCAGCTTCTGGCCCTGGATGTTCGGGGGGATCTGGACCTGCTGGGGCGCCTTGCCGACCTGAATGGTGACCGTGGAGCCCTTCTTGACCGTGCTGCCCGCCGCGGGCACGGTCTGGACGGCCTTGCCGGCCTGGTTCGGGTCGCTGACGTCCACCTCGACGCAGTTGCCGGTCAGGTTGTTGGCCTGCATCTGCTGCTTGGCGTCGTCACAGGACCGGTTCGTCACGTCCGGCACGGTTGTCGTCGCCGGGGCGACGGCGACGGTGAGGGTGATCGTCGAGCCCTTCTCCCTGTCCACATTGCCCTCGGGGTCCTGCTCGGTGACGACGCCCGGAGTCTGGTCGGACTCCTGCGTCTTCTGCTCGACCTTGAAGCCCTTGTCCTCGAGCTGCGACTTCGCCTTGTCGAACTGCACACCCCGGACGTCCGGCACCGTCACCTTCGGGGCGCCCGTGGACACCACCAGGTTGATCGTGTCGCCCTTCTTGACCTGGGTCTTCGGCTTCGGGTTCTGGTCGCAGACGTTGCCCTTGGCCTGGTCCTCGCAGGGCTTGGCGGAGAAGGCCAGCTTCAGGTCGGAGTTGTCCGCCAGCTGCCGCGCATCGGTCCTGGACTGGCCGACGAAGTTGGGCACGGTGACGTTCCCGTCGCCCGGGCCGTTGCCGCTGAACATCCACTTGCCGATGAGGATCGCTCCGAGCAGCACCAGCACACCCGCGACGACCAGGAGGATCGTCGACGTGTTCGCCTTCTTCTTCTGGCGGCGGCGGTCCGGGCGGTCGTCGTAGCCGAATCCGCCGTCGTCCGGGTTCATCGGAGGCAGCATCGTCGTGGCTCCGGCACCGGGCTCGGCGCGCAGAGCCGTCGTCGCCTGGTCGTCGGCGTAGCCGCCGTAGCCGACGGAGCCCAGGGCCGCCGTCGCCGCGACCGGCTGGCCGTCGAGGCAGGCCTCGATGTCCTGGCGCATCTCGTCGGCGGACTGGTAGCGGTAGTCCGGGTCCTTGACCAGCGCCCGCAGCACGATCGCGTCCATCGCGGGCGTGATCTCGGGGTCGAAGACGCTCGGCGGCTGCGGCTCCTCGCGCACATGCTGGTAGGCGACCGCGACCGGGGAGTCCCCCACGAACGGCGGGCGGACCGTCAGCAGCTCGTAGAGCAGGCAACCCGTCGAATACAGGTCCGACCGGGAGTCGACCTGCTCGCCCTTCGCCTGCTCCGGCGAGAGGTACTGGGCCGTTCCGATGACCGCCGCCGTCTGCGTCATCGTCATCCCGGCGTCGCCCATCGCGCGGGCGATACCGAAGTCCATCACCTTGACCTGGCCGTTGCGCGTCAGCATGACGTTCGCGGGCTTGATGTCACGGTGGACGATGCCGTTGCGGTGGGCGTACTCCAGGCCCTGGAGGATGCCGATGGTCATCTCCATGGCCCGCTCCGGCAGCAGCTTGCGGCCGCTGTGAAGAAGCTCACGGAGCGTGGAGCCGTCGACGTACTCCATCACGATGTACGGGATCGAGACCCCGTCGATGTAGTCCTCGCCCGTGTCGTACACCGCGACGATCGCGGGGTGGTTGAGCGAAGCGGCCGACTGGGCCTCCCGGCGGAACCGTGCCTGGAAGGAAGGGTCGCGCGCCAGGTCGGCGCGCAGCGTCTTCACTGCCACGGTGCGGCCGAGGCGCGTGTCATGCGCGAGGTAGACCTCGGCCATGCCACCACGGCCGAGCACATGGCCCAGCTCGTACCGGCCGCCGAGGCGACGCGGCTCTTCCATAGCTTCCTACCAGCCCTCTCCGTCGGTCCCGACCACACCCGCGTGTGGTCCGGCGGTGTGCTGTCCGGGCATACGGTACCCGGCTCGCTTTGTGTGACCTGGCCACATCCGCCACCCGATACAGGACCGGTATCGCAACGTGCACCGATGTGAAGGGGACGTGACGGGAGTCACTTCTTGCTGTTGATGACCGCCTCCATGACGTTCTTCGCGATGGGGGCGGCGAGGCCGCCACCGGAGATGTCGTCACGGTTGGCGTTGTTGTCCTCGACCACCACGGCCACGGCGACCGGCGAACTGCCGTCGCCGAGCTTGGCGAACGAGATGAACCATGCGTACGGCTTCTCGCTGTTGTTCAGGCCGTGCTGGGCGGTACCGGTCTTGCCACCCACCGTCACGCCGTTGATCTGCGCGTTCTTGCCCGTACCGTCCTTGACGACCGTCCCCATCATCGACTGGAGGACCTGGGCGTTCTTCTCGGACAGCGGCCGGCTCAGCTCCTGCGGCTGGGTCTGCGTGAGCACGTCCAGGCCGGGCGTCTGGAGCTTGTCCACCATGTACGGCTTCATCAGCTTGCCGTCGTTCGCGACCGCCGAGGCGACCATCGCCATCTGGAGCGGGGTCGCGGCGGTGTCGTACTGGCCGATGGAGCTGAGCGCCGTCTGCGCCTTGTCCATGTCCTTGGGAAAGTTGGAGGCGTTGGCCCGCACCGGCGTGAACTGCTCGGAGTCGAAGCCGAACTTCTTCGCCTCCTCCAGCATCTTCTCCTTGCCGAGGTCGGCGCCGATCTTGCCGAAGACCGTGTTGCAGGAGAACTGGAGCGCGACCCGCATGGTCGCGTTCTTGCAGGGGATGCTGCCCTCGTTCTTCAGCTCGGTCCGGGTGTTCGGGAGGATGTACGGCAGCGGCGAGTCGGTGTTCTGGTCCGCGCTGTCGTACAGCCCGTTCTCAAGCGCCGCGGCCGCGGTGACCACCTTGAACGTGGAGCCCGGAGGGTAGGTCTCGCGCAGTGCCCGGTTCAGCATCGGGTCACTCGGGTCGTTCTTCTTCTGGAGCTTCGTCCACGCCTTGGAGTCGACGGTCGTGGAGTTGCCCGCGAACGAGGACGGGTCGTACGACGGGTAGGACGCGAGCGCCAGGATCGCACCCGTCTGCGGGTCGAGCGCGACGGCCGCGCCCTTGCCGCCGACCCTCTTCAGACCGTCGTAGGCGGCCTTCTGCGCGGCCCCGTTGAGCGTGGTGACGACGTTGCCGCCCTGCTGCTGCTTGCCGGTCAGCATGTTCAGCGTGTTGCGGAAGAACAGCCGGTCGTCGTCGCCGGTGAGGATGCCGTCCTCGATGGACTCCAGCTGCGTGGCGCCGAACGCCTGGGACGCGTAGCCGGTGACCGGCGACCACATCGCGCCGTCCTTGTAGGTGCGCTTGAAAGCGAAGTCGTTGAGGCTGTCGGTGGACGTCTTCTTCGACCCGGTGATCGGGTCGCCGTCGACGATGATGTCACCGCGGGGCTTGGAGTACCGGGCGATCAGGACACGGCGGTTGTTCGGGTCGGTGCGCAGGCTGTCGGCCTGGAGGTACTGGAGCCAGTTGTCGCGGACGAGCAGCGCGAGGACAAGGAGCCCGCAGAAGAGCGCGATCCGGCGCAGGGGCTTGTTCACGGGCGGACCACCTGGGTCATCTCGGCGTCGGGGTTCGGAGCGGGGGACGGTGCCGGGCGGCGCGCGGTGTCGCTGATGCGCAGCAGGATGCCGATCAGGGCCCAGTTGGCGATGACGGAGGAACCGCCGTACGCCAGGAACGGCATCGTCATACCGGTCAGCGGGATGAGACCCATGACACCGCCGGCGACCACGAACACCTGGAGCGCGAAGGCGCCGGACAGGCCCACGGCGAGCAGCTTGCCGAACGGGTCGCGGGCGGCGAGGGCGGTGCGCACGCCGCGCTCCACGATCAGGCCGTAGATCAGCAGGATCCCCATGATGCCGGCCAGGCCCAGCTCCTCGCCGAAGGTCGCGAGGATGAAGTCGGAGTTGGCCGCGAACCGGATCAGGTCCGAGTGGCCCTGGCCCAGGCCGGTGCCGAGGGTGCCGCCGGAGCCGAACGCCCACAGCGCCTGCATGGCCTGCTCGGAGTGGCCGACGACGTTCTGCCGGGAGAGCGTGTACTCCTTCATCGGGTCGAGCCACGCCTGGACACGCTGCTGCACGTGCGGCTCGAACGACGCCACACCGACGGCGCCCACCGCGGACATCAGCAGACCGAAGACGATCCAGCTGGTCCGCTCGGTGGCGACGTACAGCATGATGACGAACATTCCGAAGAACAGCAGCGACGTACCGAGGTCGGTCTCGAAGACCAGGATCAGGATCGAGATGAACCAGACGACCAGGATCGGGCCGAGGTCGCGGCCGCGCGGCAGATACAGACCCATGAAGCGGCGGCTGGCCAGCGCGAGCGCGTCGCGCTTCACCATCAGATAGCCGGCGAAGAACACCGCCAGCACGATCTTCGCGAACTCACCGGGCTGGATGCTGAAGCTGCCGACGTGGATCCAGATCTTCGCACCGTAGATGTTCGCGCCGAGACCCGGGATGAGCGGCAGGAGCAGCAGCACCAGCGCGCCCACCATGGAGATGTACGTGTACCGCTGCAGGACCCGGTGGTCCTTAAGGAAGATCAGCACGACGACGAAGAGGGCGATGCCCATCGCGGTGTACATCAGCTGGCGGGGCGCCGCGGTGCCGGCCTGCTTGATGGACTGCAACAGCTTCGACTGGTCCAGCCGCCAGATGACGACCAGGCCGAGCCCGTTCAGCAGCGTCGCGAGCGGCAGCAGCAACGGATCCGCGTACGGCGCGAACTTCCGTACGACGAGATGGCCCACCCCGGCCAGCAGACCGAGCCCGACGCCGTAGCTCAGCAGGCCGGGCGGCACCTTGTTGTTGATGGCGAGGCCCACGTTGGCGTAGGCGAACACCGGGATGACGACCGCGAACACCAGCAGCGCCAGTTCGGTGTTGCGGCGGCTCGGCGTGCCGATCGCGCCGATCGTGGACGTGTGATGCGTCGTCGTGTTCGTACTGCTGCTCATGGTGTGACAGGGCCCCTCACGGCTTGCTTACTGCTTACCGCACAGTGAGACGACCTTCTGCTCTTCCTCCGAGAGGGTGGGGCCGGGTGTGGGAGTGGGTGCGGTTGGGGTCTTGGTCGCCGGCGGCGGCGCCGAGGACGTCGGGGTCGGCGAGGCCTTGGACGTGAAGGAGGCCTTCGTGGTTCCCGTGGTGTCCCCGGCCTGGCCCTTGCCGGTCTTCGCGCTGGTCTGGCTCGGCTTCTGCAGGCGTTCGCTCTCCTTCCGGCACGCGGACGCCTGCACGGACAGCTCGGAGATCTTCGACTGGGCCGCCGTGAGACCGCCTTCGGCGATGGTCGCCCTGACCTGCTTCTGCTGGTACGGCGGCAGGTACTTGAGTTCGATCTCGGGGTGGTCCTTCTCCACCTTCGACAGCGACAGCCAGGCGAGGTCCTGGCTGATGCCTCGGTAGAGCGCCACGTGCGTGCCGTTGGCGCCGACGTAGTACTGCGTCTGCGTCCACTGGTAGGCGCCGTAGCACCCGCCGCCGATGACGCCGAGCACCAGAGCCGTGTAGAACGATCTCTTCAGCCACCTGCGGCCCTTGCGCGGCTTGACGAAGTCCTCGTCGGTGTAGTCGCCGAAGCTGCCCGCCGGGACGTAGCCGGTGGTGTCACCGCTGCCGGGCGGCCCGAACTCGCCGCCGCCCTGCCCGGGCACCTGCCGGCCGAGTCCGGAGGCACGGCCCGCGGGCGTCTGCATGATGCCGTTGTCGTGCAGGTGGTGCTGGTTCTCGGCGACCGCGCCCACCACGACCGGGGTGTCGGACAGCTGCCCGGCGAGGGTGTCCCCGGTGTCCAGGTCCAGGACGTCGGCCACGATGACCGTGATGTTGTCGGGGCCGCCGCCGCGCAGCGCGAGCTGGATCAGCTCCTGCACGGTCTCCTGCGGGCCCTGGTAGCTGGCGAGGGTCTCCTCCATCGTCTGGTGGGAGACCACCCCGGACAGTCCGTCGGAGCAGATCAGATACCGGTCGCCGGCCCGCACCTCGCGGATCGACAGGTCGGGCTCGACGTGCTCGCCGCTGCCCAGCGCGCGCATCAGTAGCGAGCGCTGCGGATGGGTCGTGGCCTCTTCCTCCGTGATGCGGCCCTCGTCGACGAGCCGCTGAACCCAGGTGTGGTCCTGGGTGATCTGTGTCAGGACGCCGTCCCGCAGCAGATAGGCACGGGAGTCGCCGACGTGGACGAGGCCGAGCCGCTGACCGGTCCACAGCAGGGCGGTGAGCGTGGTGCCCATGCCCTCCAGCTGGGGGTCCTCCTCCACCATCGCTCGCAGCTGGTCGTTGGCGCGCTGCACCGCCGTGCCGAGCGAGGTGAGGATGTCGGAGCCGGGAATGTCGTCGTCGAGCGCGACGATCGTGGAGATCACCTCGGACGAGGCGACCTCGCCGGCGGCCTGGCCGCCCATCCCGTCGGCGATCGCGAGCAGGCGCGGACCGGCGTAACCGGAGTCCTCGTTGCCCTCGCGGATCATGCCTTTGTGCGATCCGGCGGCGAAGCGCAGTGACAGACTCATGCGCACCTCGCCCGTCGGCTCCGGGTACATCCGCACGGTGCCCACCCTCCGGTCGGGAGCGCGCCGGGGCCCATGGTGTGGTCCGCCGCTGCGTGCTCGCTCCGCTCGCTCATTGTCGTACTACTTCCGCAGCTCGATAACGGTCTTGCCGATGCGGATCGGCGCGCCCAGCGGAATCGGTGTGGGGGTCGTCAGCCTGGTCCGGTCGAGGTACGTGCCGTTGGTGGACCCGAGGTCCTCGACGATCCACTGGCCGTCCCGGTCGGGGTAGATCCGGGCGTGCCGGCTGGAGGCGTAGTCGTCGTCCAGCACGATCGTGCTGTCGTGGGCGCGGCCGAGCGTGATGGTCTGGCCCTGCAACGCCACCGTGGTGCCGGTCAGGGATCCCTCGGAGACGACCAGCTTGCTAGGCGCACCGCGGCGCTGGCGGCTGCCGCTCGGCTGCTGCCGCTGGGGCGGTGGCCCCGCGGCGGCCCGGGCGGCCTGCTGCGGCCGTCCGCCGTCCCGGCGCGAGCCGCGCTGGGTGACGCGCGTACCGAACAGGTCGCTGCGGATGACCTGCACGGCCACGATCACGAACAGCCACAGTACGGCCAGGAAACCCAGCCGCATGACCGTGAGGGTCAGCTCTGACATTGCCCCCGCTTCACCCTTCGGCTTGCCGGTAAATGATGGTGGTGCTGCCCACGACGATCCGCGAGCCGTCGCGGAGCGTAGCGCGGGTGGTGTGCTGCCCGTCCACCACGATGCCGTTGGTGGACCCGAGATCCTGGATCGTCGAGGGCGTTCCGGTCCGGATCTCGCAGTGCCGGCGGGAGACGCCGGGATCGTCGATCCGCACGTCCGCCTCGGTGCTGCGGCCCAGCACCAGCGTCGGACGGGAGATCTGGTGGCGGGTGCCGTTGATCTCGATCCAGTAGCGGGTGCGCCCGCCGGACGCCGGGGCGGCAGCGGGACGCTGGCCCGCGGGCTGCGGGTACCCGTAGCCGTCGGCGCGTCCGCCGGGCGGCGGCGCGGGCGGCATGGGCGGCGCTCCCGCCGGCGCGGCGGCCGGCGGATAGCCGTAGCCGCCGGGGCCCTGCCGCCCGGAGGGGGCGGGAGCGGAGGCCTGCTGGTTGCTGGAGGAGGCCAGCGTGCGGCTGCGCACCCGGTACAGGCCGGTGTCGAGGTCGTCGGCCTTCTCCAGGTGGACCTTGATGGGGCCCATGAAGGTGTAGCGCTGCTGCTTGGCGTAGTCGCGGACCATGCCGGCGAGCTCGTCGCCGAGCTGGCCGGAGTAGGGACTCAGGCGCTCGTGGTCCGGTGCGCTCAGCTCCACGATGAAGTCGTTGGGGACCACGGTCCGCTCGCGGTTCCAGATCGTCGCGTTGTTGTCGCACTCGCGCTGCAGCGCGCCGGCGATCTCCACGGGCTGGACCTCGGACTTGAAGACCTTGGCGAAGGTGCCGTTGACCAGACCTTCGAGACGCTGCTCGAACTTCTTCAGGACTCCCATGAGGCACCTCCTCCGTCGTTGCCGTCCTGGGTACTGCTTACCTGGTACTGCTTACTGATCGTATCCACGCGCCGGAAAATCGGCTGGTTCCCCCTGTCGGCCCTGTCGACGGGTGTCGACGCCTGCGGAGTTCCCTCCGGTCGACCCCTTCGAACTCCTCCTGCTCGTACTCCGTGCTCGTACTCCTGGCATGGATCGTAGAGGCGGCCGTAGACCAGTGTCCCGCACCTGGCTGTGGACCCCGTCCCCTCCTGGAGAGATGAGCGGGACCGGTACGAGGTTGATACGTGAACAGATACGGCTCGAGACGTTGCCGGGGTGCCGGGGCGCCTGGGGCGCGGGGGCTGTGCGGGGGCGCGGTGGGGCGCTGCGGTTGCGGGGGGACGGGGCGGGTGCTGGGTACCGGCGCTGGTCGAACGGGTCTCCGCGGGGCCGGTCGGAGAAGTGTCCACTGGTGGGGCCGGTGCCCTGCGGGAAAGCGATGTGAACCCACCGTCGACAGCGTGCTAATGTTCTCGATGTCGGAAGGCGCCGCACCGCAAGGGATCGGAAGCTGGACGACACACCCAATGCGCGGGTGGCGGAATAGGCAGACGCGCTGGATTCAGGTTCCAGTGCCCGCAAGGGCGTGGGGGTTCAACTCCCCCCTCGCGCACCACGAGAAACCGACGAAACGGGTCTCTGTCGGCGACGGAAGTCACCGCGGGGCCCGTTTGTCGTTGTGTCTGGGCTTGTGAGGGATCGCACAGCCTGGGAGACGGATTGCGGGTGACTCAGCCCCGCCGGTGAGCTATCTCACGGGCGGCCAGGCCTTCGGTCTCCAGTCCGGAGGCGGGGTGGTGAGTACCGCCGTCCGGTTCGCCTCCGTTGCTTCCTGGAAGGCGGTCGGACCGGTGGTTGAGGCGGGCGATCTGCCGCGCGGGGTGGGCTGCCCGGTGAAGACGGCGAGGTGCCAGTTGCCTTGTCCCGGGGCGCCGTGAAGGTGTCCTTCATGGCCCTGCCCGCCTTGTCGGTGGCGGAGAGACGGGCGCTGCCCGTGCGGGGGCCCATGTCGTGGTCGATTTCCAGGCTGCCCATCTTCCATCCTCGCCCGCCCTTGCCGGCAAGGATCCTTGCCGCCTCCCGCCGTGCCCAGGGCTCGTCCTTTACGCCGCCGATCCGGATGAGACCGGTCGCGCTGTGTGCGTTGAGAGCGGAAACGTAGTCGTCGACGGCCTGGCGTGCACCGTCAACCGGTGAAGCAGCCGGGTTTGCTTCGGCGTTGTGCCGCGAGCAGCCGGCCAGGGCCGGTAACGGGACCACGACGATGGCGATGCGGCGACGCTTCGCGTAGGGCTCCTTCTTCGCCTATGAGAGGGCGGCAGCGGCCATTCCGATGAAGGGGGCGGCGGCAGCGGCCATTTCTCACTGCGCGAGCTGGTCGTAGACGAGTGTGCAGTCCATGGACCGGTCGGGGATCTGCCGCTCCTCGGCTCGGAGTTGTGGGAGGTGCGTGCTCGGCGTCGCGGGGCGCGGGTCGTGGCGTGGCGGGGCGGGGCGGGTCGCGGCGGCGCGGGCCTCGGAGGACTGGTATGACGTGGGTCACGTAAGTGCCGTGTAAGTACCAGACAACCCTTTTCAGTCGCTGCGGGTCGTCTCTGCGTACGCTTTCGGCCACTCACGCTCTTGGGGTTCGCGATGAAGCTCCGCCGGTCTCTGGCTCTCGCCGCCGCGACAGCCGCCATGGCTCCGGCCGTCCTGCTTGCGGCTCCGGCCGCCTATGCCGCGGACGACGACACCGCTTCGCCCACCGCCAGCGAGACGGCTCTCACCGGGGAGCAGTCCACGCCCGCCGCCGAGGACACCACTCCGGCCGCGGACGAGACGACTCCCGGAGCCGACGACACCACGCCGGCGGCTGACGACAACGTCCCCGCCGCCGCGCAGTCCGTCTCCTCCAGCGCGTCCGTGTCGGCCTCGGTGTCCGCCCCTGCCTCGGCGTCACCGTCGGAGTCGAAGGGCCCCTTCGAGTGCAACGCGGACGAGCCTCAGGTCGACAAGAACCTGCACACCGGCCTCTCCGGCCTGCCGTCGAAGATCGTGGCGGGCAGCGGCTTCCACGGCTTCCGGCTGAACGTGAACAACACCGGTGACCGTGCCTACCGGCGCGTCGACCTCGGTGTGTTCGCGGCCCAGACGGACAGGGACGAATACTTCGTCGACACCAGCCACCTCACCCTCCAGTACAAGGACCCGTCCTCCGGCAAGTGGGTCGACATCTCCCTGGACGAGAACGACGAGGGCGCCGGCTACCTCGGCTACACCGACGTGAAGGCCCACGAGTCCTTCTCCATCGATCTACGCCTGGCCGTGGACAAGACCGCCCCGGCCGGCCTCGGCTACGCCATCAGCATCGGCATGTACGCCGATGACCAGGGCAACTGTGTCTTCTCCGGTGACGACAGCTACTACGAGTTCGACATCCTCAAGGCAGGCGCCACTCCCGGCACCCCCGGTGACGCCAAGCCGCAGGGCGGCAAGAAGCCGCTGCCCAAGCAGCAGCCGTCCGGCAACACCAAGATCGAACCCCAGGGCCACCTCGCCCAGACCGGCTCCAGCTCCGCGCTGCCGGTGATCTCCCTGGCAGGCGGCGCCGCGGTGGCCGTCGGCGCGGGCGCCGTCTTCCTGGTCCGTCGCCGCAAGAGCGCAGGCCCGGGTGCCGCACTCTGACAACGGCGACTCATCGCTCTGAAAGCGAACTCCGCTGAAAGCGAAGTCCGCGCGTCCGCTGGTCGGCGGCCGCGCGGACCTGCTGACGGCCCCGCGGACTCGCTGGTCGGTGGCCCCGCGGACCCGTCGGCCGGAACCTAGCCGGCGGAGGGCGCCAAGTGCGGAGGGCCCAAGTCAAGTGACCCCCGGACTCTTCCTACAGTGGAGCGGCCACCCCACGGCACCGCCCGGGAAGGAAATCCGTGCCGCACTTCGAGATCGTCACCGTGCTCCCCGTCCCCCCCGAGCAGGCATTCGATGCGTGTCTCGACGTAGAAGCGCACACCCGGTCCATGGCCTCCTCCTCGGAACGGGCCGTGGGAGGCACGACACGAGGCAAGCTCCTGCTCGGCCGGACGGTGACCTTCCAGGCCCGGCACTTCGGTCTGACGTGGAGGCTGACCGCCCGCATCACCGCCTGGGACCCGCCACGGTTCTTCGTCGACGAGCAGGAAGCCGGTCCGTTCGGGCACTGGCGGCATGTGCATCGCTTCGAACCCCACGGTCACGGCGGCACCCTCATGACCGACGTGATCGACTTCGCCTCGCCTCTCGGCGTTCTCGGACGGTTTGCAGACGCTGCCGTCCTGCGTTGGTACATGCCGAGGCCCATCCGGTCGCGTAACGCCTACCTGGCAGCGAACCTCTGACACGGAGCGTGGCGACGTCCCGAGCAAGGCGCTGAGTGGAACGCTCGACCTCGGTGAGTCAAGCTGTAGCCATGCGGTCGCTCTTCCGCTCACCTGGCCCATCAGGAGCGGGCGGTCATGACCGGGTTCTCTTCAGGCTCGGACAGTCTGTGCCATTCATGATCGTGCTGTTCGCGCTGGGGGTCGAGTTCTCGCCCGCACACGCTGTGGTGACCGGTCCCATCCTCGCCGCCACACCGGCCTTGGCTTCGCTGACGATGGGCCCGAGAGGCATTCTTTCGGCAGCGGCCGGAGCCTGCGCTGTCACCGTGTACTCGTTGACGGTCCACCACACGTGGGGGGCCCAGGGTTACAGCAACCTTCTGTCCCTGTTCATGGTGTCCGTGGCCAGTGTGACCGTGGGTAATGCCATGCGGACGCGCAGACAGACGGAGCTCGACCAGGTGCGCCGGGTCGCCGAAGCCGCCCAGGAGGTCCTCGTGCGAGGTGTTCCGGCCCGGCTGGGTCCTGCACGGATGGCCAGCATCTACCTCGCGGCGGAGACCGGAGCACAGATCGGCGGAGACCTGTACGAAGCCGCGCAGACCCGGTACGGGGTGCGGGTGATCGTGGGTGACGTCCGGGGCAAGGGACTTTCTGCCGTGCGCTTGGCCGCGGCCGTGCTGGGTGCGTTCCGGGAGGCCGCCCACTATGAGGACGATCTGGTCGAGGTGGTGAACCACTGCGCGGCCGCGCTGGAACGAGAGCTCGCCGTGCCGACGGCTGCCGGCCGGCACGGCGAGGAAGAACAGGCCGAGGATTTCGTCACCGCCGTTGTGGCCCAGGTGACCGAAGGCTCCGAGGTCCAGGTGGTCAATCGCGGCCATCCGGCCCCCCTGGTGCTACGTCAGGGCAAGGTCGGGGCCTTGGTACCCACCACGGATCTGCCGCCCCTGGGCCTGGAGGAATTCATGACCGTTTCTCCTGCCAAGGTCGAGAGCTATCCGTTCATGCCCGGTGACCGTGTGCTGCTGTACACCGACGGCGTGGTCGAAGCCCGCAGCCCGGACGGCGCGTTCTTCTCCCTGCACGAGGCCATGGAAGCGGTGCACCCGTGTAGGCCGTCGCAGTTCCTGGAATGCCTGCACCTGGAATTGATCCGCCATACCGGCGGCCACCTGGCGGACGACGCGGCGATGCTCCTCATCGAGCGGCTGGACGAGGAAGCCGACCGGAAAGCCGCCCAGGAAACCGAAGCCTCCGCCATTCCTTGATCTTGCGACGAGCGCACAGCGGGTGGTGCATTGCGCACAGGGGCATGGCGCGCGAGCGTGGCACGCAGGGGCATGGTGCATGGCCGATAGGGCGCAGGGCCGGGGTTGTGGGTCGCCGCGGCGATCTCAGGGTCGGTCCAGGCGCAGACGCGCGGCGCGAGGCAGGCCCGCGACGACGAGGTCGTACGAGTCCTCGACGAGCTCCCGGACCAGGGGGTCCGGCAGTTCCCCGTCCACCGTCACCGTGTTCCAGTGGCGCTTGTTCATGTGCCACCCCGGGACGATCAGTCCCGGGTGCTCACCGCGGAGGCGCAGCGCGTCCTCCGGATCGCACTTCAGGTTCACGGTGAGCGGGCGGGCGTCCAGACTCGTCAGGGCGAAGGCCTTGCCCTCCACCTTGAAGACGGAGAGCTCCCGGAACGAGGAGAAGGGAAACTCCTCCACAGCCGCGCTGAAGGAAAGACAGAAGGTACGCAACTGTTCGGGGGTCACTGCGACTCTCCTCATCCTCGATCCTCGGCGGCGGGGGCTGCCCGGTCACGCGAGTCCTGCGAACCGTCAGGGGCGCTGTGACCAGGTTGTCCACACCTGCGGAGTTGTCCACAGGGCCTGACGCTCCCCAGCCACCGGCTGTACGGTCTCCGCAGTTGATGTTCCTACGGCTGCAAGGACAGCCGACAACGGGGGGAGGCGGTCGGTGTGACCGAGACCGGCACGGAGACCGGGGCGGCGCTGCCGCTGCAGACGAGCAGGATTTCCGCGGTGCGGGGCTTCGCGCGATGGCCCGCACCGGAGTCACCCAAGGACCAAGGCAAGGAACTGCGCGCCCGCGTACGGCGCCGGGCGCACGCCGAACTCGTGGTGGACGCCGACCGCCCCGACGCGGTCACCGCCGTCGAGGAGTCCAACCACGGCCGCCTCCCAGAACTCACCCCCATACGCGTCGGCAGGATGGCCGCCACCCCCTTCGCGTTCCTGCGCGGATCGGCAGGCCTCATGGCCCACGACCTCGCCCGCACCCCCACGACGGGCATCCGCACCCAGATCTGCGGCGATGCCCACGCGGCCAACTTCGGACTCTACGCAGACGCCCGCGGCGGCCTCGTCATCGATCTGAACGACTTCGACGAGACGGTCCACGGCCCCTGGGAATGGGACCTCAAGCGCCTCGCCGCATCACTGGTCCTCGCCGGCCGTGAGGCCGGAGCCGACGAGGACACCTGCCGGCAAGCCGCGCATGACGCGGCCGGCGCCTACCGTCGCACCATGCGCCTGCTGGCCAGACTCCCGGTGCTCGACGCGTGGAACGCGATCGCCGACGAGGAACTGGTCTCCCACACGGACGCCCACGACCTGCTCGGCACCCTGGAGAGGGTCTCCGAGAAGGCCCGGGCCAACACCAGCGGACGGTTCGCGGCCAAGTCGACGGAGACGGTGGACGGCGGAGGCCGCCGTTTCGTGGACGCACCACCGGTGCTGCGCCGCATACCGGACGCGGAGGCCGCGGCGGTAGCCGCATCCCTGGAGCACTACCTGACGACCCTGTCCGAGGACCGCCTGCCGCTGCTCGGCCGGTACGCGGTGCACGACGTCGCGTTCCGGGTGGTCGGCACGGGCAGTGTCGGCACGCGCTCCTATGTGGTGCTGCTCCTCGACCACCGGGGGGAACCCCTGGTTCTCCAGGTCAAGGAGGCGCGCCCCTCCGCCCTGCTCCCGCATCTGGCGGCGGCCGGCCACCCGGTGCCGGAGGCGGAGCACGAAGGCCGCCGGGTCGTTCTCGGCCAGAAGCGCATGCAGGTCGTGAGCGACATCCTGCTGGGCTGGACAACGGTCGACGGACGTCCCTACCAAGTGCGGCAGTTCCGCAACCGCAAGGGCAGCGTCGACCCCGCGGCGCTCGCCGCCGACCAGATAGACGACTACGCCCGCATGACCGGAGCGCTGCTGGCCCGCGCGCACAGCCACAGCGCCGACCCGCGCCTGATCTCGGGCTACTGCGGCAAGAACGAGGAACTGGACGAGGCGATCGCCGCATTCGCCGTGGCCTACGCGGACCGCACGGAGGCGGACCACGCGGAGTTGGTGGCTGCGGTGCGCAGTGGGCGTATTGCGGGGGAGATGGGGGTCTGAAGGAGTTCGGAGGGGGGCGCGGGAGGTGCCCCTAGGTCCTTCGTCAAGCTGTCGTGATGATGGCTGGCATGACGGATGAGGTTCAGGGCTCGGGCCGTGAGAGCCGCCGGGGGTGGACGCCGCTGCACTTCGCGGCGGATGAGCAGGATGCCGCGGCTGTCGGCTCTCTCCTGGCGGCGGGTGCGGGAGTGGATGTCCCCGACGAGCAGGGCAATACGCCTTTGTGGCAGGCGGTGTTCACGTATCGAGGTGATGGTGCGGTGCTGTCGCTGCTGGTCAATGCCGGTGCCGATCCGGGCATGGACAACCTTCACGGTGTGAGTCCGCGGCGCCTTGCCGACTGGCGTATTGGTTCAGATGCCGCGGTGCATCTCGGGGATCGTCCGGTCTCGTAGTGCAGTTTATGCAGGTCAGGCGGCTTTGGCGGGCTGCGGCCCATAGAAGATTCCGTCGCGGAGCATGGCGAGGAGGACATCGGCCCGGCGTCGGGCGAGGAAGAGCAGGGCCTGGGTGTGGGTGCTTGCCCTACCCGGTGCCCCCCGGGTCATCAACAACAGGAGGGGGAAGCCATGCCGGGCCCGAAGGCCGGAGGCCCCCTCGCGGAGCCACGAAGTAGGTAGCGGAGGGGGAGGGGGCGGGCGGGGAAGGGGGAGGGGGCGGGGAGCCCCCAGGCGTTACGTCGATCTTCTCTAGGGCCCAGGACCTCCCCGCACCCCGCAGCGCCCCTCCCCGCGTGTCATACGCTGGTGCGGTGACGACGCCCGAAGCCGAGCAGAGCGAGTCCGTGTCCGGTGCCGAGGAGCCGCTTGCCGAGCGCGCCGGTTCCGGCGGCACCCTGGGGACCGAGGGGGATGGCACCGGTTCCGGTGAGGCTGCTGTGACCGGCGAGGACTCCGCCGGTTCCGGTGAGGCCCCGGGAACCGGCCCGGACCCTGCCGGTCCTGGTGAGGCCCCGGGAACCGGTGAGGACGTTGGCGGGTCCGCGCCGCGGCCGGAAGAGCGGCTGGAGCAGGCCGTGCGGGCCGCCGAGCAGGCGTTGATCGAGTACGAGATCGCCGTGGAGACCTTCCGCGTCGAGGTGGAGAACTTCTCGCGGCTGCACCACCAGAAGCTGGGGCCGATGTACACGCGCCTCGACGAACTGGAGGCGGAGATCGCCGAGGCGCGGGCCGCCCTTAGTGGGGATCCCGAGGACATACGCCGCGCTCACGAGGCCCGCGCCCGGGTGATGCCGATGCCGGGTGTCGAGGAACTGTTCCACGGCTGGATGGACTCGGACGGGCTGTTCCCGGAGGCCCAGGCGATGCTCACGGACCAGCCCGTGCGGCCCCCGCAGCGGGTGCGCCCCAGTGAGGAGGCCCGCAAGCTGTACCGCGACCTGGCCCGCAAGGCCCATCCCGACCTGGCCCAGGACGAGGACGAGCGCAAGCGGCGTGACGAGTTCATCGCCCGGGTGAATGCGGCGTACGCACGTGGTGACGAGGCTCAGCTCCGGGAGCTCTCCGAGGAGTGGGCTGCCGGGCCTGTACCCGAGGAGCGCAGGCCGAGCCGGAGCGAGGAGCTGTATGCCCGGCTGGAGTGGCTCGCCCAGCGTAAGGATCTGCTTACGCTCATGGCCCGGGAGCTGGAGGAGAGCGCGATCGGCTCGATGCTGCGGCTCGCTCCCGACGACCCGGACACTCTTCTGAACGAGATCGCCGAGCAGCTGCTTGCCCAGGTCGCGGAGAAGGAAGCCGAGCTGGAGGCGCTGCGCGGCTGACCCGCCGGGTACGGCTCCGGGAGGTCGGGGCCGAGGCTGGTTCGTGCGTCCGTCGGGTAGCGTCGGGGGTATGCATTTCGGAGCTGGTGTGCCAACGGTCGAGGTCGCGGACCTCAAGGACGGCGATTTCCTGCTGGACGTCCGTGAGGACGACGAGTGGCAGGCGGGTCACGCCGCAGGGGCGCTGCACATCCCCATCAGCGAGTTCGTCGCCCGGTACGGCGAGTTCACCCAGGCGGCGCCGCAGGACGCCCGGGTGCATGTGATCTGCCGCTCGGGTGGCCGCTCGGCTCAGGTGGCGATGTATCTGGCGCAGCAGGGTGTCGACGCGGTGAACGTCGACGGTGGCATGCAGGTCTGGGCCGCCGAGGGGCGCCCCGTCGTGGATGCCAAGGGTGGGCCGGGCTTCGTGCTCTAGTTCCTGGGGTGGACTGGGGGCCCGGAGCGGGCTTGTGTGCCGATCATCCGAGTGGGTGCGCCGCCAGCAGGTTGCCCAGGGCGTCCTCGTGTGCCGCCGCGGGGCCGAGTGAGAGTTCCAGGTGCTTGGCCCAGGCGTGGTAGCGGTGCAGGCAGTAGTCGGTGTCGGCGCCGAACCCTCCGTGCAGGTGTTGCGCGGTCTGCACGACTCGCCGTACGCCCTCAGATGCCCAGATCTTCGCGGCTGCCACGTCCCCGGCGGCGGGCAGGGCGCCGGGTGAGCCGGAGCTGATGCGCCATGCCGCCTGCCAGAGCGTGGCCTCCATGGCGCGCAGGTCGATGTACCGGTCGGCGGCCTGTACGGCGACCGCCTGGAATGTGGCGATGGGGTGGCCGAACTGTTCTCGTCTGCCGGTGTACTCGGCGGTCATCTCCAGCACCTTCTCGCCGAGTCCGAGGGCGAGTGCACAGGTCCCGGTGGTGAGGAGCAGCCGGAGCTCTTCCCAGGCCCCGTCGGCCTCGAGCAGGTGCGGTGCGGCGATGCGTGCCGAGTCCAGGCGCAGTTCCGCGAGCCGTTCGCCGGTCGTGGAGACCTGTTCGGTGAGTACGAGGCCGTCGTGGTCCCGCGGTACGAGGGCGAGGACGGTGCGGCCCGAGTCGTGGGTGTGTGCCGGTACGAGGATGATGTCGGCGGTGTGTGCCCAGGGCACCGCGGTCTGGATGCCGTCCAGCAGCCAGGTGCCGTCCGGTTCCTTGCGGGCGGCCACCGCGAGTTCGGCCGGGTCGTGGCCGGTCCGGCCGTGGGCGGCGACGGTCAGGACCAGTTCCCCGCGGCCCGTCCGTGCGAGCAGTTCCTCCTTCGCCTCGGTGCTGCCGTGGGCTTGGAGGGCGGTGGCCGCGGCCGTGTTCTCCAGCAGGGGTATGCGTGCCAGTGCCTTCGCGGACTCCCGTAATACCAGGCAGAAGGCGATGGGGTCGAGGCCGGCGCCGCCGTACTCGGGGTCGAGCAGCAGGCTGAGCAGGTCCGCGTCCGCGAGCCGTGCCCACAGTGTTCGGTCGAAGTCGTCGGCGACGGCGCCCGGGGCCAGCGCGGGACTGGGCACTTTGTCCGGTGCGGCCCCGGCGAAGAGGGCCTTCGCCGCCTCGAGCGCCGCCTGCTGCTCCTCGCTGAAGGTGAAGTCCACGGCCTGTCCTCCCGGCGGCTCCGGTGATCTGACGGAGCGTCAAGATAGAACAGGTTCTATAAGAAGGGAACGGGGAGGGAACGGTCCGGGGCACCTCGGGCGGCGAGGGGGCCGGTGACGTGCCGGCGGGGGGCGCCGTTCACCGGTCGAAGTCCAGCTCCACCTTCTCCGTGACCGGGTGGGACTGGCACGCCAGCACATATCCCGCGTCCGTCTCCTCCGGTTCCAGCGCGAAGTTGCGGTCCATGCGCACCTCGCCCGAGACCAGAAAGGCCCGGCAGGTCCCGCACACTCCGCCCTTGCAGGCGTAGGGGGCGTCGGGGCGGTTGCGCAGCACCGTCTCCAGCAGCGATTCGCCGTCGTGGACCGGCCAGGTCCCGCCGCGTCCGTCGAGCCGCGCGGTCACCGTGCTGTGCGCGGGAGCGGGTGCGGACGGCGTGACGGCGGCGCCTGCGTCCACATGGAAGATCTCCTCGTGGATACGGGCCCGTGGCACCTTGAGCCCGCGCAGCGCTCGCTCCGCCGACTGCACCAGTCCGAACGGTCCGCACAGGAACCAGCCCGCGACCTCGTCCACCGGAAGCAGCGCGGGCAGCAGTCCGGACAGCCGCTCGCCGTCGAGCCGGCCGGTCGGCAGCCCCGCCTGCTGTTCCTCCCGGGAGAGCACCGTGACCAGCTGGAATCGCTCGGGGTAGCGGTCCTTCAGGTCGGCGACCTCCTCCAGGAACATCGTCGAGGCGGACGTGCGGTCGCTGCGTACGAGGCAGAACCGGGCGCGCGGCTCGCGCTCCAGCAGTGTGGCCGCGATGGACAGGACAGGGGTGATTCCGCTGCCGCCGACGATCGCCGCGTACAGCCCGGGCGCGGGCTCCAGCGTGAACCGTCCCGCCGGGGTCATCACGTCCAGTTCGTCGCCGACGGCGATCTCCTTGAGCGCGTAGGCGGAGAAGGCGCCTCCGTCCACGAGCCGGACTCCGACGCGCAGTGTGTGCGGACCCTCGCCGTCCGGGGCCGGTGCGGGGGAGCAGATCGAGTAGGTGCGCCGTACCTCCGTGCCGTCGACGGTGCGGCGAAGGGCCAGGTGCTGGCCCGGTGCGTGCCGGTACTCCTCGCGCAGTGCGGGCGGTACTGCGAAGGTCAGTGCGACGGAGTCGTCGGTGAGCCGGTCGACGGCGGTCACGAGGAGCGGGTGGAACCGGGCCATCACAGCTCCTTGAAGTGGTCGAAGGGCTCACGGCAGGCGAGACAGCGGCGCAGTGCCTTGCAGGCGGTGGACGAGAAGCGGCTGAGCAGCTCGGTCTCGGCGGATCCGCAGAGCGGGCAGCGCACGGGCTCTTCCGGTCCGGGGGAGCCGGTGGCCGGGGGTGCGGTGCCGGCGTCTCGGGAGCCCGCGGCCGTGCGTGTGGGAGCGAGTTCCAGTGACACGGGTCCGGATGCCGGCCGTACGCGGGGCGGTGCGATCCCGAACTCCCTGAGTTTGCGGCGGCCTTCGTCGGAGATGTCGTCCGTCGACCAGGCCGGGCTGAGCACGGTGCGCACCACGACCTGGGGCACGCCGTGTTCGTGCAGCACGCGCTCTATGTCCAGGGCCATCGCTTCGATCGCGGGGCATCCCGTGTAGGTGGGGGTGAGTTCGACCTCAACCGTGTCCGGGCCGTGCAGGTGGACGGCCCGCAGGACGCCCAGTTCCTCCAGGGTGAGCACGGGCAGCTCGGGGTCGGGGACCGATCCGGCGAGCCGGCGCAGTTCCTCTTCGAGGGCTGTGGCCGTCACCATGACGCCCCCGGGTGGCTGCGGTGCAGATGCTGCATTTCGGCGAGCATCCGCCCGAAGGATTCGGTGTGCAGGCCCTGCCGGCCGGCGCCCGCGGTCCACGCCCCGGTCTGGGGTCCTTCGGGCAGGTCCAGGGTGGCGCGGCGCAGTACGTCACCCACCGATTCCAGCCAGGCCGTCTTCATGCCCGTCCAGTCGATGTCCAGGCCCTCGACCGGCTGGAACATCTCTCCTGTGAATCGCCACAGCGTCCGGCACGCGCGCTGCATCCGCTCGTGGCTGACGTCCGTGCCGTCGCCGAGCCGCAGTGTCCACTGTTCGGCGTGGTCCTGGTGGTAGGCGACCTCCTTGACCGCCTTGGCGGCGAGGCCCGCGAACCGGCCGTCCGTGGCGGCGAGGTGCGTGTACAGAAGCCGCTGGTAGGTGGAGAAGTAGAGCTGGCGGGCGATGGTGTGCGCGAAGTCGCCGTTGGGCTGTTCCACCAGTTGCAGATTGCGGAAGGCGCGCTCTTCGCGCAGGTAGGCCAGTTCGTCCTCGTCGCCGACCATGGACAGCAGCACCCGGGCCTGGCCGAGCAGATCCAGGGCGATGTTGGCGAGCGCCACGTCCTCTTCAAGCACGGGCGCGTGGCCCGCCCACTCCCCCAGGCGGTGGGAGAGCACCAGGGCGTCGTCGCCGAGGGCCAGGGCGGCCGCGGTGTGTACGGTGGCGGTCACAGGTGCTTCACCCCTTCCGGGATGTCGTAGAACGTGGGGTGCCGGTAGGGCTTGTCGGCGGCGGGTTCGAAGAAGGGGTCCTTCTCGTCCGGCGAGGACGCGGTGATCGCGGCGGACGGCACGACCCAGATCGAGACTCCCTCGCCGCGCCGCGTGTAAAGGTCACGTGCGTTGCGCAGGGCCAGCTCGGCGTCGGGGGCGTGAAGGCTGCCGGCGTGGGTGTGCGAGAGCCCTCGGCGTGAGCGCACGAAGACCTCCCACAGCGGCCACTCTTCGGTCGTCATGGTCACGCCTTTCCGTTCTCGTCGGTCTGGTCTGCCGACGGTCCGCCTGCCGTCCGCGCGGATGTGTCGGCCGTACCTGTCGCGTTGTGCTTCGCCGCGTACGCCGCGGCCGCTTCCCGTACCCAGGCGCCGTCGTCGTGGGCTCGCCTGCGCTGGGTCAGCCGCTGCTCGTTGCAGGGGCCGTTGCCCTTGAGGACGTCCCAGAACTCGGTCCAGTCGATGGCGCCGAAGTCGTAGTGCCCGCGTTCCTCGTTCCATATGAGGTCCGGGTCGGGGAGGGTGAGGCCCAGGGACTCGGCCTGAGGGACGCAGATGTCCACGAAGCGCTGGCGCAGCTCGTCGTTCGAGTGCCGCTTGATCTTCCAGGCCATGGACTGCGCGGAGTGCGCGGACTCGTCGTCGGGCGGGCCGAACATCATCAGGGACGGCCACCACCAGCGGTCCACCGCGTCCTGCGCCATCGCGTGCTGCTCCGGGGTGCCGTGGCTGAGGGTCATCAGAAGCTCGTAGCCCTGGCGCTGGTGGAAGGACTCCTCCTTGCAGATGCGGACCATCGCGCGGGCGTAGGGGCCGTAGGAGCAGCGGCACAGGGGGACCTGGTTGGTGATCGCGGCGCCGTCCACCAGCCAGCCGATGGCACCGACGTCCGCCCAGGTCAGCGTGGGATAGTTGAAGATCGAGGAGTACTTCTGGCGGCCGGTGTGGAGCTTGTCGAGCAGTTCGTCGCGGCTGGTGCCGAGCGTTTCCGCCGCGCTGTACAGGTACAGCCCGTGGCCTGCTTCGTCCTGGACCTTGGCCATCAGGATCGCCTTGCGGCGCAGGGAGGGCGCGCGTGTGATCCAGTTGGCCTCCGGCTGCATGCCGATGATCTCGGAGTGCGCGTGCTGGGCGATCTGCCGGACCAGGGTGGCGCGGTAGGCGTCGGGCATCCAGTCGCGCGGCTCGATGCGCTCCTCGGCCGCGACGGCGGCGTCGAAGACAGCCTCGTAGGCCGCTGTGTCCATGTGTGCCGTGCCGTCCGCGCGGGCCGGCCGGTGCGCTGCTGCTGTCGCCATGCGATCCCCCTCGACCACTCACCTTGCCCGACCGATCGTTCGGTCGTGTCGATTCAATGGTGGGACGCGGCGCCGTAGGGTGTCAACCGCTGTGGACGACCTCCGGGCAGCCGTCCGGCCGCTGTGCCCAATGCGCTGTGCGGGGCGGGCGGGCCTGGGTACCGTTCCGTGCGAACGCCGTGGAGTGCTGCGAACGGGTGGTGCGGTCCGTTCGGCCCACGGCGGAGACGGTCGCCGGACAGCACCTGCGGCCTGGGACGGCACCGCGGGCACACGGCAGCTCGGGAGACGGGGCGGAATGGACGCGTACGACGAGGGACCGGGCGCCCGGCTCGAACAGCCGGGCGACTTCGGTGACCCGGTGTCCGCCCGCCGGGCCGGCGCCGCCCGCGACGTACCCGGCGATCCGGGCCCGAAGGAGACCACGGGGGCACGGGAAGCGGAGGGGCCCGCTTCGGACCCGGCGGCCCCGCGCACCGGCATCGCCGCCCTCTCCCGCCGCTACCAGATCCCCGCCGCGCTGGCCCTCGCGGTCGTCACCGTCGCCGCCTGTGTGCACCTGGGCTTGGTGTTCCTGCACGTCGCGCCCGCGAACGTGGTCACGAAGGAGCACGGCAAGGCGATCGACCACTGGATCTACCCCGAGTTCGAGCAGAACTGGAAGCTCTTCGCGCCCAACCCGTTGCAGCAGAACATCGACGTCCAGGCACGTGCCGAACTGCGCACCGGCGACGGCGCCGCACGGACGACCGGCTGGTACGACCTGTCCGCGCTCGACGGTGCCGCCATCGACGGCAACCTGCTGCCGAGCCACACCCAGCAGAACGAGCTGCGCCGCGCCTGGGACTTCTACGTCGCCTCGCACGACGGCGAGAACCGTCCCACGGGCCTGCGCGGCGCCCTGTCCGAGGACTATCTCCGCCGGGTCGTCGCGCTGCGCCTCGGCCGCGAGCACGCCGCCCGGCCCGGCGAGACCGCCGAACGCGTCCAGGTCCGCATCCGCACCACCAACGTGCCGCCCCCCAAGTGGAGCGACGAGCAGGTCAGCACGGCGCCCATGTACCGCCGGCTGTCCTGGTGGCCGCTGTCGGACGGCGAGCGGGCGGGGGTGAGCGCCCGATGAAGCGCTTCGCCGCGGGTGTCTCGCGCGGGATCGCCCGCGTCACCGGCTCGGCCCTCGGCCCGTACCAGACCGCGGCCGTCCGCATCGGCTTCGCCGCCACCTGGCTGCTGTTCCTGCTGCGTGAGCTTCCGCATCGCCAGGAGCTGTACGGGCCCGATGGCCCCTGGAGCTGGGACCTGGCCCGGCAGCTGACCGCGGACAACCACGCCTTCACCGTCCTGATGTGGTCCGACAGTCAGGCGTGGTTCGAGAGCGTGTACGCCCTCGCCGTGCTGTCCGGCGCCCTGCTGCTGGTCGGCTGGCGCACCCGCACCATGTCGGTGCTGTTCATGGTGGGTGTGCTGTCGCTGCAGAACCGCAGCGTCTTCATGGGCGACGGCGGTGACAACGTCATCCATCTGATGGCGATCTATCTGGTGTTCACGCGCTGCGGGCAGGTGTGGTCGCTGGACGAGCGGCGGGCCCGGCGCGCCCGTGCGGCACGCGCGCGTGGCCGGCAGCCGCGGCCCGACCGGGCGGGCCCCGTTCTGTGGGTCGTGCTCGGCCTCGCGCTGGCCGTGGCGACGGGCGCGGGCCGGATCAGCGGTGCCTGGCTCGCCCTGTGGGGTCTGTGGGCCGTGCAGGCTCTGTGGTGGTACGTCGTCCGGCGTGCCCCGCACGCGGAGCCGCGCATGCTGCTGGACGTCGTCGCCAACCTCGTCCACAACGCCGCCCTGCTGGTCATCATGGCGGAGGCGTGTCTGATCTACTCGACCGCCGGCTGGTACAAGATCCAGGGGTCGCGCTGGCAGGACGGCACCGCGGTCTACTACCCGCTCCATCTCGACTACTTCTCGCCGTGGCCCGCCCTGTCCGATCTGCTGTCCGCGCACGGTGTGATCGTGCTCCTGGTGACGTACGGGACGGTCGCCACGCAGGTCGCGTTCCCGTTCACGCTGCTCAACCGGCGAGTGAAGAACGTCCTGCTGGCGGCCATGATGACCGAGCACGCGATGATCGCCGTGGTGCTCGGGCTGCCGTTCTTCTCGCTCGCGATGATCGCCGCCGACGCCGTGTTCCTGCCGACGTCCTTCCTGCGGCGGCTCGGCGGATGGGCGGCACGCGCTCGGGGACGGGTCGCGACATCCGGCGCCCGGATTCCGCTGCCCGGCCCGCGCAGGCCCCGGCCGCCCACCGAGGAGCCGGCCGAGGCGCCGGAGGCGAGTCCGACGGTGTGAGCCGCGCAAGTGAGCCGCACAACGGCCCGGCCCGGACTCCGCCCGGGCCGCCCGGACGCCGGCGGCCTGCGGCGCACGTAGGCTGCACGGCATGACGGCCCCCCACCGCAGCACCGCCGATCCGCTGGGTACCTGGCGCCGGCTCGCCGACGCCTCCGTCCTCCTCGACGGCTTCCATGCGCTCAAGCACGCGCTGCGCTTCCACGCGCACGTGCCGATCGCCGTCACCACCGGCCGGCGTGCGGCGCTCGACCTGGCCGACGAGCTGGCGCCCGATGTGCGGGACGTGCTGGAGGCGCTCCTGACGGAGGTCTCCGAGGACACCTACCGGGCCCTCGTGCCACGCCCGCATCCCACCGCGGTCGCGGCCCTCGCCGTACGCCCCTCGCGCGAGGCCAATCTCGAGACGCTTCGGCGCACGCCCCGCAGCGCCCCCGTCGTCGTCCTCGACAACCCGCGGAACCTGGGCAACGCGGGGGCGGTGATCCGGCTCGCGGCCGGCTTCGGCGTCACCGGTGTGGTGACGACCGGCACGCTCGACCCCTGGCATCCCACGGTCGTGCGGGGCGGGGCCGGGCTACACTTCGCGACCGCCGTGGAGCGGCTGTCCGTGGCCGAGCTGCCGCCGGGCCCGGTCTTCGCGCTGGACCCGGAGGGCGACGACATCCGTGCCCTGAAGCTGCCGGACGACGCCGTGCTCGCGTTCGGCTCGGAGCGCACCGGACTGTCGGCCGAACTGCGCTCGCGCACCGACCACCTGGTGTCCCTGCCGATGCGCCCCCAGGTCTCCAGCTACAACCTGGCCACCAGTGTGGCCATGACGCTGTACCACTGGAGCGCCACCGGGGGTGCATCCGCCTGAACGGCCGCTACGCCTCCCGGCGGACCTCCACCACCCGGAAGCGGTTCGCCACGAACGCCCCGTCGCACAGGGTCGCGTTGGCCGCCGCGTTGCCGCCCGAGCCGTGGAAGTCGGAGAAGGCGGCCGTCTGGTTGACGTACACCCCGCCGGTCAGGTTGAGGGACAACTGCGCGCACTCCTCCAGGCAGGCCTCCTCCACGGCCTGCCCGACCTCCTCCGAGGTGGTGTACGCGCCGACGGTCATCGCGCCCTTCTCCCGGACGGTCCGGCGCAGCAGCTCGACCGCATCCGCCGCCGAGTCGACCGCGACGGCGAAGGACACCGGGCCGAAGCACTCGCTCATGTAGGCGGCCTCCGCGTCCGGCTTGGCGCCGTCGAGCTTCACGATCACCGGTGTCCGCACGACCGCCTTGGGGAACTCCGGGTTGGTGATCTCCCGGGAGGGCAGCGCGACCTCGCCGAGCCCGGCCGCCGCCTCCAGACGGGCCTTGACGTCCGGGTTCACGATCGCGCCGAGCAGCGCGTTCGCGCGCGCGTCGTCCCCCAGGAGGCCGTCGACCGAGCGCGCGAGATCCGCGACCACCTCGTCGTACGACTTCGGGCCCTCGTCGGTGGTGATGCCGTCCCGTGGGATCAGCAGGTTCTGCGGGGTGGTGCACATCTGCCCGCTGTACAGCGACAGGGAGAACGCCAGGTTCGACAGCATCCCCTTGTAGTTGTCCGTCGACTCGACGATCACCGTGTTGACGCCGGCCTTCTCCGTGTAGACCTCCGCCTGGCGGGCGTTGGTCTCCAGCCAGTCGCCGAACGCCGTGGAGCCCGTGTAGTCGATGACACGGATCTCCGGGCGCACCGCGAGTGTCTTGGCGATGCCCTCGCCCGGGCGCTCCGCGGCCAGCGCCACCAGGTTCGGGTCGAAGCCCGCATCGGCCAGCACCTCGCGGGCCACCTGCACGGTGAGCGCGAGCGGCAGCACCGCGCGCGGGTGCGGCTTCACGAGGACCGCGTTGCCGGTGGCCAGGGACGCGAACAGGCCCGGATAGCCGTTCCACGTCGGGAAGGTGTTGCAGCCGATGACCAGCGCGACGCCGCGCGGGACGGGCACAAAGGTCTTGGTGAGGACCAGCGGGTCACGCTTGCCCTGGGGCTTGGTCCACTCCGCGGTCTCCGGCGTGCGGACCTGCTCCACGTACGCGTACGCCACCGCCTCCAGGCCGCGGTCCTGGGCGTGCGGGCCGCCCGCCTGGAACGCCATCATGAAGGCCTGGCCGCTGGTGTGCATGACCGCGTGCGCGAACTCGTGCGTACGGTCGCTGATGCGCTTGAGGATCTCCAGACACACGACGGCGCGGATCTCCGCGCCCGCGTCGCGCCACGCTCGCTGGCCGGCGCGCATGGCGGGCAGCAGGACGTCGATGTCCGCGTGGGGGTAGGTGATGCCCAGCTCGATCCCGTACGGCGAGAGCTCGCCGCCCGTCCAGTCGTCCGTGCCCGGCTGGCCGAGGTCCAGACGGGTGCCGAGGAGCGCGTCGAAGGCGGCCTTGCCCGCCGCGGCGTCCAGGCTGCCGTGCTCCCCGTACGCCTTGGGGTGCTCGGGGTGCGGGGACCAGTACGCGCGTGTGCGGATGGCCTCCAGCGCCTGGTCGAGGGTGGGCCGGTGCTGGGCGATCAGCTGGTGCGCGGTGAGTTCGGCGGCCATGCGGGACCAACTCCTCGTCTCGAGAACTCTTCGTCGAGTTCATGACCTGGGCAGAAACAGGCGGACAGAGTTAGAGTAACCGAACGATCGGTCGGTACAAGGGGGCCTGCCGTATCTGTGGAAAACCTGGTGCGGGAGGATCGCGCACATGACAGCACTCGACCTCAGCAGCCCTGTGGCCGTCGTGGGAACCGGCACCATGGGCCAGGGCATCGCCCAGGTCGCGCTGGTCGCGGGCCACGCCGTGCGGCTGTACGACGCCGTCCCGGGACGCGCCCGCGAGGCGGCCGCGGCGATCGGCGCCCGCCTCGACCGGCTCGTCGACAAGGACCGGCTCACCGCGGCCGAGCGGGACACGGCCCGCGCCCGCCTCCTTCCCGCGGAGAGCCTGGCCGAGCTGGCGGACTGCGGGCTCGTCGTGGAGGCGGTCCTGGAGCGGCTCGAGGTCAAGCAGCAGCTGTTCCGGGAGCTGGAGTCGGTCGTCGGCGACGACTGCCTGCTCGCCACCAACACCTCGTCCCTGTCGGTGACCGCCGTCGGCGGCGCCCTGCGCAACCCGGGCCGTTTCGTAGGCCTGCACTTCTTCAACCCCGCGCCGCTGATGCCGCTGGTGGAGGTCGTCTCCGGGTTCGCCACCGACGTCACGTCGGCCACGCGCGCGTACGAGACGGCCCGCGCCTGGGGCAAGACACCGGTCGCCTGCGCGGACACCCCGGGCTTCATCGTCAACCGCATCGCCCGGCCCTTCTACGCCGAGGCCTTCGCGGTGTACGAGGCGCAGGCCGCCGACGCTGCCACCATCGACGCCGTCCTGCGCGAGTCGGGCGGCTTCCGGATGGGCGCGTTCGAACTGACCGACCTCATCGGGCAGGACGTCAACGAATCCGTCACCCGCTCCGTGTGGGAGTCCTTCTTCCAGGACGTGCGTTTCACGCCCTCGCTCGCCCAGCGGCGGCTGGTGGAGTCCGGCCGGCTCGGCCGCAAGGCCGGACAGGGCTGGTACGTCTACGGGGACGGCGCCGAGCGGCCGGAGCCGCACACCGCGGAGAAGGCGCAGGCCCCCGCCTATGTCGTCGCCGAGGGCGATCTGGGCCCCGCCTCCGAACTGCTCGCCCTGATCCGAGAGGCGGGCATCGGTGTCCGCGAGGACGACGAGGACCACGGCACCCGCATGGTGCTGCCCAGCGGCGGGCAGCTGGCCCTGGCGGACGGGCAGACCTCCGTCGAGTTCCGCGACGTCGTCTACTTCGACCTGGCGCTCGACTACCGCAGGGCGACCCGCATCGCCCTGTCCGCCTCCCAGGACACCTCGCCGGCGACCCTCGCCGAGGCCACTGGGCTCTTCCAGGCGCTCGGCAAGGACGTCAGCGTCATCGGGGACGTGCCCGGCATGATCGTCGCGCGGACGGTGGCCCGGATCGTCGACCTGGCGCACGACGCCGCAGCCAAGGGCGTGGCCACCGAGGAGGACATCGACACCGCGATGCGCCTCGGCGTCAACTACCCCCTCGGGCCCTTCGAGTGGAGCCGCAGGCTCGGCCGCAGCTGGGCCTACGACCTTCTGGACGACCTGCACATGCGCGACCCTTCCGGACGGTACGCCCCGTCCCTCGCGCTCTACCGACACGCGTACGCCTCGGAGAGGCGGGAGGGCACCTCATGAGCACGGCCAAGCGCGACACGTACACCCCGGAGAGCCTGCTCTCCGTCGCCGTACAGGTCTTCAACGAGCGCGGCTACGACGGCACGTCCATGGAGCACCTCTCCAAGGCCGCCGGTATCTCGAAGTCGTCCATCTACCACCACGTCGCGGGCAAGGAGGAGCTGCTGCGCCGGGCCGTCAGCCGTGCGCTGGACGGGCTCTTCGGGATCCTCGAGGAGGACCACGCGCGCGTGGGCCGTTCCGTGGAACGGCTGGAGTACGTCGTACGGCGCATGGTCGAGGTGCTCACCACCGAGCTGCCGTACGTGACGCTGCTGCTGCGGGTGCGCGGCAACACCGACACCGAGCGGTGGGCTCTGGAGCGGCGCCGCGAGTTCGACCATCAGGTGGCCGAGCTGCTCAAGGCCGCCGCCGCCGACGGGGACGTGCGCGGCGATGTGGAGGTGCGGCTCGCGACACGGCTGGTCTTCGGGATGATCAACTCGATCGTGGAGTGGTACCGGCCCGACGGCCGCGGCATGGGCGAGCGTGAAGTTGCCGACGCGGTCGTCCAGTTGGCCTTCTCGGGGCTGCGCACCGACCACTGAGGAGCCTGCCCGGGCCGCTGCCGAGCCGTTCGGCCCCCGGCTCACGCCCGGCCCGCCCTGGTCAGCCCTCCGGCTCCAGGTCCTCCTCCTCGAACACCAGCAGGGTGCGTGTGCTGAGCACTTCGGGGATCGCCTGGAGCCGGGTGAGGACCAGTTCGCGCAGTGCCCTGTTGTCGGGCGTGTGGACCAGGAGCAGCACGTCGAAGTCACCGCCCACCAAGGCGATGTGCGAGGCGCCGGGGAGCATGCGCAGCTGCTCGCGGACCGTGCGCCAGGAGTTCTGGACGATTTTCAGGGTGATGTACGCCGATGTGCCCTGACCGGCTCGTTCGTGATTCACCCGGGCGCCGAAGCCGCGGATCACGCCGTCCTCGATGAGCCGGTTGATCCGTGCGTAGGCGTTGGCGCGTGAGACGTGGACCCGTTCGGCGACCGACCGTATGGAGGCGCGGCCGTCCGATTGGAGTATCTGGAGGATGTCCCGGTCGATGGCGTCCAGGGGGCGTGGGTGCGGCAGTATGGGGCCGTGCTCCGGCGGCTCGGCCATTTGTTCAGGTGCCATGCGCCCCCGCCTCTCTACCATGGACATACTGCGTCCATCTCAAGTTGTGGAGAACCGTTTGTCCACAGCCTGAAGGGGCCTGTAGCCAAAATGTGCCAACGACCGAACAATCGGTAGGTGAGGCGCATCACTCCCGTGGCGCGCCTGAAGCCGCTCCCACGAGGAGGTGCCGTCATGACGGTCATGGAGCAGCGGGGTGCCTACCGGCCGACTCCGCCGCCCGCCTGGCAGCCCCGTACGGATCCCGCTCCGCTGCTGCCCGACGCACTGCCGTACCGAGTCCTCGGCACCGAGACGGCCGCCAAGGCCGACCCGGAGCTCCTGCGCCGGCTGTACGCCCAGCTGGTGCGCGGCCGCCGGTACAACGCGCAGGCGACGGCGCTCACCAAGCAGGGCCGCCTGGCCGTCTACCCCTCCAGCACCGGGCAGGAGGCCTGCCAGGTCGCCGCCGCGCTCGTACTGGAGGAGCGCGACTGGCTCTTCCCCAGCTACCGCGACACGCTCGCGGCCGTCGCCCGCGGCGTCGACCCCGTCGAGGCCCTCACCCTGCTGCGCGGCGACTGGCACACCGGCTACGACCCGTACGAACACCGGGTGGCACCCCTGTGCACCCCGCTGGCCACCCAGCTGCCGCACGCCGTGGGACTGGCGCACGCCGCGCGTCTGAAGGGCGACGACGTGGTCGCCCTCGCCATGGTCGGCGACGGCGGCACCAGCGAGGGCGACTTCCACGAGGCCATGAACTTCGCCGCGGTGTGGCAGGCGCCGGTCGTCTTCCTGGTCCAGAACAACGGCTTCGCGATCTCCGTCCCGCTCGCCAAGCAGACCGCGGCGCCCTCCCTGGCGCACAAGGCCGTCGGCTACGGCATGCCGGGCCGCCTGGTCGACGGAAACGACGCCGCCGCCGTGCACGAGGTCCTCGACGAGGCCGTACGGCACGCGCGCGCGGGTGGCGGACCCACCCTCGTCGAGGCGGTGACGTACCGCATCGACGCCCACACGAACGCCGACGACGCGACCCGGTACCGCGGCGACGCCGAGGTCGAGGCCTGGCAGGCGCACGACCCGATCGCGCTGCTCGAGCGGGAGTTGACGCAGCGCGGTCTCCTCGAGGAGGACGGGATACGGGCCGCCCGTGAGGACGCCGAGGCCCTGGCGGCCGACCTGCGGGCACGCATGAACCAGGACCCGGCGCTCGACCCCATGGACCTCTTCGCCCACGTGTATGCCCAGCCCACCACCCAACTCATCGAACAGCAGGCGCAGTTGCGGGCGGAGCTGGACGCCGAGGCGGCCGGGCCGGAAGGAGCCGGGCGATGACGACCGTTGCCCTCAAACCGGCCACCATGGCGCAGGCCCTCACGCGCGCGATGCGCGACGCCATGGCCGCCGACCCGTCCGTGCACGTCATGGGCGAGGACGTCGGTACGCTCGGCGGTGTCTTCCGGGTCACGGACGGGCTCGCCAAGGAGTTCGGCGACAACCGCTGCACGGACACTCCGCTCGCCGAGGCCGGCATCCTCGGCACGGCCGTCGGCATGGCGATGTACGGCCTCAGGCCGGTCGTGGAAATGCAGTTCGACGCCTTCGCCTACCCCGCGTTCGAGCAGCTGATCAGCCATGTCTCGCGCATGCGCAACCGGACCCGCGGCGCCATGCCGCTGCCCCTGACGATCCGGGTCCCCTACGGAGGAGGCATCGGCGGCGTCGAGCACCACAGCGATTCGTCCGAGGCCTACTACATGGCGACGCCGGGTCTCCATGTCGTCACGCCCGCCACGGTCGCGGACGCCTACGGACTGCTGCGTGCCGCCATCGCCTCCGACGACCCGGTCGTCTTCCTCGAGCCCAAGCGCCTGTACTGGTCGAAGGACTCCTGGAACCCGGACGAGCCCGAGGCCGTGGCACCGATGGGCCGTGCGGTGGTGCGTCGTACGGGCCGCAGTGCGACGCTCATCACCTACGGGCCGTCGGTGCCCGTCTGTCTGGAGGCGGCCGAGGCGGCCCGCGCCGAAGGCTGGGACCTCGAAGTCGTCGATCTGCGCTCCCTGGTGCCGTTCGACGACGAGACGGTCACCGCGTCCGTGCGCCGTACGGGCCGGGCCGTGGTGGTGCACGAGTCGACCGGCTTCGGCGGTCCCGGCGGGGAGATCGCCGCGCGGGTGACCGAGCGCTGCTTCCACCATCTGGAGGCGCCGGTGCTGCGGGTGGCCGGATTCGACATCCCCTACCCGCCGCCCATGCTGGAGCGCCACCATCTGCCGGGCGTCGACCGGATCCTGGACGCCGTGGGGCGCCTGCAGTGGGAGGCGGAGAGCTGATGGCACAGGTGCTCGAGTTCAGGCTGCCGGACCTCGGGGAGGGACTGACCGAGGCGGAGATCGTCCGCTGGCTGGTGCAGGTCGGGGACGTCGTCACGGTCGACCAGCCCGTCGTCGAGGTCGAGACGGCCAAGGCGATGGTCGAGGTGCCCTGCCCCTACGGGGGCGTGGTCACGGCCCGCTACGGCGAGGAGGGCACGGAACTTCCCGTCGGCGCACCGCTGTTGACGGTCGCCGTGGGTGCCCCCGCGGAAGAGGGCGACGAATCCTCGGGGAACGTGCTGGTCGGCTACGGGACGTCGGCGGCTCCTGCCCGGCGCCGCCGGGTTCGGCCGCCCCGGCCGGGCACCCGCCCCACGGACGGGCTCCCGCGTACGGTCGATGCCGTCGAAGGCCCGGCTCCGGTTCCGTCCGCCGCCGGACCGGCGCCCGCCGCACCGGCAGCGGCGTCCCCGGCCGGGAACACGGCCCCGGCCGCCCCGGCCGCCTCCGCCCCGGCCTCGGCGGCTTCGACGCGCGGCCACCGTGCGGACGTCCCCCGGTATCTCGACGGGCCCGTCCAGGTGATCTCCCCGCTCGTCCGCAGGCTCGCCCGCGACAACGGCGTCGATCTGCGGCGGCTGAAGGGTTCCGGGCCGGACGGGCTGATCCTGCGGGCGGACGTGGAGGACGCCCTGCGGGCCGCCGCCGCCCAGGGCGGCGCGACGAGGACCACGGCGGTTGCGGCCGCCCCCGCGGTTTCCGCCGGATCCACGCCGGGCTCGCTCGCGCCGAGGCCCGCGGCGACCGCCGCCGGCACCCGGATCCCCCTCAAGGGCGTCCGCGGGACCGTCGCCGACAAGCTCTCCCGGAGCCGGCGTGAGATCCCCGACGCGACCTGCTGGGTGGATGCCGACGCCACGGAACTGATGCGCGCACGGACGGCCGTGAACGCGGCGGGAGGCCCCAAGATCTCCCTGCTCGCGCTGCTGGCCCGCATCTGCACCGCCGCGCTCGCCCGTTTCCCCGAGCTGAACTCCACCGTGGACATGGAGGCCCGGGAGATCGTCCGGCTCGACCAGGTGCACCTCGGGTTCGCCGCACAGACCGAACGGGGACTCGTCGTCCCCGTGGTGCGCGACGCGCACGCGCGGGACGCCGAATCGCTCACCGCGGAGTTCGCCCGGCTGACCGAGGCAGCGCGGGCCGGCACGCTCACCCCCGGTGAACTCACCGGCGGAACCTTCACGTTGAACAACTATGGAGTGTTCGGCGTGGACGGCTCGACGCCGATCATCAACCACCCCGAGGCGGCCATGCTCGGCGTCGGCCGGATCGTCCCCAAGCCCTGGGTGCACGAGGGCGAGCTGGCGGTGCGGCAGGTCGTGCAGCTCTCGCTCACCTTCGACCACCGGGTGTGCGACGGCGGCACGGCGGGCGGATTCCTGCGCTACGTGGCGGACTGCGTGGAACAGCCGGCGGTGCTGCTGCGCACTCTGTGAGCCGGGTCCATGACCGGCCGGCCGCCGACACTGTGAGCAAACTCCCGCGCGTGTCCGATGTGCGCGGGGGTGGCACTGATCGACCCGGCGCCCATACTCGGGGGCATGACCGAGTACGAAGCCCCGGGCGACCCGGGCGCCGACCGGTACGACGCCGTCGTGCTGGCCGGCGGTGCCGCCCGGCGGCTCGGCGGGGCCGACAAACCGGGCGTGCGCGTCGGGGGCCGGGCACTGCTCGACCGTGTCCTGACGGCCTGCGCCGGCGCGGCCACGACGGTGGTCGTCGCCGACCCCAGACCCACCACGCGCCCCGTGATGTGGGCCCGCGAGGAGCCGTCCGGCGCGGGACCGGTCGCCGCGCTCGACGCGGGGCTGCGGCGCACCACGGCCGGGTATGTCGTCGTGCTCTCCGCCGATCTGCCGTTCCTGGAGGAGGGCACGGTACGGCGGCTGCTGGCCGCACTGCGGGCGAGCGGCGCCGAAGGGGCGGTGCTCACCGACCCCGAGGGACGGGATCAGCCCCTCGTCGCCGCGTACCGGAGCGCGGCACTGCGCCGCGAACTCGCACGGCTGGCCACCGAGCACGATCACCTTGCCGGCCTTCCCCTGCGACGGCTGGTCGCCGGGCTCGGCCTCACCCGTATCTCCGACCCCGTCGCGTCCTTCGACTGCGACACCTGGGACGACATCGCCGCCGCCCGGACACGCATCAGGGAGCATGGGCACGTGTTGGATGAATGGATCTCCGCAGTCAAGGACGAGCTGGGCATCGACCTCGACGTCGACACCGGCGTCCTCCTGGACCTCGCCCGCGACGCCGCGCACGGTGTGGCCCGTCCCGCCGCCCCGCTGACGACGTTCCTCGTCGGCTACGCCGCCGCGCAGGCGCAGGGCGGCCCCGAAGCGGTCGCCGAGGCCGCCCGCAAGGCCGCCGCCCTGGCCCTGCGCTGGGCGGACGAGGAGGCCGCCGAGGCCAAGCCGGACGCGGGATGAGGGGCAGGGGCGCCCGGGGAGGCCCGGACACCGACGAACGGTATGTGGAGGAGGCCCTGGCCGTGGTCGACGACAGCGGTGCCCGCGACCGTCCGGGCGAGGCCCGCCCCGGCCGCCCGCCCGAGAAGCGGCACGGCCCGGAGCAGCAGCAACGGGACGTCGCGCACGACCGGGACGTCGCGCACGACCGCGACCTCGAACACGACCGCGACCTCGAAGAGGCACTCGCCCTCGTACGGGACCCCGGCTCACGGGACGTCCGGTCCGAGCCCCGTACGCCCGGAACCGGCCCGGGCACCCCTCGGTATCCCGGCGCCCGGGACTCCGGCCGGGACCGCCCGCCGGAGGCCGCCTCGTCGGCCACGCCCGAGCGTCACCCGCGCCACGAGACCACGCCGTGGCCCGAGGCCCGCACCGCCGCCGAGCGCGCGGCCCGTTCCGTCCCCCGACGCGAACCCGCCGACGTGCCTCTGGAGAACGCACTCGGCATGGTTCTCGCCGCGCCCCTCACCGCGCTGACCGACCTGCCCTCCTTCAACACCTCCGCCATGGACGGCTGGGCCGTCGCGGGCCCCGGTCCCTGGGACGTACGGGAGGAGGGAATCCTCGCCGGACACACGGAGCCGGCTCCCCTCGAGGACGGCGAGGCCGTGCGGATCGCCACGGGTGCGCGCATCCCCCCGGACACCACCGCCGTTCTGCGCAGCGAACACGGGAGCATGGACGGCAAGGGCCGGCTGCATGCCGTCCTCCCCCCGGCTCTCGGCTCCGAGGGCGCAGGAAGGACCCACACCGTCGCGCACGGACAGGACATCCGGCCGCGCGGCCAGGAGTGCCACACCGGCGACCAGCTGCTCCCCCCGGGGGCCCTGGTCACCCCGGCCGTACTGGGACTCGCCGCGGCCGCCGGGTACGACACGCTGTGTGCACTGCCCCGCCCTCGGGTCGAAGTGCTGGTGCTGGGGGATGAGTTGCTCACCGAGGGACTGCCCAGAGACGGCCTGATCCGGGACGCGCTCGGCCCGATGCTGCCGCCATGGCTGCGCGCGCTCGGCGCGGACGTGGTGGCCGTCCGCAGGCTCGGCGACGATGCCGAGGCCCTGCACCGGGCGGTCATGTCCTCGACGGCCGACGTGATCGTCACAACCGGCGGTACGGCCGGCGGTCCTGTCGATCACGTCCACCCCACCCTGCGTCGCGTCGGCGCCGAACTCCTCGTGGACGGAGTGAAGGTGCGCCCGGGACACCCGATGCTTTTGGCGCGCACCCGGGACGACCAGCACCTCGTCGGGCTGCCCGGCAACCCGCTCGCGGCCGTCTCGGGCCTGCTCACGCTCGCCGAGCCCTTGCTGCGCGGCCTGGCGGGGCGCGCGGCCCCGGAGCCGTACACGCTGCCTCTCAGGGAATCCGCCCACGGTCACCCGTACGACACCCGGCTCGTCCCTGTCGTCGTGCGCGCCGACCATGCCCTGCCGCTCCACTACAACGGACCGGCCATGCTGCGCGGTATCGCCGCCGCGGACGCCTTGGCGGTCGTACCGCCGGGTGGTGCCCGGCCCGGTCAGGAAGTGGAACTGCTGGACCTGCCGTGGGTATGGGCGGAGTGAGCCGGAACAGGGACTGTTTCACGTGAAACGTCGGGAGCGGGCGTGCTCGTGAGGCCAGGACTGGGAGTAGCGTCCCCCTCATGTACGCGATCACGATTCCTGAACCCGGTGGGCCCGAGGCGCTGGTATGGGCCGAGGTCCCCGACCCCGTACCCGGCGAGGGCGAAGTGCTGATCGAGGTGGCGGCCAGCGCCGTCAACCGCGCGGATCTCCTCCAGCGTCAGGGCCTCTACGACCCGCCGCCCGGTGCGTCCCCGTACCCCGGACTCGAGTGCTCCGGGCGGATCGCCGCGCTCGGCCCCGGCGTCTCCGGATGGGCCGTCGGCGACGAGGTGTGCGCCCTGCTCGCGGGCGGTGGCTATGCCGAGAAGGTCGCGGTCCCGGCCGGGCAGCTGCTGCCCGTGCCCGAGGGGATCGAGCTGCGGCAGGCGGCCGCGCTGCCGGAGGTGACCTGCACGGTCTGGTCGAACGTGTTCATGGTCTCCCATCTGCGCCCGGGCGAGACGCTGCTGGCGCACGGCGGTTCCAGCGGCATCGGCACGATGGCGATCCAGTTGGCCAAGGCGGTGGGCGCGAAGGTGGCGGTCACGGCGGGCACCAAGGAGAAGCTGGACTACTGCGCCGAACTGGGCGCGGACGTACTGATCAACTATCGCGAGCAGGACTTCGTGGAGGAGATCCGGCAGGCCACGGCGGGCGCGGGCGCGGACGTCATCCTCGACAACATGGGTGCGAAGTATCTGGACCGCAATGTCCAGGCGCTCGCCGTGAACGGCAGGCTGGCGATCATCGGCATGCAGGGCGGGGTGCAGGGCGAGCTGAACATCAGCACGCTGCTGCGCAGGCAGGCGGCGATCACCGCTACCTCGCTCCGGGCGCGGCCGCTCGGTGAGAAGGCGGCGATCGTGGCCGCTGTACGGGAGCATGTCTGGCCGCTGATCTCCTCCGGCCATGTGCGCCCCGTCATCGACCGTGAACTGCCGATGAGCGAGGCGGCCGTGGCTCACCGGGTGCTGGACGAGAGCGGCCACATCGGGAAGGTGCTGCTGGTGGCGTCCTGAGGGAGCCACCGGCCGGCGCGGGCGAGGAGCGGTGACGTCAGTCCCGGCGCAGGCGCAGGCCGAGGAGCGCGAGGGCCAGGCCGAGACCTATGAGTACCAGGCCGCTGCCGAGCGGCAGGATCTCGACCATCGGTTGCGAGGCGGCGACCTGCCGAGCGGGTGCGGCGGAGGCCCGAGAGGGGGTGGACGAGGACACGGGGAGATCGGTCGCCCCGAGGGACGCCTCCGCGGTCGCGTCAGAGTCCTCGTCCGGCTCCCTCGATGTCGGGGAGGTGTTCTCGTCCGCCGGGGTCGTGGAGTCCGGGTCGGTGTGCGCGGGCTCCTCCCCCTCGTCTTCCTCCTCGAAGTCCGGCCGTCCGGGCCGTTCCCGTCCCTCGCCGGCCCAGTTGCCGGCCCGAGAGGGCGCGGTCGAGGGCTGGGAGGGAGAGGACGAGGCGGAGGCGGACGAAGTGGAGGGGGATCGGGGAGCGGCGGGAGCTCCGGAGGCGGGCGCGTGACCGTGACCGGGGCCGTGAGCGGAACCGTGATCGGAACCGGAACCGGGACCGTGTTCGGAGGGGGCTTTGGGTCCGGGGCCGACGGGGTGAGCGGGCACCGGGCGCTTCAGCGCGGCTGTCCGGACGGGTACCGCCGATGTCTTGTGGCCCGGTGCGGCCGTTCCGGGGAAGGCCGTGGTCGTTCTCGCGCCCGGCGTGGTCACGCGGCCGGGTATCACGGAGACCGTCGGCCCGGGGCCGTGCGAGGACAAATCGTACGAAGTCATGGTGGGGCGGCCGGGGTCGAGGGGCGGCAGGCCGAGGTCACGCTGCCAGGCGTCCATGGCCGGGAGAAGGACGGCGGACGGGGGCCGGCCGTCGGACATGGGGGTCCAGAGGGGCTGAACGGAGTACGGGGCGGTCCGGCCGCCGTATGCGGGTCGTGTCCCGGACCCGGACGGTATGCAATGGGCGGCGGATATCCCGCACGCGCCGAGAACGGCAGTCGTCGTCAGGACCGGTGGCAGGACGGCGGCGCGGAGCGAGCGGAACGTGGACGGCGTACGCAGCCTTGGAGTCACGCGCGTGACCCCCTCCCGTGCTCGGAGGCAAGATCAACGGAACACCAGCGTCACACGGGGTGCGCTGTCCGGCATCTCGACCTGTCGGCCGGGACCGCACCGCCCGGCCCGCACCGCATCACCGCCGTCGGCCGCCCGGCGCCCTGGTCATCACCCCGGCCGCCCCCCGTCCCGGGGCTGCAGATACGGCATGTCGATGCGCCACGGCCTGCCGGCTCTGCTGGAGCGCGGCCTCCCGGTGGTACCCGGCTGCGCGCGGAATCCCAGGCCCGGACCGGGGTGCTGTGGGCGCCGGACCCCACGCAGGTCCTTATGGCACTGGCCGTCCTGGAAGCGGACGGGCTGGCGGTGCGGGAGGACCTTGCGGCAGCCGTCGTCGGGATCCAGCGCCGGAATCGGAGGGAGCCCCTGCGGCCAGGTACGTCCGACAGCGCTGTGCGGCCCTCGCCGAGCTGCCAGCGCCCCGGGACGAGATCGCCCGGCTGCTGCTCCTGGACCAGACGGTCCTGCACGCCGAGGCGCAGCTGGTCCGGCTCGACCATCGGGATGCCAGGCCGCACCGTCTCCGCGGGGCGGCGGCCGCGGATCCCGTCGGCGAGTCCACCTGTCACCGGCCCGCGGGAAAAGGCAGGGTGGATCATCCCTCACCGAGGGCACATGGCTGGTGTCGTGTACGGGTGCGAGAGAATGGCCGCATGGAGATGCCGAGGAACGAAAGGTCGTCCGAGAACGCCCATCAGATCCTGGTCCTAGGCCAGGACGGAATGGCTCTCGGCGGCACCGGAGACGATGACTCCCGCGAGATCCCGGTGACGGAACAGGTGGAGCAGCCGGCGAAGGTCATGCGCATCGGCAGCATGATCAAGCAGTTGCTGGAGGAGGTGCGCGCCGCTCCTTTGGACGAGGCGAGCCGGCAGCGCCTGAAGGAGATCCACGCCAGCTCGGTGAAGGAGCTGGAGGACGGCCTCGCTCCCGAGCTCGTCGAGGAGCTGGAGCGGCTCTCCCTGCCCTTCACGGACGAGGCGATCCCGAGCGACGCGGAACTGCGCATCGCGCAGGCGCAGTTGGTGGGCTGGCTGGAGGGTCTCTTCCACGGGATCCAGACCACGCTGTTCGCCCAGCAGATGGCGGCGCGGGCCCAGCTGGAGCAGATGCGCCGCGCTCTTCCGCCGGGCGCGGGCTCCCCCGACGGCGAGGAGGACCGTCGCGCCGGCGGCCGCACGGGCGGCCCGTACCTGTAGCACGGAACCGCCTGTCATCCCGGCATGCGAGCCGGTCGCAGCCGCCCGCTGAGCTGTGACCCGCGCCATACGAGCCTGGCGGCCTTGGCCCGTACGAGCCTGGCGGCCTTGGCCCGTACGAGCCTGGCGGCCTTGGCCATACGAGCCTGGCGATCTGCGCCATGCGAGCTGTGACCTTGGTGATGCGAGGGGCCCGGCACCACGAAGGTGCCGGGCCCCTTCGCCGTTTTCGGCTGTCCGAGGCGCGCTCCCCGCGCCGCCCGGAGGCGTTCTTTCGGCACATGTGCGGACGCGATCGCCGTGTGCCGGCCACCCTGCCGATCCGCCTCACCGAGGCTCTCGGCGTGGCTCCCGGCGTGGCCCCGGCAGGTCGTGGCCGCCGGTGCCGAAGCGTGCCGATACCGGAGACGGTGTTGCGGGGCGTGAGTTTCGCCACGAGCTGCCCCGCGCCGCGGAGCCCGTCGGGAAGGGCTGTTCGCGACCCGGCTCGGTGTGAAGTGTCTTGATCATGACTTGGCAGATCGAGCACCGTGTCCCGTGCGAGAGGCGCCGAAGCCGTCCCGTCCTCGTCGGGCACGCCGCACAACCGGCAGCGGCCCCGGGCAAACGCACGCCCCGCTGATGATCGACACTGTCGTTCCGTGATCGACCGCCTGTTTTCGGCCAAGTCCGCCCAGGGTCACGGGAGCTGGAGCCCAGTGCTCGTGCCGTGACCGTACGCGAGAGTAGCGTCGCGGAGGTGTGAAGGGTGCCGTACAGCCGGCGCGTGGAATTTGCATATGGAACCGGGCGCAGGATTAGATGACCGGTCTTTCTCGAATCCATCTCGGACCGGTGCCTTGCTCGGAGCCTGTAGCGTGGCCCGTCGGAGACCGTAACAACCACCGCGCAGACCGCGGGCAGAAACGACGGCGAGGACTGATGGCACAGACGCAGCGCGCCCAGGGCCCGTCCGACCCCGAGGCGACTGGCGGCGGGATGTCAGACGCGCCGGAGAACTGGGGCAACGGCGGCCTTGTCGGGGACGGCCGGTACCGGCTGACCCGCAGACTCGGCCGGGGCGGCATGGCCGAGGTGTTCGCGGCCGAGGACGTGCGTCTCGGCCGGACGGTCGCGGTCAAGCTGCTCCGCTCCGACCTCGCCGAGGACCCGGTCTCCAAGGCCCGTTTCACGCGCGAGGCCCAGTCGGTGGCCGGCCTCAACCACCACGCGATCGTCGCCGTGTACGACTCGGGCGAGGACCAGGCGGGCGGCCAGGCGGTGCCGTACATCGTGATGGAGCTGGTCGAGGGCCGTACGATCCGCGACCTGCTGCTCAACGCGGAGGCACCCGGACCCGAGCAGGCCCTGATCATCGTCTCGGGTGTGCTGGAGGCACTGGCCTACTCGCACCAGCACGGCATCGTGCACCGCGACATCAAGCCGGCGAACGTCATCATCACCAACAACGGCGCCGTGAAGGTGATGGACTTCGGTATCGCGCGCGCCCTGCACGGGGCGTCCACGACGATGACGCAGACCGGCATGGTCATGGGCACGCCGCAGTACCTCTCCCCGGAGCAGGCGCTCGGCAAGGCCGTCGACCACCGCTCGGACCTGTACGCGACGGGCTGCCTGCTCTACGAACTGCTCGCGCTGCGGCCCCCGTTCGTGGGCGAGACCCCGCTGTCCGTGGTGTACCAGCACGTTCAGGACATCCCGGTGCCCCCGTCCCAGACCTCGGAGGGCGCGGCCCCGCCGGAGCTGGACGGGCTCGTGATGCGGTCCCTCGCGAAGGAGCCGGACGACCGGTTCCAGACCGCGGAGGAGATGCGCGGTCTGGTGCAGTACGCGCTCCAGATGCTGTACGACCAGGGCGGCCACACCGGCACCTGGAACACCGGCCCGGTGGAGATGCACGAGGGCCGGCACACCCCCGCGGGAGGCTTCGCCGGTACGACGGTGATGCCGCACCCCGGTGAGTCCGGCACCACCCAGATCCCGCAGCCGATCCTGCCCGCGGGCTACGGCTCCGGTGACGACGGCGGTTTCGAGGGGCACGGCAACAGGGGCAGCGGGCGCGGCAAGATGTGGATCCTCGCGATCCTCGCCGTCATCGCCATCGCGGCGGGCGTCGCGCTCGCGCTGAACAACGCGGGCGGCAGCGGCGGCGGGACGAGTACCACGCAGTCGCCGGCCCCGACCAAGTCCAAGGACGACAAGAAGTCCGAGGAGACCCCGTCCGACGAGGCGACCGGCCCGTCCACGGGCGGCGACGAGAACACGGGCAGCGGCTCGGACTACACGCCCTCGTACACGCCGTCGCAGAGCTACAGCGAGCAGCCGCCGCCGCAGCCGTCGACGACGCCGGAAGAGCCGAGCGACGAGCCCTCCGAGACGGCGCCCACGGACGGGCCGACGGACTCGCCCACGGGCGGCGGCGGCACGACCTCGGACCCGACGGCGACCGGCGGGGCCGGGGGCGGCGGCGGGGACACCTCGGGCGTGGGCGACCCGCAGCTGCCGTGACGGGGCCGTCTCCCGCACGACACAACGAGGGGTGACGCACCCCCGACAACGCGGTCACGCGCGCGTGGAACCCGGAAACGGGCTCCACGCGCGCGTGGCATTTCCGGGCCCTGTCCGCCGCGACGAGCGCTGCTTCCTCGGAGCTCCGGCAATGCCGGACGGCACCTCGGCTCCGGCGCTCTGAGCCCACACCGCACGCCCTTCGGCCGCGCCGCGCGCACCCCGGCACACCACACGCCGTACACGGACGGTAGCCGCGGCACCGGCAGCCGCCCCCGGAAGCCGGTCACACGGCCCGCCCTCACCCCGCGACACCAGCACCACCCCAGAAGACGTCTTCCCGTGCTCCAGGTGAGCGGGATAACGTGCCGTTGTTCCGGCCCCCTGCAAGGCTGTGACCAGCATCTGTGCCCGACTTACTCGATTTACTTGGAAATCCAAGCAAAATCCCAGGTCAGGAGGGGTTTCACAGAAATGTGGCGCACTGGGTAACGTGCCCTTTGCAGGGCGCTCGCCGGGGCACCTGTCACGTCTGTTTCGAACGAGTCGCACCCACCCCGTGCGCCCGTGCGCTGCAGGCGGAGCCGCTCCCAGCGGCCCCAAGCGGGCCGAGGGGACCCCCAGGCACCCGGCGAACCCGGGGGCCGGACCGACGGAGGAGCACACGTGACCGTGGAGAGCACTGCCGCGCGCAAGCCGCGACGCAGCGCCGGAAGCAAGGCCGGCGCCACCGGCACCAAGCGCACCACTCGCACCACGCCCAAGAAGGGCTCGGACGCGGATCTCGTCCAGCTGCTGACGCCGGAGGGCGAGCGGGTCGCGAACCCGGAGTACGACCGTTACGTCGAGGGCATCACGCCCGAGCAGCTGCGCGGCCTCTACCGGGACATGGTGCTGACCCGCCGCTTCGACGCGGAGGCCACCTCTCTTCAGCGCCAGGGTGAGCTGGGCCTGTGGGCCTCGCTGCTCGGCCAGGAGGCCGCCCAGATCGGTTCGGGACGGGCGCTGAACGACGAGGACTACGTCTTCCCGACCTACCGCGAGCACGGCGTCGCCTGGTGCCGTGGGGTCGACCCCACCAACCTGCTCGGCATGTTCCGCGGCGTGAACAACGGCGGCTGGGACCCGAACAGCAACAACTTCCACCTCTACACGATCGTCATCGGCTCGCAGACGCTGCACGCGACGGGCTACGCCATGGGCGTGGCGAAGGACGGTGCCGACTCGGCGGTGATCGCGTACTTCGGTGACGGCGCCTCCAGCCAGGGCGATGTCGCGGAGTCGTTCACGTTCGCGGCGGTCTACAACGCGCCGGTGGTCTTCTTCTGCCAGAACAACCAGTGGGCGATCTCCGAGCCGACCGAGAAGCAGACCCGTGTGCCGCTCTACCAGCGGGCGCAGGGCTTCGGCTTCCCGGGTGTGCGCGTGGACGGCAACGACGTCCTGGCCTGTCTCGCGGTCACGAAGTGGGCGCTGGAGCGGGCGCGCAACGGCGAGGGCCCGACCCTGGTCGAGGCGTTCACGTACCGCATGGGTGCGCACACGACCTCCGACGACCCGACCCGCTACCGCCACGACGACGAGCGGGTCGCCTGGGAGGCGAAGGACCCGATCGCCCGCCTGCGCGCCTACCTCCTCGCCTCGAACCACGCGGACGAGGGATTCTTCGCGGAACTCGAGGCGGAGAGCGAGACGTTGGGAAGGCGGGTGCGTGAAGCGGTCCGTGCCATGCCGGACCCGGACCACTTCGCCATCTTCGAGAACGTGTACGCGGACGGGCATGCGCTCGTCGACGAGGAGCGGGCCCGGTTCGCCGCCTACCAGGCGTCGTTCGCGGACGTTGAAGGGGGCAAGTGACGTGGCCGAGAAGATGGCGCTCGCCAAGGCGATCAACGAGTCGCTGCGCAAGGCCCTGGAATCGGACCCCAAGGTCCTGGTGATGGGTGAGGACGTCGGCAAGCTCGGCGGCGTCTTCCGTGTCACCGACGGCCTGCAGAAGGACTTCGGCGAGGACCGGGTCATCGACACCCCGCTGGCCGAGTCGGGCATCGTCGGCACCGCGATCGGTCTGGCGCTGCGCGGGTACCGGCCGGTGGTCGAGATCCAGTTCGACGGTTTCGTCTTCCCCGCCTACGACCAGATCGTCACGCAGCTGGCGAAGATGCACGCCCGTTCCCTGGGCAAGGTGAAGCTGCCGGTCGTCATCCGTATCCCCTACGGCGGCGGGATCGGCGCGGTCGAGCACCACAGCGAGTCGCCCGAGGCGCTGTTCGCGCATGTGGCCGGCCTGAAGATCGTCTCTCCGTCGAACTCGTCGGACGCGTACTGGATGATGCAGCAGGCGATCCAGAGCGACGACCCGGTGATCTTCTTCGAGCCGAAGCGGCGCTACTGGGACAAGTCCGAGGTCGACCCCGAGGCGATCCCCTACCCCCTGCACAAGGCGCGGGTGGTGCGCGAGGGCACGGATGTCACGCTGGCCGCCTACGGCCCGATGGTGAAGGTGTGCCAGGAGGCCGCCGTGGCCGCCCAGGAGGAGGGCCGGTCACTGGAGGTCCTGGACCTGCGCTCGGTCTCGCCGCTGGACTTCGACTCCGTGCAGGCGTCGGTGGAGAAGACCCGCCGCCTGGTGGTGGTGCACGAGGCACCGGTGTTCTTCGGCTCGGGGGCGGAGATCGCCGCCCGGATCACGGAGCGGTGCTTCTACCACCTGGAGGCACCCGTGCTGCGGGTCGGCGGCTATCACGCCCCGTACCCACCGGCGCGGCTGGAGGAGGAGTACCTGCCGGGCCTGGACCGGGTGCTGGACGCCGTCGACCGCGTCCTGGCGTACTGAGGAGAGGGTCGTGACGACGATGACTGACGCGTCCGTGCGCGAGTTCAAGATGCCCGACGTGGGCGAGGGCCTCACCGAGGCCGAGATCCTCAAGTGGTACGTCCAGCCCGGGGACACGGTCACCGACGGGCAGGTCGTGTGCGAGGTGGAGACCGCCAAGGCGGCCGTTGAACTGCCCATCCCGTACGACGGGGTGGTCCGGGAACTGCACTTCCCCGAGGGCACCACGGTGGACGTCGGCACCGCGATCATCGCGGTCGACGTGGCCGGGGGCGCTCCCGTCCAGGAGGCACCGGCGCCGGCCGAGCAGACCCCGGCACCGAAGCCCCCGGCCGAGGAGCCGAAGCAGGAGGGCCGCAAGCCCGTCCTCGTCGGCTACGGCGTCGCCGAGTCGTCCACCAGGCGCCGCCCCCGCAAGACGACCGCGGCGGCTGCCGGGGACGCCCCCCAGGCGGCCACGGCACTCCAGGGCGAGCTGAACGGGCACGGCGGCGGGAAGACCCGCCCGCTGGCGAAGCCCCCGGTGCGCAAGCTCGCCAAGGACCTCGGTGTCGATCTCGCCACGGTGACGCCCTCCGGTCCGGACGGGATCATCACCCGCGAGGACGTGCACGCCGCCGCGGCTCCCGCTCCGGCGGCGGCCGCTCCGGCGGTCCCCGCGCCGGCGGTGGAGCGTCCGGCCGTTCCGGCGCCCGTGGCGTCGTACGACACCGCGCGGGAGACCCGTATCCCCGTCAAGGGTGTGCGCAAGGCCACCGCGCAGGCGATGGTCGGCTCCGCGTTCACCGCGCCGCACGTCACGGAGTTCGTCACGGTCGACGTGACCCGGACGATGAAGCTGGTCGAGGAGCTGAAGCAGGACAAGGAGCTCCAGGGCCTGCGCGTCAACCCGCTCCTGCTCGTCGCCAAGGCGCTCCTGGTCGCGATCAGGCGGAGCCCCGACATCAACGCGTCCTGGGACGAGGCGAGCCAGGAGATCGTGCGCAAGCACTATGTGAACCTGGGCATCGCGGCGGCCACCCCGCGCGGTCTGATCGTGCCGAACATCAAGGACGCGCACGACAAGACGCTCCCGCAGCTGGCCGAGGCGCTCGGCGAGCTGGTGGCGACGGCCCGCGAGGGCAAGACGTCCCCGGCGGCGATGCAGGGCGGCACGGTCACCATCACGAACGTGGGGGTGTTCGGCGTCGACACGGGCACGCCGATCCTCAACCCGGGCGAGTCGGCGATCCTCGCGGTCGGCGCGATCAAGCTCCAGCCCTGGGTCCACAAGGGCAAGGTCAAGCCGCGTCAGGTGACGACCCTGGCCCTCAGCTTCGACCACCGTCTGGTGGACGGTGAGCTGGGCTCGAAGGTCCTCGCGGACGTGGCGGCCATCCTGGAGCAGCCGAAGCGGCTGATCACCTGGGCCTAGCGCCCAAGGCGCAGGAACGACGAAAGGGCCGGCCGCGGACGAGCGGCCGGCCCCTTTCGCCGTGATGACCGGGCGATCAGACGGCGAAGCCGTAGTTCAGCAGCTTCTTCGCGTCGGCCAGGCGGTTGTCGGCGGACGTCGACGCCAGGACCGTACCGATGATCGTCTTGGTGCCGCGGGTCGCCGCGAAGACCAGGCAGTACTTGGCCTCCGGGCCCGAGCCCGTCTTCACGCCGATGGCGCCGCTGTAGGTGCCGAGCAGCGGGTTGGTGTTGGTCCAGTTGTAGTAGCGGTAGCCGCCGCTCTTGGTGGTGACCTTCTGCTGCGTCGTCTTGGTCTTCACGACCGAGCGGAAGGTGGAGTTCTTCATCGCGTTGCTCGCGAGCTTCGTCAGGTCGCGCGGCGTCGAGTAGTTGTTGCCGTTGCCGATGCCGTCGAACGAGTCGAAGTGCGTCTTCGTCATGCCGAGGCTGCTGGCGGTGCTGTTCATCTTGCCGATGAACGACTTCACGCGCGCGTCGCGCGTGGAGCCGGTACCGAACTTGTCCGCGAGCGCGTAGGCCGCGTCACAGCCGGAGGGCAGCATCAGCCCGTACAGGAGCTGACGGACGGTGACATTGTCGCCGACGATCAGGTGTGCCTGGGAGGCGTTGTTCCGGACGACGTAGTCGCTGTAGGCCTTCTGGATCGTGACCTTCGCGTCCAGGTTCAGGTTCGACTGGGAGAGCACCACCTTCGCGGTCATGATCTTGGTGGTGGAGCCGGTGGACAGCGGCGTGTCGGCGGCCTTGGTGAACAGGCTCGTGCCGGTGCCGTTGTTCATCACGAACCCGCCCTTGGCGGTGATCGTGGGCTTCGTGACGGCCTGCGCGGGTGCCGCGGTGAGGGCGCCGGTGGCGAGCACGGCTGCGGTGGTGACGACTGTCGCGGCTGCTCTGCGGACGCGCGCGCCCTTAATGCCGGTAATCAAGTTGAACGCTCCGATTGCGTCTCTGATGCACTTTCTGCATCCAAATGCCCCTGGAGGACGGCCAGATGGTACTGCCGCCCCCTCGTGAGACTCGTAACTAGCACAGAAGGATGTGCGGTTGCCGGGATGGACGGGGAAGAAGACTTTCCCGGTCCACATCATGGACGCCCATCGGCTTGCGTACGTGTTGTATCTATGATGTGCGCATGCCTTCAGCGCCGTCCGCCGCCCCCGCCCAGGAGAATCCGACCGCCAAGCAGCCACCCGCCGCCGACCGCGTGTACGCACACGTCAAACGGGGTGTTCTGGAGCGCCGTTACGAGGGCGGGACGCTGCTCACCGAGGGAGAGCTGGCCGAGGAGGTGGGGGTCTCCCGGACCCCGGTGCGCGAGGCGCTGCTCCGGCTGGAGGTCGAGGGACTGATCAGGCTCTACCCGAAGAAGGGGGCGCTGGTCCTGCCCGTGTCCGCGCAGGAGATCGCGGACGTGGTGGAGACGCGTCAGCTCGTCGAGGAGCACGCGGCCCGCAAGGCCGTGCCCGCCCCGCCCGGGCTGATCCACCGCCTCGAGGAACTCCTCGCACGCCAGAAGGAGCAGGCCGCCGCCGGGGATCTGGCCGGGGCGGCGCTCACCGACCGCACCTTCCACGCCGAGATCGTGCGCAGTGGCGGCAACGAGATCCTCTCCCGCCTGTACGACCAACTCCGCGACCGCCAGCTGCGCATGGGGGTGGCGGTCATGCACTCGCACCCCGACCGGATCGCCAAGACGCTCACCGAGCACGAGGAGATCCTCGAGGCTCTGCGGTCCGGCGACGCCGGGGCGGCCGTCGACATCGTCCACCGGCATGTCAGCTGGTTCTCCCACCTGGCGCGGGGTGAGGTGCGATGACGTCCCGTTCCCTGAACTCCCACCCGGTCTCCCTGCCCGGAGACCCGCCGGGCGGCCGGCGCGCCATAGCGGTGTGGACCATAGGTGTCTCGGTCTACTTCGTCGCCGTCATCTTCCGCACGTCCCTGGGCGTGGCCGGACTCGACGCCGCGGACCGCTTCCATGTGAACGCGTCCGCCCTGTCCACCTTCTCGATCCTCCAGCTCCTCGTGTACGCCGGCATGCAGATACCCGTCGGCCTGCTGGTGGACCGGCTCGGCACCAAGAGGGTGCTGGCCATGGGCGTCGTCCTCTTCACGGCCGGCCAGGTGGGCTTTGCGTTCTCCCCGTCGTACGACATGGCGCTCGCCTCGCGTGCGCTGCTCGGCTGCGGTGACGCGATGACGTTCATCAGCGTGCTGCGCCTCGGCACCCGCTGGTTCCCGGCCCGCCGCGGCCCGCTGGTCGCGCAGCTCGCCGGTCTGGTGGGCATGGCGGGCAACCTGGTCTCGACGCTGGTGCTGGCCCGGCTGCTGCACGGGGTCGGCTGGACGGCCGCTTTCGGCGGCAGTGCGCTCGCCGGGGTCGTCGTCCTCGTGCTGCTCCTCCTCTTCCTGAAGGACCACCCCGAGGGGTACGAGCCGGAACCGTCCCCGCACCACGGGTCCACGTACGTGCGACGGCAGATCGCGGCGTCCTGGCGCGAGCCCGGCACCCGCCTCGGTCTGTGGGTGCACTTCACGACGCAGTTCCCGGCGATGGTGTTCCTGCTGCTGTGGGGCCTGCCGTTCCTGGTGCAGGCGCAGGGGCTGTCCCGGGCGACGGCCGGGGAGCTGCTCACGCTCGTGGTGCTGTCGAACATGGTCGTCGGCCTGGTGTACGGGCAGATCGTGGCCCGGCACCATGCGGCACGGCTTCCCCTGGCGCTCGGGACGGTCGGGGCGACGTCGGTGGCGTGGGCGGCCACGCTCCTCTACCCGGGCGTGCACGCGCCGATGTGGCTGCTGGTCGTGCTGTGCACGGTGCTCGGAGCCTGCGGCCCTGCTTCGATGATCGGCTTCGACTTCGCGCGACCGGCGAACCCGCCGGAGCGTCAGGGCACCGCCTCCGGTATCACCAACATGGGCGGTTTCATCGCCTCCATGACGACGCTGCTGGCGATCGGCTTGCTGCTGGACGCGACGGGCGACGACTACGCGGTGGCGTTCTCCGTGGTGTTCGTCCTCCAGGCGCTGGGGCTGAGCCAGATCCTGCGGCTGCGCAGGCAGGCGGCGCGCAGGGAGCGGGAGCGGCTGGTGGCCAGCCGCGTGGAGACGGTGCACGTACCGGCGTAGGGCCGGCCGGTACGGCCGCGGGACCGGGACTGTGGATGACTGGGACCGGGGAGGGCTGGGACCGGGGAGGGCTGGGACCGCGGAGGTGCGGGCGAGCCGTCAGTGCCGCGGGGGCTCCAGGCCCAGCACCCGGTCCTTCAGCGCCGGGAACTGGTCCCGTGTGGCAGCGACCTTCCCCGGGTCGAACTCCACCGTGAGGATCTCCTCGCCGGCGCCGGCCTCCGCGAGGACCTCGCCCCAAGGATCCACCACGATCGAGTGACCCGCCTGTGGAACTCCCGCATGCGTCCCGGCCGTTCCACAGGCAAGGACGTACGCCTGGTTCTCGACCGCCCGGGCCTGGGCCAGCAGCGTCCAGTGGGGCCGACGGCGCTCCGGCCAGCCCGCGGGGATCACGAGCGTCTCGGCCCCCGCGGTCACGAGCGAGCGGAAAAGCTCGGGGAAACGGAGGTCGTAGCAGGTGGCCACGCCGACGGTCGTCTCCGGCAGACGCACCGTCACCGGTTCGGTTCCCGCGCCCATGAGCACGGCCTCGCCCTTGTCGAAGCCGAAGCGGTGGATCTTGCGGTAGGAGGCGGCCAGTTCACCGGAGGGGGAGAAGATGAGAGACGTGTTGTAGAGGGGACCCTCGCCCGCGGCGGAGCCGCTGTCGGGCGCGGCGCGTTCGGGGATGGAGCCGGCATGCAGCCACACGCCCGAGTCGCTCGCCGCCTTCGCCATCGCCTCGTACGTGGGCCCGTCGAGCGGTTCGGCCTCGGCTGCGAACCTGTCGTAGGCGAACGCGCCGGTGGTCCACAGCTCGGGCAGCACCACGAGGTCGACTCCGGCTTGATCTCGTACCAGGGAAGCGGCTCGTCGGCGGCGTGACTCGACCGATTCGTCCTCATTTACCCGGATCTGGATCAGGGAGGCGCGCACACTACCACCGTCCTGGCATTCGAGCCTTGTCTTCCGGCCTACGATCGTCACACGAAAGCACTGCCGGGGTGCCTCACAGCAGCGTAACTTAACGTTCCGAGACACCCGCCGACAGTCGTCTCCCGTCGACACCGCTGTCAACCGCCCGCGCACCGACCGCCCGAGGGGTCCCGTTCCGTGAGTCTGCATCCCACCCTCCAGCCCTACGCCGACGCCTGGACCCATTCCATCGAAGCGATATCCGAGCTGGTGCAGCCGCTCGTGGAAGGGGAGTGGAACCGGCGCACGCCCTGCCCCGGGTGGTCGGTGCGTGATGTGGTCTCCCACGTCATCGGCATGGACTGCGAGATGCTCGGCGACCCCCGCCCCATCCACACGCTCCCGCGCGACCTCTTCCACGTCACCAACGAGCACCAGCGCTACATGGAGATGCAGGTCGACGTCCGCCGTCATCACACGGCGCCGGAGATGACGTCCGAGCTGGAGTACACGATCATCCGCCGCAACCGCCAGCTGCGGAACGAGTCGCGGGATCCGGGCACCAAGGTGCGGGGTCCGCTCGGGAGCGAGCAGACCCTCGAGGAGGCCATGCGGTACCGCGCGTTCGACGTGTGGGTGCACGAGCAGGACCTGCGGGCGACCCTGGGCCGCCCGGGGAACCTGGACTCGCCGGGTGCCCACATCACCAGGGACGAGCTGCTGGCCGCACTGCCGAAGGTGGTGGCCGAGGGCGCGGGGGCGCCGCCCGGTGCCGCGGTCGTCTTCGACGTCCACGGCCCCGTCGAGTTCCTGCGCACGGTCCGGGTGGACGCGGAGGGGCGCGGCTCGATAGACGGCACGCCCTCGCTGGGCCCGGCGGTGTCGCTCACGCTGGACTGGGAGACGTACGTCCGTCTCGCCTGCGGCCGCGTCACCGCGGACGTCGTGGCGGACCGCATCAAGGCGGAGGGCGACCCGGAGCTGACGGCGGCGATCCTGCTGGCGTTCGCGGTCACCAAGTAGCGGACCGGGTGCAGCGGACCGGGTCCGGGCGGCGCGGGGCGGGCGGCTCAGTCCTCCTCCCGCTCCTTGTCCGCCAGGTGGATCACGCACACGGCCACCGCGATCAGCAGCGCCGGATCCGCGTCCTCGCGCACGATGTCGACGCCGTATGTCTCGCGGAGGGTCAGCCAGCGGCGGGAGATCTGCGCCAGCAGCTCCTCCTCGTACTCGATGGCGAACTCGCGGTCGAGGATCTTGCCGCTGACGTCGAGTTCCGTGCCGTCCGCCAGCGAGACGCGGTAGTGGTTGCGCAGCAGGGACAGGCGCTTGCGCCGGATTCTGGCCAGCGGTTCGCCGTCGCGCTCGATGACCATCGTGTCGCGCAGGGCGAACATCTTCTGGTGGATGTCGATCAGGACGCGCCCCTGCGGGTCCTTCAGCTCGAACGTGTCCCGCAGCCGCAACGCCTTGCCATCGACCAGGAACACCTTGTTTCCGTGCTGGTCCTCGATCCAGTAGTCGTCACCGATGCCGAGGAGCCGGTCGCGTACGAGGAATCTCATACGGTCAGGGCTTCCCCCGTGGCCGTTCCGAAACGCCGCCGGTAGGCCGACGGGCTGAGTCCGGTCGGCACGGACCGGGCACGGACCGGGCACGGGCCGGACGCGGACGAGTCCCCCGCCGTCGGCGGAGGACTCGCACACGGATCGCGCGCGGGATGCGGGTGGCCGGGCTACCGGTAGCCGTCCCGCGTGTCCCGTCTGTCGCGTAGGTCCTCGTCGTCCTCGTCCCACGACGAACGGCGCTCGTCGCGCTCCCGCCGCAGGCCGGAGCCCTCCACATCGTCCGCCGGGCCCTGCCCGCTCATGTCGGGGTCGTGCCGGTCCCGGTCGCGCCTGTCCTCGCCGATGATCTCCCCGTGCTCGCGCTCACGGTCCCGGCGGCGGATCTGGTCGTCGATGTCACGTGGCATGGAACTGCTCCCTTGCAATGGCCCCCCTGTCTGGGTCGAGCATCTCTCCGTGACGGCGGGTGCGCATCCCGTACGCGTACGCATCGTCACCGGGTTGTCCACAGGCTTCCCTGGCCGCCGAGCTCGGGTGGCACTCTTGAGCCATGAACGACTCCACACCGCGTCGCATCCGTGTCCGCGCCCCCGAGCTGATCGGCAAGGGCGGCTGGCTGAACACGGGCGGAGAGCAATACACCCTCGCCGACCTGCGAGGACGTATCGTCATCCTCGACTTCTGGACGTTTTGCTGCATCAACTGTCTGCACGTCCTGGACGAGCTGCGCGAGCTGGAGGAGAAGCACCGCGACACCGTGGTGATCATCGGCGTGCACTCTCCGAAGTTCGTCCATGAGGCGGAACACCAGGCGGTGGTGGACGCCGTCGAGCGGTACGGGGTGGAGCACCCCGTCCTCGACGACCCGGAGCTCGCCACCTGGAAGCAGTACGCCGTGCGCGCCTGGCCGACGCTCGTGGTCATCGACCCCGAGGGGTACGTGGTCGCCCAGCACGCGGGTGAAGGTCATGCCCACGCGATGGCGCGGCTCGTCGAGGAACTGGAAGACGAGCACGAGGCGAAGGGCACCCTGCGCCGCGGCGACGGTCCCTACGTGGCGCCGGAGCCGGAGCCGACCACCCTGCGCTTCCCGGGCAAGGCGCTCCTGCTGCCGTCCGGCACCTTCCTGGTCAGTGACACCACCCGGCACCAGCTGGTGGAGCTGGCGGCGGACGGCGAGACGGTGGTGCGGCGCATCGGTTCGGGTCTGCGGGGCTTCTCGGACGGTCCGGCCGAGGCGGCGAGCTTCAGCGAGCCTCAGGGCCTGGCGCTGCTGGACGACGGCGCGGTGGCCGTCGCCGACACCGTGAACCACGCGCTGCGCCGCCTGGACCTGGCGACCGGGTCGGTCACCACGCTCGCGGGCACCGGCAAGCAGTGGTGGCAGGGTTCGCCCACGTCCGGTCCCGCCCGGGAGGTGGACCTCTCCTCGCCGTGGGACGTCGCGGTCTTCGGCGGCCGGGTGTGGATAGCCATGGCGGGCGTGCATCAGCTGTGGGCCTACGACCCCGAGGCGGACACGGTCGCGGTGGCGGCGGGCACCACCAACGAGGGTCTGGTGGACGGGCCGGGAGCCCAGGCATGGTTCGCACAGCCGTCGGGTCTGGCGGTGTCCGCCGACGGGGAGCGGCTGTGGCTCGCGGACTCCGAGACGAGCGCCCTGCGCTGGGTGGACCGGGACGGCGCGGTGCACACGGCGGTCGGCACGGGGCTCTTCGACTTCGGCCACCGGGACGGCACGGCCGAACAGGCTCTGCTCCAGCATCCCTTGGGTGTGACCGCGCTGCCGGACGGCTCCGTGGCGGTCAGCGACACCTACAACCACGCGCTGCGGCGCTACGACCCGGCGACGGACGAGGTGACGACGCTCGCGACGGACCTGCGGGAGCCGTCGGACGCGGTGCTCGCGGGCGAGGACATCGTGGTGGTGGAGTCCGCCCGTCACCGGCTGACCCGGCTGCGGCTGCCGGAGGAGGCGGTGCAGGTCGCGTCGGTCGCCCACCGCACCCAGCGCGCGGCGACCGAAGTGGCGCCCGGCAGGCTCCGGTTGGAGGTCGTGTTCCAGGCCCCGGCCGGGCAGAAGCTGGACACGCGCTACGGCCCCTCGACCCGTCTGCTGGTCTCCACGACCCCGCCCGAGCTGCTGCTCGAGGGCGACGGGGCCCACACGGATCTGGCGCGCGAGCTGGAGCTGAACCCGTCCATATCCGAGGGGGTGCTGCACGTCTCGGCGATGGCGGCGTCCTGCGACGACGATCCGGCGAACGAGTATCCGGCGTGCCACGTCCACCAGCAGGACTGGGGAGTCCCGGTCCGTGTCACGGAGGGCGGTGTGACCCGGCTTCCGCTGGTGCTGGCGGGCATGGACGTGGAGTAGGCGGCGGGGCGGCCGAGTGCGGGGTCAGACCCCGTACCCGCCGTAGCCGTCGCCGGGACGGTGCCGTTCCTCCTCGACAACGGGGGTGGGCGGCACCATGACCCGCCTCCGACGGTAGATGCTGCTGAACGTGGCGACCCCGATCAGCCCGACGACCATGAAGATGACGCCGACCAGATGAAGGTTGACGCCCTGCATGTGCCAGTCGGTCGCGAACGCGAGGATGGCCCCCACGGCGATCAGGATGATGCATCCACCCAGGCCCATGAGTTCTGCCCTCCCTGTGGGCCGGTCCTTCCGGCCCAGAACCCGGGTACCCGGGAGGGCGGTGGGCATGCCGGGACGATCGCACGGACGCGCGAGTGACGGGCCTGGAGGAGCGGGCCGCCGCCGCGGCGGCGCGCGTCAGCCCTCCAGGAACGCCACCAGCGCGTTCGCCAGCAGATGCGGGTCGTCCGCGGCGCACAGTTCGCGGGCGCTGTGCATCGAGAGGATCGCCGCGCCGATGTCGACCGTCTTGATGCCGTGGCGGGCCGCCGTGATGGGGCCGATGGTCGTGCCGCAGGGCATCGCGTTGTTCGAGACGAAGGTCTGGAACGGGACGTTCGCCTTCTCGCAGGCGGCCGCGAAGATCGCACGTCCGGAACCGTCCGTGGCGTAGCGGTTGTTGACGTTCACCTTGAGGATGGGGCCGCCACCCGCCCGCGGGTGGTGGGTCGGGTCGTGACGCTCCGGGTAGTTGGGGTGGACGGCGTGCCCGGTGTCGGAGGACAGGCAGACCGAGCCGGCGAAGGCCCGAGCCCGGTCCTCGTAGGAACCGCCCCGGGCGAACACCGAGCGCTCCAGCACGGATCCGAGCAGTGGGCCGTCGGCGCCGGTGTCGGACTGGGAGCCGTTCTCCTCGTGGTCGAAGGCCGCGAGCACCGGGATGAACGAGAGGGCGGTGCCGGTGCCGGCGACGGCCGCGAGCGCCGCGGTGGCCGCGTGCACGGACAGCAGGTTGTCCATCCGCGGGCCCGCCACCAGCTCCTTGTCCCGGCCGAGATAGGCCGGCGGCTCGACGGAGTGGGTCATCAGGTCCCAGCCCGTCACCTGGCCCGGGGCCAGGCCCAGCTCCTGCTCCAGAAACGCGATGAGATCGCCGTCCCGGACGTCCTCGCCCAGGCCCCAGATGGGCTGGAGGTGACGCTGCTTGTCCAGCTTCAGCCCCTCCGTGGAGACCGAGCGGTCCAGGTGCACGGCCAGCTGGGGCACGCGCAGCAGCGGTCTGTCGATGTTGACGAGGCGGGTGGAGCCGTCGCGCAGGGAGAGCCGGCCGGACAGGCCGAGGTCGCGGTCCAGCCAGGAGTTGAGCAGCGGGCCGCCGTAGATCTCGACCGCGATCTGCCGCCAGCCGTGGGCGCCGCTGTCCGGCCGCGGCTTCACCCGCAGGTTCGGGGAGTCGGTGTGTGCGCCCACGATCCGGAACGGCGTGTGGGGATCGGCGCCCTCGGGGACGTACCAGGCGACGATCGCGCCCCCGCGGAGCACGTACTTGCCGCCGCTCGTCCCGTCCCACGCATCCGTCTCCGCGACCTGCCGGAAGCCGGCCTTCTCCAGCCGTTCGGCGGACTGAGCCACGGCGTGGTACGGCGAGGGACCGGCCGCCAGGAAGGACATGAGGTCGTCGGTGTGGCCGCGGTCGAAGCGAGGGCTTGTGCTCATGGGTTCACCTTAACGACGGGCGAGGGCCCGCTCCCGGTGATGGGAGCGGGCCCTCGTAAGGAGGATGTGGAGGTTGGAGCACGCCGGCCGGGCCGACCAGGGCGGACAGGGCCCGGCCGGGGCGCCGCGTGCGGCGGCGTCCCGTGCCCGGCGCGTCCTAGAACGCGGCCTCGTCCAGCTCCATGAGGTCCAGGTCGACGCCCTCGGCCACCTTGCGGGCCAGGGTCACGCCCGGCAGGACGTTGGCCGCGAAGAACTTCGCCGCCGCGATCTTGCCGGTGTAGAACGCCTTGTCCTTGGCGGAGGCCGTCTGGAGCTTCTCGGCGGCGATCGCGGCACCCTTCAGCAGCAGGTAGCCGACGATCACATCACCGGACGCAAGCAGCAGGCGGGTGGTGTTCAGCCCCACCTTGTAGATGTTCTTGACGTCCTGCTCGGTGGCCGCGAGGTCGGCGAGCATCAGGCCGACGATGGCCTCCAGTTCGACGGCCGCCTTGGCGAGGTGCTCGCGCGCGGTGGCCAGCTCCTCGCCGCCGGTGCCGATGGCCAGGAACTTCTTGATGTCCTCGGCGAGCGAGTTCAGCGCGGCGCCCTGGTTGCGGACGATCTTCCGGAAGAAGTAGTCCTGGCCCTGGATAGCGGTGGTGCCCTCGTAGAGGGTGTCGATCTTGGCGTCGCGGATGTACTGCTCGATCGGGTACTCCTGCAGGAAGCCGGAGCCGCCGAAGGTCTGGAGCGACTGGGCGAGCTGCTCGTAGCCCTTCTCGGAGCCGTAGCCCTTGACGATCGGCAGAAGCAGGTCGTTGAGGGCGTGCTCGGTGGCGGCGTCCTCGCCGTTCGCCTCCTTGACCGCGATCGCGTCCTGGACGGAGGCGGTGTAGAGCACCAGTGCCCGCATGCCCTCGGCGTACGCCTTCTGCGTCATCAGCGAGCGGCGCACGTCGGGGTGGTGGGTGATGGTGACCTTGGGCGCGGCCTTGTCCATGAAGTTGGCCAGGTCCGGGCCCTGGACGCGCTCCTTGGCGTACTCCAGGGCGTTCAGGTAGCCGGTGGACAGCGTGGAGATCGCCTTCGTGCCGACCATCATGCGGGCGAACTCGATGATGCGGAACATCTGGCGGATGCCGTCGTGCTTGTCGCCGATCAGCCAGCCCTTGGCGGGGTGGCGGTCACCGAAGGTCATCTCGCAGGTGTTGGAGGCCTTCAGGCCCATCTTGTGCTCGACGTTGGTGGCGTAGACGCCGTTGCGCTCGCCCAGCTCGCCGGTCTCGAAGTCGAAGAGGTACTTCGGGACGAGGAAGAGGGACAGGCCCTTGGTGCCGGGGCCGGCGCCCTCGGGACGGGCGAGTACGTAGTGGAGGATGTTCTCCTCCATGTCGTGCTCACCGGAGGTGATGAAGCGCTTCACGCCCTCGATGTGCCAGGAGCCGTCCTCCTGCTGGACCGCCTTGGTGCGGCCGGCGCCGACGTCCGAGCCGGCGTCCGGCTCGGTCAGCACCATCGTGGAGCCCCAGGTCCGGTCGACGGCTATCTGCGCGATCTTCTTCTGGACCTCGTTGCCCTCGTCGTAGAGGATGCCGGCGAACGCCGGGCCGGAGGAGTACATCCACACGGCCGGGTTCGAGCCGAGGATCAGCTCCGCGTACGCCCAGATCAGGGACGGGGGAGCCGTCGTGCCGCCGATTCCCTCGGGCAGGCCGAGGCGCCAGTACTCGGAGTCCATGAAGGCCTTGTAGCTCTTCTTGAAGGACTCGGGGATCGGGGCGGTGTTCGTTTCGGGGTCGAAGACCGGCGGGTTGCGGTCGGCGTCCGCGAAGGACTCCGCCAGCTCGTTCTCCGCGAGGCGGGTCAGCTCCTCGAGGACGCTCTTGGCGGTGTCCGTGTCCATCTCCGCGAACGGGCCGGTGCCGTACAGCTTGTCGCGGCCGAGCACCTCGAAGAGGTTGAACTCGATGTCGCGGAGATTCGACTTGTAGTGCCCCATGGCGACGGCTCCGTAGAGAGATCGGCGAGGCACTGTCTCCTCGCATCTGGTTCGAGTACTGACGAGTAGCACCGATGATGCTACCCGTCGGTAATAAGAATCAACCCCTCACGATCCATATGTGGCCCACTACTCTTTGGGGCATGTACGGCTACCAGAACGCGGGTGCGCAGCAGCAGTACGCCTCGGCGCAGCAGCAGATGCCCGGGCAGCAGATGCCGGGCGGGCAGATGCCCGGCGGATACGGCCAGCAGCCTCCGCTGTATCCCGAGCCGTCGCCGCCCTCGCTCGCGGACGCGGTCCGCGCGTTCACCACCGGGTCGATGTCCGCCGAGGACTTCCAGCAGATCTTCGCCACGTCCAAGGTCTACTGCCCGCGCGGTGACAACCCCGGGTTCCTGGCGCTGCACAACACCCAGCAGCCGGTGATCCCCATGTTCACCTCGCTGAAGGAGCTGCGGCGATACGCGGGCAAGGAGTCGAAGTACTTCGTGATCACCGGCGCCGAGGTGATCGATCTGCTGCCGACGGGGTACGGGTTCGTCCTCGACATGGAGGGGGAGCACCGGATGGTGTTCGACGCGAAGGCGGTCGAGCAGATGGTGGAGTTCGCGATGCGGCGCATGTATGGGTAGTCACCCTTGCCTCGCGGACGGCTGGACGCCCCGTGCCTCGCGGACGGCTGAGCGCTCTTGCCCCGCTGGCAGCTGAACGCCACTGCCCCGCTGACGGCTGACCAGGCCGGGCCGAGGGGCCCGTTGCCCCGGTGAATCCGCCCGTCGTTTGTCACAGCCATGCCATAGAGTTGCCCCCGGCAGCCGCGCCCCGCACGTCACCGCCCTCATGCGGTCGCGTCCGGGTGTCGCGCGGCGCTCTCATCTCCCCGGCGAACCCGGGATCTCTTGTGGGGGTTCATCACTGTGCGCATGCGCAGCACTTCGGCCGCGACGGCGCTCGCGGTCCTCTTCGGCTCGGTCACGCTGAGCGTGGCCGCGGCGGGCTCCGCCTCGGCCGAGCCGGCCGTTCTCGCCCAGCCCGTCGGCCTCGTCGCCGACGGTGCCCTCCAGCGTGTCTTCGTCGCCGACCAGGACAACGGACGGATCCTGGCCACCGACTACAAGGGCACCCTGGTCGACATGAACGTCGGCTTCGGCCGCCCCAGCGACCTCGCGCTCTCCGACGACGGCCTCACCCTGTACGCGTCCCTGCCCACCAGCCACGAGATCGTGGCCCTGGACGCGGCCACCCTGGAGGTCAAGACCCGCTACGACCTCGGCGCCGGTACCGACCCGCGCGAGGTCGCCTTCGCGGGCGGACGGCTCTGGTTCTCGTACCGGATCACGGGTGACGACGGCTTCCACGGCAACCTGGGCTCCATCGACCCCGCCGCCACCGACGCGGCCGCCGCGGTGACCCTCGGACAGCTCCCGGACACGGTCGCCCCGTACTACAACGCGGCGGCCCTCGACGCCGACCCGTCCGTGCCCGGTCTGCTGTCCTTCGCCGACAGCGGCGACAGCCCGGGCGCGCTGAACGTGCTCGACGTCTCGGGGGCCACCCCGACGCTGGTCGCCAAGAGCGAGGGCGGGCAGTACTTCGGCGACATCGACCTCGTACCCGGCACCTCCCAGGTGCTGTGGAACGGCTCCCGGAAGCTCTCGTACGCCGACGGGGCCTTCAAGGAGGCCGGGGAACTCACGGAGACGGGCTGGTCCGGCGACGTCTCGCCGAGCGGTCTGATCGCCCAGGCCTACGACCGTCATGTGTCCGTCTACAAGCCGGGCGCCACCACTCCGGTGCGCCGCTTCGACACGGGGACGTCCTCCGGCATCGGCGAGGTGGCGTGGGCCCCCGACTCCTCGCGGCTGTTCGCCCTGGCCGGTACGGGCAGCACCTTCACCCTGAAGGCGTACACCGGCCCGGCGCTCAGCGTGCCGGCCCTCACGGTCGACGCGCCCGCCTCCGCGACCCGCGCCAAGCGGCTCACGGTCAAGGGCAGGATCACTGCGAACGTGCCGCTCCCGGCGGGCGTGAAGCTCGCGGTCACCCGTGTCGACCTGGACAGCCCCGGCGGCAAGGCGCTCCCGGCCGTCACGGCGAAGGCGGACGGCACCTACTCCTTCACGGACACCCCGCCGGCCGGCGGCAGGGTCACGTACAAGGTCGGCTACGCGGGCGACGCCGAGCACACGCCGGCCGGCGCCTCCGACAAGGTCGAGGTCTCCCGCGCCACCACGACGCTGACCCTGAACAACAACGGCAAGCTGTACAACTACGGCGCCGACGTAAAGTTCACCGCGCACCTCGGCACGACGTACAAGAACCGCAAGGTCGAGATCTACGCGGACCCCTTCGGTTCGGACAGGCCGAAGAAGCTGGTGAAGTCCGGCACCGTCAACAGCAGCGGCAACCTGTCCGTGACCCTGGACATGACCCGCGACACGGCCGTGACCGCGGTTTTCGCGGGTGACTCCCGGTACAGGCCGGGGACGGCGAAGGTCACGGCGTACGCCAGGGTCAGGGTCTCCACGGCCGTCTCCAGGCACTACAAGACGGCCAGAATCGGCTCGACGTCGTACTACTGGTTCCACAAGAACACCGACCCGCTGCTCACCACGGCCATGACGTACTACCCGGGTCGCCGGCAGCGCTTCGACCTCCAGGTCTACTACCAGGGACGGTGGTACCCGGCCGACTCCCAGTACTTCGCGGTCGGCGCGAACGGCAGGTCGGCCGTGCGTCTGGAGGCGCCCGGCGAGTCCGGGATCAGGGCGCGGACGCGGTCGGTGTACGTCAACGGATCGTCCGGTGACAGCGTGAACTCCACGACCTATGGGGCCTGGAAGTACCTGTACTTCAGCAACTGAAGCGGCCCAAGCTGCTGACGCACTCACGCGGCGATGGAAGCCCGGAGGGAATGCCCTCCGGGCTTTCCGCGTTCGGGGGTGGCAGAAAGTTCAATGGTCAACTAAAGTGGAAGCACAAGGAGGTCCCGACATGCCTGCAGTGACCGTAGAAAACCCGCTGACCCTGCCCCGTGTGGTCGCGTCGGCCGACGCGGTGTCCCGTCCCGTGCTCGGTGTCACGACCGCGCCCAGCGGCTTCGAGGGCGAGGGCTTCCCGGTCCGCCGGGCGTTCGCCGGGATCCACTACCGCCACCTCGACCCGTTCATCATGATGGATCAGATGGGCGAGGTGGAGTACGCGCCGGGCGAGCCCAAGGGCACCCCCTGGCACCCCCACCGTGGCTTCGAGACCGTCACCTACATCATCGACGGGACCTTCGACCACCAGGACTCCAACGGTGGTGGCGGCACCATCACCAACGGCGACACCCAGTGGATGACCGCGGGCTCGGGTCTGCTGCACATCGAGGCCCCGCCGGAGTCGCTCGTCGTGTCCGGCGGCCTGTTCCACGGCATCCAGCTCTGGGTCAACCTCCCCGCCAGGGACAAGATGATGGCCCCGCGCTACCAGGACATCCGCGGCGGTCAGGTCCAGCTGCTGACCACCCCCGACGGCGGCGCGCTGATCCGCGTCATCGCCGGCGAGCTGGACGGCCACCGGGGCCCCGGCATCACGCACACGCCGATCACCCTGATCCACGCCACCGTGGCACCGGGCGCCGAGGTCACCCTGCCCTGGCGCGAGGACTTCAACGGCCTCGCGTACGTCCTGGCCGGCCGCGGCAGCGTCGGTACGGAGCGCCGCCCGATCCACCTCGGCCAGACCGCCGTGTTCGGCGCGGGATCCTCGATCACCGTCCGCGCGGACGAGAAGCAGGACTCCCACACGCCCGACCTGGAGGTCATCCTGCTGGGCGGACAGCCGATCCGTGAGCCCATGGCGCACTACGGCCCGTTCGTGATGAACACCCGCGAGGAGCTGCAGCAGGCCTTCGAGGACTTCCAGAAGGGGCGCCTCGGCACCGTCCCGGCGGTGCACGGGATGAGCGAGAGCGGTCCGCGGGAGGCCTGACCAGCGGCTACACACCGCTGCCCGGCCTGATACCGCGTCACCCGGGCGGGCTGTCCACACAGGACAGCCCGCCCTTCGCGTGATCGGCTGGGAGGATGCAGCTCCTTCCCGAGCCCGTACGCCGGCTCGCCGCCTGGTGTGCCGCCGTCCTGCTGGTCGCCGGAGTCGTCTGGATCGTGATCCGGCTGTGCGGGCAGTTCCGTACGGCCGTCGTGCCCGTGCTGCTCGCGCTGCTCGGCACCGCGCTCCTCGGGCCGCTGCACCGGTGGCTCGTGCGGGCCGGTGTCCACCGGTCGCTCGCGGCCGGGATCACCTGCGTCGCCGTCGTGACCGTGGTCGGCGGGGCCGGGTACATCGTCGTCACCGCACTCGTCGACACCGGCGAGCAGATCCTGTCCTCGCTGAAGCGGGCCGCGAAGTCTGTCACGCCGTACTTCGGGGCGGCCGGCACCTCACTGGACAACCTGGCCACCAGCTCCAAGGGGCTGCTCTCCAAGTTCGGTGGCACCGCCGCCTCCAATGTGATCAGCGGGGTCAGCGTCGTCGCCGAGTACATCGCCATGGCCGTACTGGCGCTGCTGCTCGTCTTCTTCTTCCTGCGCGACTCCCACCGAGTGGCGGCCCAGCTGCGCTCGCTCGCCCCGCGCGGCACCGCCGACACCGTCGAGGCCGTGGCGCGGCGCGCCTTCGCGGCCGTCGAGGGATTCATGCGCGGCACCACCGTCATCGCGCTCATCGACGCGACGCTGACCACCGTGGGGCTGCTGGTCCTCGGCGTTCCGGGGGCTATCGGGCTGGGCGCGCTCGTCTTCGTCGGCGCCTACATCCCCTACCTCGGTGCCTTCCTCTCGGGCGCGGTCGCGGTCCTGGTCGCCCTCGCGGACCGCGGGCTGGTCATCGCGCTCTGGGCGCTCGGTGTCGTCGTCGCCGTGCAGGTGCTGGACGGGCATGTGCTGCAACCGGTGGTGCAGAGCCGGACCGTGCGGATGCACCCGGCCGCGGTGCTGCTCGCGCTCACCGCGGGGGCGTCGGTCGCCGGGATCCTCGGGATGCTGCTGGCGGTGCCGCTGACCGCGGCGGCGTTCGGTGTCGGCCACGAGCTGCGGGCGCGGTACGGACCGGGGGACGAACCGGGACCGGCCCCCCCGGGACCGGGCGCGCGCGGGGAACAGCCGGGCGCGTGAAGGACTCCGCCGAAGGTGGAAGGGCCCTCACGGCCGTCTTCGCGGAGCGTCGCCGATAAGTAGGGGGAGGCGATGTCGGGGCGGCCGGTACCCTTGGTAGGTCCGGGCCGTGGCCGCCCGGAGGCGCCGGGGCGAGCGACCCCGGGAACACCCGACCCGCGAAGACTGGATGAACGACGATGCATCGGTACAGGTCCCACACCTGCGGCGAGCTCCGCGCCTCTGACGTCGGCAGCGACGTCCGGCTGAGTGGCTGGCTGCACAATCGGCGCGACCTGGGCGGCATCCTCTTCATCGATCTGCGCGACCACTACGGCATCACGCAGCTTGTCGCCCGTCCCGGCACGCCCGCGTACGAGGCGCTCGACAAGCTCTCCAAGGAGACGGTCGTCCGTGTCGACGGCAAGGTCGTCTCCCGCGGCACGGAGAACGTGAACCCGGACCTGCCGACCGGCGAGATCGAGATCGAGGTCGGCGATGTCGAGGTGCTGGGCGCCGCGGCTCCGCTCCCCTTCACGATCAACACCGAGGACGGGGTGAACGAGGAGCGGCGCCTGGAGTACCGCTTCCTGGACCTGCGCCGCGAGCGCATGCACCGCAACATCCTGCTGCGTACGTCGGTGATCTCGGCCATCCGCCACAAGATGGCGGCGATGGGTTTCAACGAGATGGCGACCCCGATCCTCAGCGCCACCTCCCCCGAGGGCGCCCGCGACTTCGTCGTCCCCTCCCGTCTGCACCCGGGCAGGTTCTACGCGCTGCCGCAGGCGCCGCAGCAGTTCAAGCAGCTGCTGATGATCTCCGGCTTCGACCGCTACTTCCAGATCGCGCCCTGCTTCCGTGACGAGGACGCCCGCGCGGACCGCTCGCCGGGCGAGTTCTACCAGCTCGACGTCGAGATGAGCTTCGTCGAGCAGGAGGACGTCTTCCAGCCGATCGAGAAGCTCATGACCGAGATCTTCGAGGAGTTCGGCGGAGGCCGTCACGTCACCTCGCCCTTCCCGCGGATCCCGTTCCGCGAGGCCATGCTCAAGTACGGATCCGACAAGCCGGACCTGCGCGCCAAGCTGGAGCTCGTCGACATCACCGATGTCTTCGAGGGCTCGGAGTTCAAGGCCTTCGCGGGCAGGCACGTGCGCGCACTGCCGGTGCCGGCCGTGCAGGACCAGCCCCGGAAGTTCTTCGACCAGCTCGGTGAGTACGCCGTCTCACTGGGTGCCAAGGGCCTGGCCTGGGTGCGCGTCGCCGAGGACGGCTCGCTGACCGGCCCGATCGCGAAGTTCCTGACCGAGGAGAACGTCGCGGAGCTCACGAAGCGGCTCCAGCTGGCCGCCGGGCACGCCGTCTTCTTCGGCGCCGGCGAGTTCGACGAGGTCTCGAAGGTCATGGGCGCGGTGCGGGTGGAGGCCGCCAAGCGGGCCGGCCACTTCGAGGAGGGCGTCTTCCGCTTCTGCTGGGTCGTCGACTTCCCGATGTACGAGAAGGACGAGGAGACCGGCAAGATCGACTTCTCGCACAACCCGTTCTCGATGCCGCAGGGCGGCCTGGAGGCGCTTCAGACCCAGGACCCGCTGGACATCCTGGGCTGGCAGTACGACATCGTCTGCAACGGTGTCGAGCTGTCCTCGGGCGCCATCCGGAACCATGAGCCGGAGATCATGCTCAAGGCCTTCGAGATCGCGGGATACGACCGCGAGACCGTCGAGGAGCAGTTCGCCGGCATGCTCCGCGCCTTCCGCTTCGGCGCCCCGCCGCACGGCGGTATCGCGCCGGGTGTCGACCGCATCGTGATGCTGCTGGCCGACGAGCCGAACATCCGCGAGACCATCGCGTTCCCGCTCAACGGCAACGCGCAGGACCTGATGATGGGCGCGCCGACGGAGCTGCCGGAGGAGCGGCTGAGGGAGCTGCACCTGTCGGTGCGGAAGCCGCAGCCGAAGTAGGAGCGGAGCCGGGCGGTGCGGTGAGCGCCGCGGTTCGGGTGGCTCGGAACCGATGGCCGGTTCCGGGCCACTTTCGTGTGGGACCTTCCCGCATGACGACGCGTATCACCCTGAGGGGGTACGGGCTGGTGCTCTATGCGCCGGACGGCAGCGGACAAGGGGTGAGCGAAGGCCCCGGTGACACACCGGCGGAGCGTCTGGCGTACCTCGCGGACCGGATGCGGGACCGGGCGGTCGAGGCTCCGTGGTCCGAGGGCGCCCCGGCGGTCTGGCCGCGCTGCCCGGTGCACCCGGACACGCATCCGCCGACCGCGACGGTGGTAGGGGGCGAGGCGGTCTGGACCTGCCCGAGGAGCGGGGAGACCGTCGGGCCCGTCGGAGGGCTCGAGGACCTGTGGCGGCGCGGAGCCCGGGAAGCGGACGCTTCCCGGGCCTCTGCCCTGTGCGGGCGGTGCGCCTTGCGGCGAGCTACTCCGACTCGCCGCCGAAGCGCTCCTTGTACGCGGTCAGGTCCTCGTCCGTCAGCTTCGCGAACAGCACCGGGGGAACCGTGAACGGCGTGCCGGGCCGGACCGTGGTGAGGGACTTCGCCTCCTCGTGCGTCACCCACGTGGCCGTGTCGTCCTTCAGGTCGAAGGCCGCGCGCATGGCCGCCGAGGATGTCGGGATGAACGGCTCCGAGACCACCGCGTAAAGGTGGATCAGGTTCATCGCCGTGCGCAGGGTGAGGGCCGCGCCCTCCTTGTTGGTCTTGATCTCCAGCCAGGGGGCCTTCTCCTCCAGGTAGGAGTTGCCGGCCGACCACAGGGCGCGCAGCGAGGCCGCCGCCTTGCGGAACTGGATGGCCTCCATGTGCTCCTCGTACTCCGCGAGGCGGCGCCCGATCTCCTCACCGAGCCGCGCCTCGGCCTCGCCCGGCTCGCCGCCCTCCGGCACCGCGTCGCCGAAGCGCTTGCGGGAGAAGGACAGCACCCGGTTGACGAAGTTGCCCAGGGTGTCCGCGAGGTCCTTGTTCACCGTGGCCGTGAAGTGCTCCCAGGTGAAGGACGTGTCGTCCGACTCCGGCGCGTTCGCCATCATGAAGTAACGCCAGTAGTCGGCGGGCAGGATCTCCAGCGCGTCGTGCGTGAAGACGCCGCGCTTCTGCGAGGTGGAGAACTTGCCGCCGTAGTAGTTGAGCCAGTTGAAGGCCTTGATGACGTCGACCTTCTTCCACGGCGCGCGGGTGCCCAGCAGGGTCGCCGGGAACATCACGCTGTGGAAGGGCACGTTGTCCTTGCCCATGAACTGGGTGTAGCGGACATCGGCCTCGGACTCCCACCACCATGAACGCCAGTCCCGGTTCTGCGGGTCCTGGTCCGCCCACTCCTTCGTCGCGCCGATGTACTCGATCGGGGCGTCGAACCAGACGTAGAAGACCTTGCCCTCGGCGGCCAGTTCGGGCCAGGTGTCGGCCGGGACGGGGACGCCCCAGTCCAGGTCACGGGTGATGGCACGGTCGTGCAGGCCCTCGGTGAGCCACTTGCGGGCGATCGAGGAGGCGAGCACCGGCCAGGTGTCGGCGCGCTCGTCGACCCATGCCTCGACCTCCCCGGCCAGCGCGGACTGGAGGAGGAAGAGGTGCTTGGTCTCGCGGACCTCGAGGTCGCTGCTGCCGCTGATCGCCGAGCGCGGATCGATCAGGTCCGTGGGGTCGAGGACGCGGGTGCAGTTCTCGCACTGGTCGCCGCGGGCCTTGTCGTAGCCGCAGTGCGGGCAGGTGCCGATGATGTACCGGTCGGGCAGGAAGCGGCCGTCGGCGTTCGAGTACACCTGGCGGATGGCCCGCTCCTCGATGAACCCGTTCGCCTTGAGCTCGCGGGCGATCTCCTGCGTGATCTCGCGGTTCTGCGGGGACGAGCTGCGGCCGAAGTAGTCGAACGCCAGTTTGAAGCCGTCGTACACCGCCTTCTGGGCGTCATGCGCCTGGGCGCAGAACTCGTCGACCGGCAGGCCCAGCTCCTTGGCCGCCAGCTCGGCGGGGGTGCCGTGCTCGTCGGTCGCGCAGATGAAGAGCACGTCGTGGCCGCGCTGGCGCAGATAGCGGGAGTACACGTCCGCCGGGAGCATGGACCCCACCATGTTGCCCAGGTGCTTGATCCCGTTGATGTACGGAAGGGCGCTGGTGATGAGGTGTCGAGCCATCGCGGGCTGCTCCCAAGTCGCTACGTGGGGTGATGATCGTCGGTTTCCGGACCGTCTTTCATCGTCTACGAACCTTGAAATCGTAGCCGACACGGGCACGCCGCCCGCCTCTCGTTCTACGGGGTGAGAAGCGGGCGGCGTCGGTCGCCGCGGTCGCCGTGCGGCCGGGCCGGGCGGAGGTTTACGGGCGCCAGTTCGCCAGTACGCCCTCGTAGACCTCCGTGTCCGTGAGCTCGCGGGGAGTCTCGCCGGCCAGGAAGTGGGCCGTGTTGTCCGTCTTCAGCTTGCGGAGGTAGTCGAAAGCCTTGTTCTCCGGGTCGCCGAACGCGATGAAGGAGAAGAAGAGGGCGGGGTGGCTCTTCGTGGCGTCCGCGAGGGACTGGGTGGCGGGGGTCTTCGCGTCCGGGGCGCCGTCCGTCTGGAAGACCACCAGGGCGGGGAGGGCGGGGTCCGCGGACTTGTCGTGGTGGCTCGTGACCGCCTCCACCGCCGCGTGGTAGCTCGTACGGCCCATGCGGCCGAGGCCCGCGTGGAGATCGTCGATCTTGTTCTCGTACTCCGCGAGGGTCAGCTCTCCCGTGCCGTCCAGCTCGGTGGAGAAGAAGACCACGTGCACCGTGGCCTCGGGGTCGAGGTGGGCGGCGAGGGCGAGGACCTGCTCGCCGAGCGCCTGCGCGGAGCCGTCCTTGTAGTACGGGCGCATGGAGGCGGAGCGGTCCAGCACGAGGTAGACCTTGGCCCGGGTGCCGGTGAGGCCGTGCTTGTCGAGGGCGGTGGCGGCGGCCTTGTAGGCGGTGACGAGACCGGGGGCGCGGGACCTCACGCGAGCGAGGCTCAGAGCTGGCTTCGCATCGGCTGCGCCGTCGGCGTCCACCGGGGCCTCGGCCGCGCCGTCGGCGGCGGCGACCGGCTCGGGGGCGGCAGCCACCGGCTCCGGCTCCTTCGCGGCCTCGGGCTCGGGGCTCGGTTCGGGGGCCGTCTCGGCGACGGGTTCGGGGGTGGTCTCGGCGACCGCTTCCGGCTTGGGCTCGGGTTCCACCGCGGGCTCGGGGTCCGTGGCCGTCGGCTCAGCCTGCTCAGCCTCCGACGTGACCTCGGCGGGCGCCTCGGCCTCGGGCTCAGCAGCCTCCGGTTCCGGGGTGACCTCCGGTTCCACTTCCACGGCCGGCTCGGGCTCTGCGGCAGCCTCCGGCTCCGTGGTCCCGGTGGTCTCGGTCGTCGCGGTGGTCACCTCGGCGGCGGCTTCGCCTTCGGGCTTCGCGCCCTGGGGCCTCTCCTCCGCCGTCGGCTCGGCCTCCGGCGCGTGCTCGGTCGTGGTCTCCGGCTGGGGCTTCTCTTCCGCCTCCGGCTTGGTTTCGGTCGTGGCCTGCGCCGCCGGCTGGGGCTTCTCCTCCGCGACGGGCTCGGGCTCGGGCTCGGGCTCGGGCTCGGTCGTAGTCTCGGGCTCGGGGTCCTGCTCCGC